>JANPDE010000457.1:0-1984 GCA_031431315.1 Haliea sp.
CCTGCGCGCCGGGGCCGAACAAATCCACATCGGCCAGGGTCACCGGGCAGAGCATGGGGCTGCGATGGTGGTTGGGTGTTTTTTCGCTCAAAACTGACTGATCTCTGCACCGCGACGCTCCGACTTCTCCCACATCCGCAGGTAACCCTCGGCAGATTTGAATAGCGGCTCCAGTTCCTTGTCGGTCACGCCATCGCGGCGCACATCTTCAATCAGCTCGGCGACCAGCCCCAGGTGCACCATGCCCTCGGTGTTGAAGTCCAGTGTGCGGTTGCCCACCACCGGCTGCTGCAGGGTGACATCACCGCCATAGGATTTGAACGGATAGGTGATCCCCGTATCGGTTTGCGGGTCAGCGCAGTCGCTGTTCTCACCAAACCTGGGCCCCGGTGAGCCGGCAAATCCATTCAGGTCAAACCCAAAACCCTCTGCGGGAAAGGCACCCACATCGCGCATCAACTGGATACGCGACTGGAAGCCATCATCCATACTGGCCGGTTCATCTTGTGAACGACAGCGACCAAAATTGGCTTTGGACACGCCTCCCAATGCGTACAGCAGGCCATTATTGTTGCGGCCATGACTGCCCACGGCCGGATAATCGTTTTCCCCCAGTATCTCGTAGGCGCGCTTATAGGACTTTCTGGGCATGTGATCGACTTCGATCACCATGCCGCGCTTCATCATTTCCAGCATCAGGAATTCACCCAGGTCGGTGAGTCCGTGATTCTGGCAGTACTCCCCCTCCAGCCGGCCCCCGCCGAGCAGGCCAATATTTGGCAGCAGGGCACCGATGGGGTCGGTGTTGAAACCACTCATATCAAACGGTGGCGGTGAATCGTAGACGTCGCGGGGCTGGTTGAGATTGGCGAAGTTCACGCCGCCCTCGTCAAAGCCACCGGGGAAAGTTAGCAGTTCCTCGGGGCACAACACAAAGTTGGTGTAATGTCCTGTATGACCAAAATTGCCAATATCGCTGACCCGCCTGTCACCATCACCGGCGGAAAAGGCGTTGTCGAATTTGTGTACCGGGAACAGTACCCGCACGCCCCTGGCATGATAGTCGTCCAGCTTCGCCACCACGTCGGCCTCGGTACACTTGCTGAACTCACCAAAGGGCACCAGAAAGCAGTCGAACAGATCCGAGGTTTCAATACCCAGCACCACCGCCAGCTTACCGGCCTTGATCTGCTCACGCGCCTCGACCGGACTGAACACAATACGGAACCAACCCTGGCCGGGGCCACCGGCAAGCGCATCAATATAGCGTTCCATCGCGTAGGTCGCCTCCAATATCCTGTCCACCGCGATCATATCGTTACAATCATAGCGCTTGGGGTTGGCGCCGATACCGGTGACCAGCTGACACAACACCTGGTTGGTCGTAGCATCCTGCACCAGTAAACGCAGGCCCGACAGATAGGCACGTTCCAACCACTTGTAATACTGCACCTGGTGCGTGGCGCTGCGCGGTGCGTCCGGCCACGACGTAAACTCCGGGTAGCCCTCGGTATCGTGATCCTTTTCGGGAAGTTTACCGGCCGCAATCGCCGGCAGCAGGTCATTAAAATCTCCCACGCCAGCGTTGAATGCCGCACCCATGAAATCCTTGCGCCCGTCCTCGCCGTGGTTCAGGTCGCAGTCGCCCAGCGCATGTTCCACCCCAAGAGGATGAAAGGGTGCGCCGTGAAAGACGCCACCGCCGCCAAATCCAAGATTGGTGAACAGGTGCGCGTGGGTCTCAACGAAGCCAAACACCGAGCCGTCTTCAAATTCCGTGAAGGTAATATCCCCCGTTGCATCGAGGGACAGTTCAGGAAAAGTCGCACAATCAGTTTGTTCGACGAATGACAGGTTGGCGGACTGCGCTGCCGTCACCATGGCGCCGTCCTGCCCAATGTAATTTCCGCTCTTGATGTGTTGCAATTGGAAGCGGCCGTTCGCGGCTGCCAACAGCTGCCACTCACCCTCGGACTGCAGGCGG
>JANPDE010000458.1:0-6362 GCA_031431315.1 Haliea sp.
GGACGTCGGTATACCGTTGATTACCGTTGCGACATCTACGATGGGCAATAGAAAGTCAGTGCCGGCCAAGGCGGAATTATTCGCGGCTACCGCGTCATTGGACGTGGTGGCCACCGACGAGTTCACCTCGATTCTGGCGCCGTCAGTGGCAGGGGCGGTGTATGAAAAGCCAAGCGATAGTAGATCGCCGACAACCAGCGTCGTCGGCATGCCGACGAGGCTGACAACACCGGTAGCGGGATTGAAGATGGCGCTGACCCCGGGCGGTAAACTGGTAAATTGCACATCGCCCGGCGTATTGCCCGCAGCGCCGATGCTGAATGCGTAGGTAACGCCCTGTGCATCCTGCGGGCCCGCATTGGAAAACAGTACGGAGCCAGTGACCGTCGAGCCCGGCAGGCCGGACACAGGCACGCCGGTGATTGTCGTCGCCACATCGACGTTGCCGATGGCGGTGGATGCGACGGCACTGTTGTTTTCCAGAACAGAATCCGCGGTGGCACCGCCTGTCGCTATCGCAGTATTGGCCGTGACCGGCCCAACAACGGGGGCGGTATAGTTGAAGAGCATGCCGGTATAGGATTCGCCCACCCCCAGAGTAACGGGAAACCCCGTTAAGGAGACTACACCGGTAGCGTTGTCATAGCTGGCGGCGGTACCCAATGGCAGATTGCTGAATGTGACGACACCCAGGCCGGGCGTCAGGCTCATGCTGTAGCTGACCTGGTCGACGCTATTGCTGCCGTTATTGGCAAAGGAAAACGTACCCTGTACGCTACCTCCGGCAGCCACGGTCGCGAGCATTGTCACCGAGGTTGCGATATCTACGGGAAATTCGCGAATTTCCAAGGCGGAATTCACATCGGTTGTCAGGAAGTATGTCCACAGGTTGACGCCTTTGGCATCGCCCCAGCCCGCAGTGCTGTTGCAGTCGGAATTGCTGTTGCCGCCGTTCTGCCAGCGGCGGTAGCTGGTGCTCGAATCCACGCCCTGCAGATTGACGGGCGGGCTCACGGCAGCGGGTATGGGTCCGGGGCACAGGGTGTCATTGAGAATGCCGATCGCACTACCACTGCTGGTCACATACCCGCGGTCATCAAAAAATACGGTCTTGTCGCCAGGACTGGTACCGTTTAATCGGGTAATGGTTGGGCCGCCGCCGGCGATGGTGGCATTGCCATTGTTCTCAGCGTCGATTATCGGAAAGTGAACCTCGCCATTGCGTCCATAAGCACGATAGGTATAGGGCGTGACGCTGGCCGGGAAAGGCGCCAGGTCATTCCCCAACCCGTCCCATATCACCTGGTGAGCACCCGAATAGGCTATCCCGGTGAGCTGCCGATTGAGCGGATTGGCGGGGTCGAAATCCACACCATCGCGACTGATGACGATCTGGTAGCTGACTGTATCCGTAGTGCTGAAGCTGAACGTGCCGCCCAAGCCGGTGGAAGTGATAGCGCCACCGAGGGAGCCACTGAAGCCGATACTTTCAATCTGCGGTGATGGCGGAACGAGCGGGATATCCAGGGCGTTGAGCACTTTGACAGCCCCCGCCTCGGCAGCCGCGCCAGGAGTGATATCGCTGAAAAAAATCGGAAACTGCGCGGGTAGTGTCGAAACCCCCAGCGGTAAATTGCTCACTGTGGCATTGTTCCCGCGCAGGGTTTTGTACAGGGGCTGGCTGTTGTCCATGAAGCCGAACGTATTGGCATACAGCGCGTAGCCGTTGGGATCCAGCCCGCGCAGATCCTGTTGGTAGCGGTAGCCGTCGGTTGTCACGTAATAGAGCGTGGAAAACACAGGTCGAGTATTGCCGCCGGTGAAACCCAGAAAGGCGAACGTGTAGGCCCGGCCGTCGAGATCAATCACACTCGAGGCGCTAGCACGAACCACGATTTCCCAGCCTGCTACCGAGTTATTACTAGGCGGGACAGTAGTGACGTTGCCACTGATGCCGCCACTGCTGGCGGCGGTGAACAGTACACCGTATACGCCACTGACGGGCGCCTGGTAACCACAGGGATTGTAGCCGTTGGTGATCGTGGCGGCGCCGTCAGCACTGTTGGGGCCAGCGAGTTCTGCCGCGCGGCTGAGGATAGCGCCCACATTAGGGCCAGCAAAGTGCGTCCCTGCCTGACTGCTACCAGCCGTACAGGTGAAATCCGCTGCGCCAGGAATCGTCTCATCGCCGCGGGTGCCGAAATCCTGGGGATTGTAAACATTGACATTACCGCCCAAGCCTGCAGCGCTGCCAATATTGCTCGAGCCAAGCAGAATGTATTCGCCGGCCTCGGCATACACGTAGATGAAGCCGCGGCGAATAATGCGATTCACATAATACTGGGAGGGTTGCAGATCGAGATTGGCGCGGGCACCCGCAGCCACACTGGATGAGGGGTAGCTGGCCGGATAAAGACTACGGCTACCCTCAGCATGGGCGAATAGCGACAACATGGCCAGGATGATGATACCAATAAGCGAGGCGTAATTACGGGTGAGCGAGCAGGTAAGCATGGCAATCCTTGTCACCAAAAATTATTAACAGAAATCGTAACAGCTGTTCACTGGTGCGGCCACTCGGTGCCCACTGCAGGAATCCCGAAATAATACCGCTATAAGGGCGTCAGCGATTTGACAGCAGTACGTGGAGTTGCAGCGTGATTTGCTGGATACAGGGTTGTCATGGAGCCAGGGTTCAAAAACGTTCCGCATCTTCCGACAACCGCAGGCACGTTTGGCATCCTTATTGCTAACCAAATGACATAGCTGGATTTTCAATATCAACTGCGGGAAAACACTATGAGCAGCAGTCAGTCGCGCACCAATGCTATCCATACCATCACCCATCGCGCACCAAAAATGGTCATTTTTCCTGAACCGCTGAGTAAAATCTGGGCGTGCGACGTTTTCAATCTGGCGGCGATGGAGGAATCGCTGACCAGGAGCGCGTTCAAGGCAATGAAGAAAACGATGCAGACCGGTGCGGTACTTGATCCGATCAATGCAGAAGTGGTGGCCGCCGCGATGAAAGAATGGGCCATGTCGAAAGGTGCAAAGTTCTTTTCGCATATTTTTTACCCTATGACCAATGCCACGGCTGAAAAACATGATGGCTTTATTATTCCCAATCCTGAGGGCAACGCGATTACCGATTTCAGTGCAAGCCTGCTGATTAAGGGTGAGCCTGACGGCTCGTCATTTCCCAATGGCAGCCTGCGCGCAACAAACTCGGCACGCGGCTATACCGCCTGGGATCCGACCAGTCCGGCCTACGTCATGCACACGGCCAACGGCGCTACTCTAATGATTCCCAGCGTATTCCTGTCCTGGACCGGTGAGTCGCTGGACAAGAAAATTCCCTTGCTGCGCTCGAATGCGGCGATGAATGCCGCTGGCAATAAAGTCTTGAAGTTGATGGGTGAAACGGATAACGCGCCACTGAATTCGAGTTGTGGAGCGGAGCAGGAGTATTTTCTGATTGATGCCGCATTTGCTGCTGCTCGGCCAACGTATAGCAAATATAAAACGCCTGTTGAAAGTAGATTTCCTGACTGACTCTGTCAACTGAACGTGCTGAACGATAGAAATTCGTAAAATACCCGCCTATTAACCTGAAATTTTTGTTCGCGGCAGTGAGCATGCCATTCCTATCCGTTCATTCCTGAACGAGAGGACGCAACAGCTCACGCGGTGCAGTTTTCACTGGCTTCCTTGCGGGCTGAGTGCTGTTGGGCTGGAATCCTTCCCAGCGAAAAGAGTCCAAGCGCGAGGTGGGGCTGAGCCAAAATTTTATCGAGGGCCTGCCCCGCTTTATCGGGCATGACGTCCTGGTCTTCGATGCAACGGTTCGGCGTTCCGACGATAACCCTCACAGAACCACCGCAGCGGCCGCAAACCTCGATCTCAATACTGAAGGCAGCAGCCAGTACGTCATATTCTGACCCGCGGCGTGCATTCCAACCAGGTCTTCGCCGGCATGCTGGCCGTCTTGCGGATTGTGCATTTAGTGGCTACACGGAGTCCACCCTAGGTACTGATTTCAGCAAGGCCTGTGTATAAGGATGCTGCGGTCGAGTCAGAATTTGCTCGGCGCTACCCTCCTCCACTAATCTACCTGCCTGCATCACACCCACCCGATGGGCGAGGCTAATGGTCTAGAATGAGCCAATGGTCGCTGTTCGCCTCAAAGCGTTTTGTTGGCAGCAAATCATATCCGTCCAATTACGCGGTTCCCGCTGCAATGCTAGCGCTAAACACAATTTTAATTTGGGTGTAAACTGCAAGTACCATGTAGGAGGTTTTATGCAGACTTTACTTAAACAGATTGAAGAGCAAGCGCTAGGCTTGAATTCTGAAGACCGAGCGAAATTGGCGGAAGTCATGCTCGAATCTTTGAGTTCCCCACTCGCAGCAGTTGAAGAAGCTTGGGCTCAAGAAATAGAGAAGCGCATTGCGGCATACGATCGGGGAGAAATACCGGCGTATGCTGCCGAAGATGTCTTTGCTGAAGCCAAACGTATCGCCGAGTGATGCGCGCAAAATTTGTCGCGCCAGCACGGCGCGAATTCCTCAAGGAAGTGGTCTATTACAATGAGCAAGAGTCAGGGCTTGGCATTCCCGGAAGCTGGCTCTCCTGCCACAAAGAATACCAAACGCGTCTTCGTCAAAAGATTTCCATTTTCTGTCGTGTACCGCCCGGACCGGGAAGGTATTCTCGTCTTTGCTATCGCCCACCATTCACGCCACCCCGAATACTGGATGTCACGTGTATAGAGACGCTCACATGCCTTGCAGTCAGACCAAAACCTGGTGCTGCCTGGAAGTGCCACATCCGAAGTGTGCGGCGAGCCGGCCTCGATGCATCAAGGCCGGCCCATGGACAGCAGGCAGTACGTCATATTCTGAACCGCGGCGCACATTCCAACCAGGTCTTCGCCGCCATGTTGGCCGCCGATGATGTAGAACAGGTAGGAAATAGACATCAACGCCACGAACACCAGCACCGTCCACCGATCCAGTCGCGTCGCGTGAAACATCACCACCAGCAGTGCCACGCAAATATTGACCCAGATGCCAATCAAAAATGTCGGCAACGCGACCGCCAGACTGGGCCACATGCGCGTGGAGACATCGCTGGTGATATCGCGGCCGCTCTCGGGCAGTATTCGGCGCGAGTTACTGGATCACACCTTCTTTTGGACTGTGACCGACCTGGAGAACAAGCTTCAAGACTATCAGGCGTATTACAACCAGTGCCGCACTCATTCTGGACGAGACGGCATTACATCTGCGGGTTTCGTGGGTGAGAGGGTCAGCGACATCAATTTACGGTTCAAGTGTGTAACGCTAAACCACAATCACGAGAGACCATGGATACCGTGACAAACTGTATTTATAAGGATAAAGAACAATCCATACCCGCCCTGTCGACGATGCTGACCAGTCGTCTGGGGATGAGACAGGCAACCACGAAGCAGCGTACCTCGAAACAGTCATGGACCTCACCCACGAAATCGTCGGAGAGACCGCTGCTTGACAAAGCCTACCGACAGCGGCCTACGTCCGGCAGCGCCGCCGGCGCTGGCACTGCAGCGACGCCAATCCCAGCAACAGGAGCAGGGAGGTAGCGGGTGCCGGGGCTGGCGTTGTGGGTGGGTTCATTCCCTCTGGCGCCTCGGACGTCGGATTACCCCCGTCAATATCGATGAAGTTCACCAGTGAACCTGGGAAATCCGGCGGCACCGTGGGCGGGGGTGGCGGAGTTTGCCCCTTTTTACGGTACAAGCGACGACCGCCGCCACCGGGTGGATCCCCATAACCGGCAAAGGCGGTAACACAGTCTTTATAGCCCGAGCCCATACCGTCGCCAATACTGTCACAAAAGCCGGTCGAACTGGCAAAACTTTCGGTGACAAAAGTCAGGGTTTTCATTTCACCCGGCTCAAAAAGACCAAGGGCATACTCTACCAAGGTCTGGTCCCAGGAATACTCCACGCCCTTCTGGTCAAAACCGGCCAAGCTGAAGCCTGGGGAAAAATCTGCCGTCAGGCCCACGCCGGAACCAGCCTGTCCGGCCACACCGAGCTCCCCAGCGAACAATGTTTCGTTACCCGCAAGGGAACTCATCACCACGGAAAAGTTGACGCGGGCCGTATCACCGACCCCGATGTCACCGCCCGCCAGGTTACTGAGCCACGCGTCGCACTGGTCGATGGCAAATGCACTGCACCCTGGGGATGAAAAATCCGGGGTGTTGAGGCCCACTCCGCCGGCGAATATAAGAAACTGCCAGTCCGCGAGTCTTTGTACGGCGGAATCGTTGGTTATTTTTAACTCAACTATGGTCTGCGAGCGCACTTGTG
>JANPDE010000459.1:0-20267 GCA_031431315.1 Haliea sp.
GACCTTCTCGTGAGCCTGGGTGATCGCCAGATGCATGAGGTGTTCAGCACCCTGCATGGAGACATACACGAAGCGACTGACGGAGGAGCCCCCGCACAGGTCGATCAAATTGCGATTGCACTGGTAATCAACCTGCTCAAAGGTCAGGCCGTCGCGCTGACGTGAAATGCCTACCGAAGAGTAGACAATGTCGATACCTTCCATAACCCCCGCCAGCGTCTCGGGTTTGGAAATCTCCCCGATAAAAACATCATCAATGTCATCCACTGACAGGGCAGGTGCAGTGAAGGGGCCCGGTTCAAACAGTTTCTTTTTACTGCGTGACAACACGCGCACCCAGTAGCCGCGTTGTTTGAACGCCTGCACCGCGTATTTGCCTAGGTAGCCAGTAGCGCCTGCGATGAGCACCCGTTTTGTTGTTTGATCAGGCATATACCTTCGAAAACCTCTGATGCAAAGCGGTGATGGTCAATCAAGCCGGGCGCCGCCGTCGACGTTAATCGTCTGGCCTGTCACATAACTGGCATCGGATGAGCACACAAATGAGACCACGGCGGCCAACTCTGAAACCTTGCCCTGGCGCCCCATGGGAATAAATTTTTCCAGCTGCTCCCGAAAAGAGCCGACCGGCAGATGGTACTTCTGCGTAGTTCTCGCAATAGTGCCGTCCATCATGTCGGTGTCGTGAGAGCCGGGGCTCACGCAGTTAACCCGAATTCCGATGCTCGCCAATTCCAGTGCCAGCTGCTGGGTAAAGCCAATTACCCCGAACTTCGATGCGCAGTACGCACCGTAGTCCTGCAGGCCTACCCGACCCGCAAGTGAGGCAATCATCACAATCGCGCCGCCATTTCCACACTTGCGCATCAGGCGGCCACCGTATTTTGTCACCAGGAATACACCGTTGACGTTGACATCCATCGTCTCGTACCAGACATCTTCCTCGGTATCCAGGATTGGCGATGATCCTGCGTTGCTCGGGACCCCGGCATTATTAACAATAATGTCCAGTCGACCGAACTCGGATTTTACCGAGTCAACCATCGCCACGACCTGATCCTTTTTCGTGACATCGCATTCCAGCGCGAGTGCCCTGCGCCCTTTTTGCCGGATTTCCTCGGCCAGGGACTCCACTCCACGCCAACCTATTTCCTGCTCATGTGGCGGGAAGGACGCAGGTGTGCGAGGTCGGCCACAAACGACAATGTCTGCCCCGTCACCCGCCAGTCTTAGCGCAATGGCGCGGCCAATGCCACGGAAGCGCGCTGCTCCTGTGATTAGCGCGACTTTTCCAGACAGTCCTTGTGAGTTAACCATAGTATTCGATTCGTGTTGCAGTCCTATTTCTGCTGGTTCTGCATTGATTTGAGTTTTCCCTGCCGTATGAATAGAAACAGCGGAAAAGCAAAGTACAGAATTCCAGGGATACTCATAAAACTATAGTCCCGGGCAATTACTGATTACTCTTGTGAGTATATGATCAAATCATCGTTATAAGAATACCGGGAGTGGCATCGATTATTTGCAGAAGCGCGCAGCCTGCGCGAAGCACTGCGCGTCATGTTTGCGCCGCCCGACAGGGCGCATTAGTAAATGCAGAGATACGGTTACGGCTTGCGGGCGATCACCAGCAGGCAAATCGCGGACAAATCCTGCAGGGACAGGTTGCAATAGGGCGGTGCAAACCCGGCCCGCATCGCCTCGGTGACCCAGGGCTCCACATCCTGCAGAGTCGTGCGGGGATAGAACTCCTCCAGCGAGATCTCCGCCAGATCGACAAGGTCCCCCCGGCCGTACATGGGTTCCGGCAGGGGACGGTCCCGGCAGCGCGCTGAGACCACTTCGAAGCCCGCCTTTTGAAATCGCTCCAGATACTGGCTGGCTCGCAGCCGATTCTCGTTGCCCCCCGTGGCCTGAAGGTACTCCTCCTCGGTGAGTGTAAGGAAATCAACCGGGCGGCTGAAGTCGCCATGGTCGCGCAGATCGATGGCATGGTAGCACCACCCGCCTGGCCGCAAGAGCGCATAGCTGCGGGCCAGCACCGCGTCCGGCTGCTTCACATGCTCCAGCACGGCGAACGAGAACACGACATCCACGCTCTCGGACGGCAAGGGCAGCGCTTCCGCCACGAGTTCTCCCCAGGCTTCGAATACCTCCGGTTTCAATCGAGCCACGCGACCGCGGTCCGTAGCCTCCCAGGTGACCAACTCTGCCAGTGGCCGCGACGGCTCATGCAGTGCACTCCGCAACAGTCCGATCAATCGCACGGCGGCCTCTGGCACTGTCTGCTCCACAGGCAGCAGATTGTTTGAAAAGACCCGCTCGGCCCCGGATAGCAGCAGAATCAATGGCAACGTGGGGCATGCTGATGCCCCGATTTCCAAAATTGTACGGCGGCGAAAGTCCTGCCCGACGGACTGTGCCATCAAATTCAGCAGGCGATGCGCATGCACCAGATTGCATAGACTGAGGCCATTCTGGTTCACATTTGCAACGACCGCTTGGTACAGCAGTTCGTCGTCGCAGCCAATGCGCCGCACATTCCGGTCAGTGACTCTTCCGGCACGGCGCCATTCGGGAAAACGTTTGCTTATCTTGCGAACCAGTCGCTTGATGGATCGGTCCTGGCGACGTGGTGGATGAGTCATGCGGCGGATTGCCTTTGAGGAATGCGTTACCGGCATCCTACCACGGCTTCACGTCCCAAAAAGTCGACCGCTCAGAGGCTCTTGAAAAACACCTTCGAGTTGCGCTGCAAATTGTAGAGCGACTTTTTCTTACCCGGCA
The DNA here is from genome assembly GCA_031431315.1 of Haliea sp. GTDB lineage: Bacteria > Pseudomonadota > Gammaproteobacteria > Pseudomonadales > Halieaceae > Marimicrobium. Next base: position 2,788 of record JANPDE010000459.1, read on the forward strand.
GTGCATCCCGCGAGGCTTCGACAAAGCCCTGCTCGATAAACCAGTGCGCAGTCTGCGTGGTGAGCACGAATACCCGGTCCAGCCCCTGGCGAATAGCTTCCTGCTCAATGCTGCGCAGCAAGCGCTGCCCGCGTTTGCCGCCCCGGTACTCGGGGTGCGAGACAATGCAGGCCATTTCGCCACAGCCATCTTCGGGAAACGGGTAGAGCGCGGCACAGGCGATGATCCTTCCGTCGCGGACCAGCAGGCGGAACTGACCGATTTCGGTTTCCAGCAGTTCGCGCGAACGCTTCAGCAGCACACCTTGTTGCTCCAGGGGTTCGATCAATTCGAGGATGCCGCCCACATCGTCTATATTCGCTTCGCGCAACAGCTCGTACTCGTCATTGGCCACCAACGTGCCGCAGCCGTCATGGGTGAACAGCTCCTGCAACAGGGCGCAGTCGTCTTCGTAGCTGATGATATGGCAGCGCGGGACTCCTGCCTGACAGGCGCGCCTGGCGGTTTGCAGCAGGGAGCCCTGCTCCGGATCCGTGGTGGTAAGCCCATTGATCTCGCCTACCGCGCACTGCCGGATCAATTCGCTGTTCTCGTTGAAGACGCCTTCGGAACTGCCGAACAGCACCAGCTTGTCAGCGCCAATCGCAGAGGCGCAGTGCACCGCGATGTCTTCCAGCGCCAGGTTGAAGATCTCGCCGGTGGGGGAATAGCCCAGCGGTGACAGCAGCACAATGGAGCCATTTTGCAGTTGCTGGTGGATGCCGGTGGCGTCGATGCGCCGCACCATGCCGGTGTGATGAAAGTCCACGCCATCGACCACCCCGATGGGCCGCGCAGTGACAAAGTTGCCCGAGCACACGCGCATGCGCGAGCCCTGCATGGGTGAGTTGGGCAAGCCCATGGACAACAGTGCTTCGATCTGTGCGCGCAGGGAACCGGCCGCATCCTTGACGTGCTCCAGGGCGGCGTTGTCCGTGATGCGCATGCCGTCATGGAACATGCTGTCCAGCCCCGCCCGCTCCAGGCGCGCATCGATCTGGCTGCGCGAGCCGTGAATCAGCACCAGCCGCACGCCGAGACTGTTCAGCAGCGCGATATCGTGAATGATGTGGGGAAAGGTTTCGTGTTGCGCCACGGCATCCCCCAACATCAGCACGAAGGTCTTACCCCGGTGTGCGTTGATGTAGGGTGCGGTGTTTCTCAACCAACGGATGTGAGCCCGCGCTGACGTCGTCACCTTGTCTTCCAAGCCATTGAAAAATAGAAAGTTATTAAGGGTACCGAAAGCTGCGCGGATTACCTAATGGCAATATTGCACAGTGTTTACAAGCCCTCTGCGAGAGGGATGCCAGTCTCAGTGATAGTAGGCCCATATCACCAGCCAGATGGCCGTGGCCCCCGCGATGTCGAGCAGGATACCGTTTTTCATCATGCGCGGCAGCGGTACGAGGCCGGTGCCATAGGCCAGCGCATTCGGTCCGGTGCTCACCGGGAGCATGAAGCCGAAGCTGCATGCGAGTCCGGTGGCCAGTGCCACGGGTATGGCCGGTAGTCCGGCGGCGAGCGCGATGGGGATGATCAGCGGCACCATGACATTGGTGCTGGCGGTATTGCTGGTGGCTTCACTTAAGGCCAGTCCGATCACGATACCCGCCGCCACCAGCAGCCACAGGCTTGGCTGGCCGAGTTGGGCCACCACGCCGCCGCCCATCGCTTGCGCGAGGCCAGTGGTTTCGATCATTTTGCCGAGCGCAAGTCCGCCCCCGAAAAGAAAGATGGTGCCCCAGTCAATCTGCGCCGCCTGTTTCCAGGTGAGGGTGAACTGCCATTCCTTGAGATTCACCGGCAGCAAAAAGACCAGCAGGCCGCACAGCAGCCCCACATTCTCCTCAGGGATGTGTTTCGCGATCCATGCTGCTCCTAGAATCTTTTGACCGGTGAGCAGTTCGACAAGTCCCGGCCACATCCAGAGAAACAGCGCGAGGCTGAAGATAATGGCGGCATTGCGCTCACCGGGTGTTACGGGGCCGAGCGCGAGATACTGATCGCGCAGGCCGGCCTCCATGCCGTGACGGTCGGTAAACGCCAGGCCACGCGGCCGCAACAGCCAGAGAAGAAAGGCCATCAGCACAATGACAAGCGGCACGCCGAGTTTCATCCAGTCGAAAAAGGTGACCTCGCCCGCATTCATTTCCCTGAGGAAGCCTATGGTCATGATGTTCGGCGGCGTGCCCACCGGCGTGCCGAGGCCACCGATGCTGGCGGCGAAGGCAATGAGCAGCACCAGATTGCACTGCGCTGACCGATTGCCGCAAAGTCCCGGGCAGGCCGCGAGCACACTCAGCCCAATGGGCATCATCATGGCCGTGGTGGCCACGTTGCTCATCCACATGCTGAGCGCCGCAGTGAGACAGCCCATCGCCGCATACAGCGTGAAGGGCGTGCGCGTCACGCCGGGCTTGGTCAGGAGCCACAGCGCCATGCGCCGGTCCAGCCCGTGGACATGCATTGCGGCGGCGATGAAGAAGCTACCGATGAACATGAAGATGCTGGGACTGGCAAACGGTGCGAGCACGTTTGCCTGTCCCGTCACTCCCAGCGGCACACACAGAGCCGGCGCCAGCATCGCCGTGGCCGCCATGGGGATCGCTTCGGTAATCCAGAACACGATCGCCAGTACCAGCGCCGGCACCAGCCGCTGCGCCTCTGGTGTCAGTCCCGGCAGCGGAAACCACAGCAGCAGCAGAAACAGCGCCGGCCCCAGCACCAGCCCCACACGACGTCGCCAGTACTCGAACTTTTCCTCCGCCGCAGAGAGGTGCAGCGGGATGTCTTCTTCGGTCATGGGAAGGGACTGCGGATTATCCTGGCCCCGCATCAGACCCGCCCCGGCGTTGTCACGTTATCATCCAAGCCATTGAAAAATAGAAAGTTATTAAGGGTACCGAAAGTAGCCCAGATAACCTAATGGCAATATTGCATACCAGCCGCTAGTCGGCGATCAGCTCGAGGACTTCCTTGCGGTAGGCCAAAACCTGCTTCTGCTGGTCGTGTACGAATTGCGCCCGCATCTTTTCTACCCCAGCAATGTAGGTATCTATTGTGTCCGAATCCAGGCGCATGCCTGCGGTGCTATTGTCGCCCCAGACCTGTTCCATAATGATCTCGCCCAGCTTGTCATAGAAATGGAAGCCGTCACGAAACCAGTCGGCGCTGTTGACCTCACCCGGGTGCGGCGGGTGATTGACTACATTCTCCATGAGGTTGAAGCCCCACAGGGGAAAAGGCGGGCTATCGGTGCTGGTCGCAGCCTCTTTGTTTATAGCAACTACCCGCCGTAGAAAGTCGTCGTGCTGATCGCCGTAGCCAATATCACGGCGTAAATCAGTCAGTAAGAGATGCTCTGGACTAAAATAGAGGCGAGTGTCTATTTTATGGCGGTGACAGAACTGCAGGATATCCGCGAGTATCGACAGGTTTCTATCAAGGGCATCTTTGGAAAACGCTCGCGAGCGTATCACCAACAGCCTCCCTGCATCCGAAATAGTACCCCTGCCGGTCCGCTGGGGGTTCGGGGATATGCGCCAACTCCCATCGGCCTGCATCGTGCCCAGCTTCCTTCCGAACTGGGTCTGTAGGCTATAGATCAGGACAGAGCTGGTCACGAGTGTATCGCGGTAATCGCGAACTCGCTGCGCCAGCCTGGACCACGTCTTGCCATCCTCTTCAGAATTCAACATACGACCGTCGGCATATCCGAGGGCCGCCAGTCTGGCTGGAATAACGATGAAGGTGTCAAATTCGATGGCAATGAGCAGTTTTTTCAGTGTTCCCTGGGCCTCGGAATGCTCGATGAATCGTTTCATTTCATAGGCAGTCAATCCTTCTAACGCCAGGTTATAGGGGGTCTCACCAGCCCAGACTGCATGCTCGGGGCTGATCGTGCCGGATCGAGAACTTCCCACTATGACGGCTGAAGGCTTGATCCGCGAAACTTGCCAGGGCTTGGACAAACGCAGAAAAAATGTCTGAGCGTTCCGGTTCAGACGCTCGACATCTGCCGGCCGCCATATAGCAAAAGGGTCCGACCACCAGTTGAACGCGCCGATACACAGGAGGAGCAACAAGGCTACCAGTACAGTTTGGGCTAGATAGGTTTTTATGTTCACTCGCCCAGTATATCGGATCATTTCCAAATTTCGCCCACTATATATGTGTTCTGGAGAGCCGGACGCTGCGAGCTGGCGCGACAGTGGTGCGCACGCGCTTTTCGTTGTAACGTTGCTCAGAATTTTGAGATGGGCAGTATGTTATTTAACTCCAGTTTGTTCCTGTTCTACTTTTTGCCTTTCGTATTACTGGGATTCCTGGCCCTGCAAAAGGCGGGCAATCAACGCCTGGTCATGGTTTGGCTGATTGCCTGTTCACTGCTGTTCTACGCCTGGTGGAACGTCAGTTATCTGCTGCTACTGATCCTCTCGATCGTTGTGAACTACAATCTGGGGCTGCGACTGTCTCGAGATGGTCCCGCGGGTGGACGGGTCTGGTTATGGCTGGGAATTGCTTTCAACCTGGGCCTGTTGGGATACTTCAAATATGCCAATTTCTTCCTGGACAATGTAAACGTATTTTTCGATACAGGTTGGAACTTCGAAAATATTTTTCTGCCCCTGGGCATATCCTTTTACACATTTCAGCAAGTCGCCTACCTGCTGGATAGTCGCAAAGGACTCACTAAGGGACACGGTTTCCTCGAGTACAGCTTGTTCGTCTCCTTTTTCCCGCAACTCATCGCTGGACCGATAAGTCATCACGGCGCTATTGTGCCGCAGTTTCAGCACCTGGGCTCCGCGGATAATACATCACGCAATCTGGGCATAGGTTTTACTATCTTGATAATCGGGCTATTCAAGAAGGTAGTCGTGGCAGACACCTTCGCCATGTTCTCTTCGCCAGTTTTCGCGCTGGCTGAAATGGGGCAGCCTATTTACACTCTCGATGCGCTTGCCGGGATTTTTAGTTACGCGTTTCAACTCTACTTCGATTTCTCCGGTTACTGCGATATGGCCATAGGCCTGGCGTGCCTGTTTGGTATAAAACTGCCCGTTAACTTCTTTTCGCCCTATCGCGCGCAGAACATTAGCGACTTCTGGCGGATGTGGCATGCAACGCTTTCTCGCTTCCTCAGGGACTACGTGTACACGCCGCTGGGAGGTTACTTCTGCAGCCGGAACCGTCAGCGCTTCAACCTGTTTACCACCATGTTGGTAGCGGGTGTCTGGCACGGTGCCGGGTGGACATTTGTAGTTTACGGCACCTGTCACGGAATTTATTGTGTCGTACATCAACTGTGGCGCGTCAAGGTATCGAGCCCACTCGGCATTGTCAGTAACCGTTACTACGCTGCGTTTTCCCAATTGTGTACTTTTCTGATTGTGGTATTTACCCTGGTCCTGTTCCGTGCCGATAGTATCGCAACAAGCCGCTATCTCTTGTCCCGTGTTTTTGTCCCCGGAGAACTAACATTTGTACCACAATACCTGCAAGCCTTTGGGCGTAGCGGTATCTTCAAGCTTGATTCCATTATCCTGCTGGACCAGCATGCGACCTGGATTATTTTCGGATTGCTGGCATCCGCACTGGCAGCGTGTTGGCTGCTGCCGAACACGGCCCAGCTGTTCGAGCGCCAGCAGGTCATGATCACTAAGCCCGCCGCCGGTCGCAGGGCGGTATTACAGCTCGAATGGGAAGCCAGCACTCGATGGGCGACATTCGTTGGATTTCTGGCTGTCATCTCATACCTGAACCTGAGCGGGGTCAGCGAATTCCTCTACTTCCAGTTCTAGCCCGAAAACCCTACCAGGAAGGCAATTCGACGCGTATCTAAAGTGCGGCTGTCTGGTGCACGGCTTCCGGCGGTGTCTTCAGGGTCTTGCAATCGATGATTCAAAGGGTGCGATGGAGCACTGTTGTGAGCCGGTTGGCCCCAGTGCTTTTGCTCACTTGTCTCCCTCTTTGAATTGGAGATTTGTTTTCTTGCGACTATTTAAGAGTATCGAAAGTTGCGCGGTTTACCTGACGGCAATATTACACAGTGTTTACAGGCAGTAGTGGCGGATGCACTGTTGCAGAAGCTTGATGCACGGCTGCATCTGGTCCAGCTCCAGGTATTCATCGGGTTGGTGGGCGCGGTCGATAGATCCCGGCCCCATGACAATGGTTTCCATGCCCAGTTGCTGCAGGAAAGGCGCTTCCGTGGCGAAAGCGACGGCCTCGGCGCTGTGGCCCGTGAGCCTTTCCGCCAACTGGACCAATTCACTCTGCGCCGGTTGTTCGAACGGCCCTATATCGTCCAGCAGCGAGCGTAGTTCGATTTCCAGGCCCAATTGCTGGGCCAATACCTGCATGCGCTGTCCGATTTCAGCGCGCACGCTGGCGTTGTTGCCGGCGGGTGTCATGCGCAGGTCGAAATGTAATTCGGCCTGGCCGCAGATACGATTGGGACTGTCGCCGCCGTGGATGTGTCCGAGGTTGAGCGTGGGAAAAGCGACATTGAAAAAACTGTTGCTGTAGCGCGCGGCCAGTTCCTTGCGATAGGCCAATAAATCCCCGATCACTGCGTGCATGCCTTCCAGCGCGTTGTTGCCCAGCTCCGGATTGGACGAATGGCCCGCCCGTCCGGTCACCCGCACCGCCTCCATCATGATGCCCTTGTGCATGCGCACCGGTACCAGAGATGTTGGTTCGCCAATGATCGCGGCGCGACCTTTGGGGCGTCCGGCCGCCGCGAGAGCGCGCGCTCCCTGCATGGAGCTTTCCTCGTCCGCAGTCGCCAGCAGGATCAGCGGTTGTTGCAGTGTGCTGGCAGTAAAGGCGCTGGCGGCGGCCATGGCCAGAGGAAAAAAGCCCTTCATATCGGCACTGCCCAGGCCGTAGAGCCGGTTGTCGCGCTCAGTCAGCGCCAGCGGATCGCTGTGCCAGCGGCCCTCGTCGAAGGGCACGGTGTCCGTGTGTCCCGCCAGCACCAGGCCGCCGGGTCCGCCGCCCAGAGTAGCGATCAGGTTGGCCTTGTCGCCGCGCGGCGTGAGCGGTTGAATCTCCACTTGAAATCCCATAGCGGCCAGCCAGTTGGCTAACAGGTCGATGACGGCACGATTGCCCTGGTCCCAGCGCGGATCAGTGGAACTGATCGAAGCGATGCCCACCAACTGCTGGAGCTGTTCGAGAATACGTTTGTAGGATTGGGGCATTGCGATAGTGTAGGTACTCTGTACGCAGATGTCACAAAAAACGGAGTCGGGTCTTGGCACGGCGTGTTTGACACGATCGTCTACGGGAGACGAGCGTCGGTTTTAAGGAGCGCTGTGGTAGCATGCAGCGACATGAATGATTTCTCCCCTAACCCGGCCCGCATGAACCATGACAAGTAAGTTTAGCGAGCAACTGCTGGAGCACCGCCTGAGCCTGGTTGCCCTGGCGCAAGAGCTGCGCGCGGATGGATGCCTGACGGATGCGGATCTGGTCCGCATCGGCCTGTCCTCCAAGCTTAAAGTACACCCGCTGATCTATCTGGCGGAGCAGCAGCTACCCGATCAATCGGCACCTGGACATATCCTGACCATGGAGCGCCTGTTGCGTTGGGTGGGCAAGCGCTGCGGTCAGGAGTTTTATCGCATTGATCCGCTGAAAATCAATGTCACGGCGATAGCTGACGTTATGTCCAGAGCGTTTGCCGAGCGCCATCGCATATTGGCGGTTGAAGTCAACGAGGGTGAAGTCGTAATCGCCAGCGCAGAGCCCTATATTCGCTCCTGGGAGAGCAACCTGGAACACGTCCTGCGCAGACCGATTCGGCGTGTGTTGGCGGACCCGCGAGAACTGGATCGACACACCAGTGAGTTTTACAGCATGGCGGGATCGGTGCGCGGCGCCCGCAGCGCTGAGCGCCCTGGCGGTCCGGCCGGCGTTGGCAATCTGGAACAGATGCTGGAACTGGGCTCCATGAACGAGCCGGATGCCAACGACCAGCACATCGTCAAGATTGTCGACTGGCTGCTGCAGTATGCTTTCGAACAACGCGCCAGTGATATCCACATTGAACCGCGGCGCGAAGTGGGCAGTGTCCGCTTTCGCATTGATGGCGTGCTGCACAAGGTGTACGAATTGCCGGCGCATGTGTGCGCCGCCGTCAGTAGTCGCATCAAAATCCTGGGTCGCATGGACGTGGCGGAAAAGCGGCGGCCCCAGGATGGCCGGCTCAAAACCCGCACCCCAAGCGGCAACGAGGTGGAATTACGCCTGGCCACGCTGCCCACCGCGTTTGGTGAGAAAGTCGTCATGCGCATTTTCGATCCGGATGTGCTGCAGCGCAGTTTCGAGCAGCTGGGTCTGGCCGATACGGACTTGCAGCACTGGCATGAAATGACCAGTTCCGGCCACGGCATCGTGCTGGTCACGGGACCGACCGGGTCGGGCAAGACCACGACTCTGTATTCCACGCTGCGCCAGCTGGCGACGCCGGAAGTCAATGTCTGCACCATCGAGGACCCGATTGAGATGGTGGAGGGTGCGTTCAACCAGATGCAGGTGAATCACAGCATCAACCTGAATTTTTCTGCCGGTGTGCGCGCCCTGATGCGAAAGGACCCGGACATCATCATGGTGGGGGAGATTCGCGATCTGGAAACGGCCAACATGGCTATTCAGGCCGCGTTGACCGGCCACCTCGTGCTATCCACGCTGCACACGAATGACTCGCCCGGCTCCGTGTCACGCCTGCTGGAGTTGGGTGCGCCGGCCTACCTGATCCGCGCCACGGTGCGCGGCATCATGTCGCAGCGCCTGGTGCGTATCCTGTGCCCGGCGTGCAAGGACTACGGTGAACTGGACCTCGATGCCTGGCAACAGCTGACCCAGCCGTGGGAGCTGACGCCGCCACAGCGGATCGCGCGTCCGGTAGGCTGCCCCAAATGCCGTGATACCGGCTACGTGGGGCGCCAGGGAATTTATGAAGTGCTGGTCAACAGCCGGGCAGTGCAGGCGCAGATCAAGCCGCAACTGAATACCTCCAGACTCCGCGAAATAGCGGTGGGCGAAGGCATGCGCACGTTGCGACTCAGCGGCGCGACGCGGGTCGCGCGGGGCGAGACCACCATCGAGGAAGTCATGCGCGTTGCACCCCACGTGGATGCCTGACTCCTGATTATTGGGGAGTCGCGTCGCCATGAACTTACACACCGCAGATTTGCCGCAAGCACTGGCTGCACAGGCCCAGCGCGCCTGGCAACACATCCTGGAACGCGCCGGCGATAGCACAGCAGCCGACCTGGCCAGGGCGCTGGCGGACAATCCCGCCGCACGACAACTGCCTCGCGTACTCGCCTGCAGCCCATTCATCTCTGAACTGCTGCGGCGCCAGCCGCAACTGCTCCTGGAGCTGATAAGCACTGGCCAATTGCAGCAATCCCTGCCGGAGGCCGCATTCCACAGCGAATTGCAACGACTTATAAACGCTGACGGGGCCGCTCTGTCCCCGACACTGCGGCACTATCGCGCACGGCATATGTTGCGCATTGTGTGGCGCGACTTCTGCCGTTTGGCCGACACCCTGGAAACCGTGCGCGACACATCGCTGCTGGCCGAGGCGTCCATCACGGAGGCCCTGGCATTTGTGCAGGCGGAACTGCAGGCCAGGTTTGGTGTGCCACGGGGCCGTCACAGCGGCGCCGCACAGCAATTGATCGTACTGGGCATGGGCAAGCTGGGCGCGCGCGAACTCAATGTGTCCTCCGACATCGACCTGATATTCGCCTACCCCGAGGCCGGAGAGACTGACAGCGCGGAGCGCCCCATCAGCAACGAGGAGTTTTTTACCCGGGTGGGGCAGGCGCTGATCAATGCTTTGGGCCAGGTCACGGTGGACGGGTTTGTGTTTCGCGTTGACATGCGCCTGCGTCCCTATGGTGAGAGCGGCGCCCTGGTACACAATTTCACCGCGCTCGAGGACTATTACCAGGAACAGGGACGGGATTGGGAGCGCTACGCTCTGATCAAGGCGCGGCCACTCACGGGAGACCCGCAGCGGGCGGGGGAGTTAATGGCGTCGCTGCGCCCCTTTGTCTACCGCCGCTACGTGGATTTCGGGGTGATAGAAAGCTTGCGCACTATGAAGCAGATGATCAACGCCGAAGTGCGCCGCAGGGGGCTGCAGGACAACGTCAAGCTGGGTCACGGTGGTATCCGGGAGGTGGAGTTTATCGCCCAGTGTTTCCAGTTGATTCGCGGCGGGCGTGATCGCGGCCTGCAGCAGCGTGAACTGCTGCCGGTACTGGCCGAATGCGTTGCACTGCGCTGCCTGCCGCAGGCGGCGGCGCGCGAGCTGCGCACAGCCTACCTGTTCTTGCGCGACAGCGAGCACGCCATCCAGGGCTATCAGGACAAGCAGAGCCAGGACCTGCCGCAGGCGGAATTGCCGCGCGCTGCCATGGCCACGGTCATGGGCTTTTCCAGTTGGGAGAGTTTCGTGACAGCCCTGGACGGCCACCGCGAGATGGTGGCCAGGCACTTCCGCGAATTGATCGCCGCGCCGGAAGAAGCGGAGCCGGCGCGTGCTGACGAAGACCTGTCCCTGTGGGGCGAGGCGCTCAGTGACGAATCCCTGGCTGCGCTCGGCTACCAGCGGCCGCTGGAAACACTTGAAGCCCTGCAGTCGCTGCAGCGCAGCCCGCGGGTGATGACGCTGCAGGAGCAGGGTCGGGAGCGCCTGCAACAATTCATGCCCCAGCTGCTGCGCGCCTGTGCCGAGGTGACCCGCCCAGGTTCGGGGGACCCGGATCTGGCCCTACAGCGGGTGCTGCCGCTGGTGGCAGCGGTGGTGCGGCGCAGCGCTTATCTGGTGTTGTTGCTGGAAAATCCCCCGGCCCTGGCCGAACTGGTGGCCCTGTGCGGCGCCAGTCCCTGGATCTCCGAGCAACTGGCGCAAAACCCGGTCCTGCTGGATGAGTTGCTGGATAGGGCCAGCTTGTACACGGCCCCGGACAAGGCGTTGTTGCGCGACCAATTGCGCCAGCAGGTGGCCCGCCTGGGCATCGATGACCTGGAAGCCCAGATGGATGCCCTGCGCTACTTCAAAGCTTCACACGTACTGCGGGTCGCCGCCAGTGAACTGGTCGGTCGTTTGCCGCTGATGCAGGTCAGCGACAAGTTGACCTGGATTGCCGAGGTGATACTGGAACAGGTTCTGGCCGTCGCATGGGCCGACCTCACCAAAAAATACGGCGAGCCCTGGCGCGCAGGCAGCGGCATCGGTTTCGCGATTTTCGGTTATGGCAAGCTCGGCGGCATCGAACTGGGTTACGGCTCGGACCTGGACCTGGTGTTCATTTACGACGCCGCCACAGGCGGCGTCACCGACGGGCAGCACAGCATAGACAATGCGGTGTTCTACACCCGCCTTGGCCAGCGCATGATCCACATCATGGAGGCGCGCATGGCCATGGGCCAGTTGTACGAGGTGGATATGCGCCTGCGGCCGTCCGGAGAGTCGGGCATGCTGGTCTCCACGGTGCAGGGGTTTCGCAACTATCAGCGCGACGACGCCTGGACCTGGGAGCACCAGGCGTTGGTGCGGGCGCGCTTTGTCGCAGGTGATCCGAAAGTGGCCGCTGTGGTGGATGATCTGCGCACAGAGATTCTGCGCAAGCCCCGCGATGAGGCCGCCCTGGCGTGGGAGGTTCAGGCCATGCGCGAAAAGATGCGTAAGCATTTGCTACCGGGTGAGCGGCCTGAAGATGGGGAATTTCACCTAAAACAGGGCGCGGGCGGTATCGTCGATATTGAATTTATGGTGCAATACGCGGTCTTGGCGTGGTCCCACCGAGTGCCGGAACTGGCGCGCTGGTCCGATAATGTGCGCATTCTTGAGACGCTTGGCCGTGAAGGTTTGTTCGAGCGGCAGGACTGTGAAGGGCTGACCCACGCCTATCTGGCCTATCGCTCCGCTGCCCACCAACTTTCCTTGCAGCAGCAACCGGGCATTGCCCCGGCCGGTAGTTTTGTCGCCGAGCGAGCCGTCGTCAGCGCCAGGTGGCAGCAACTATTTGGGCCGTATGTAGTTGACACAGTAAGCGACACAGTAACCGACACCGCGAGTGATTGAACAGGAGTGATGTGATGAGTTTCGCCGATCGTGATGGCCTGATCTGGATGGATGGCGAGATGGTGCCCTGGCGCGACGCCAAGGTGCATGTGCTGACGCACTCTTTGCATTACGGCATGGGTGTTTTTGAAGGCGTGCGGGCGTACAAAACGCCGAATAAGGGCACCTGCATATTCCGCCTGAAAGATCATACCGACCGCCTGTTCCGCTCGGCGCATATCATGGGAATGAACATGCCTTTCGGTAAGGCGACGCTCAACCAGGCGCAAAAGGATGTGGTGCGGTTGAATGGCCTGGAGGAAGGCTATCTGCGTCCCCTGGCGTTCCTGGGCTCGGAAGGCATGGGACTGCGCGCGGATAACTTGCGCACGCACGTGGTCGTAGCCGCCTGGGAGTGGCCTTCTTACATGGACCCCGAAGCCAACGAGCGGGGAATCAAGGTGCGCACCTCGTCCTACACCCGTCATCACGTGAACATTTCCATGTGCAAGGCCAAGGCCACCGGCAATTACATCAATTCCCTGCTGGCCCTGCGCGAAGCCATCGAGAGCGGCGCGGAGGAGGCCCTGCTGCTGGACAACGAGGGCTATGTCGCCGAGGGCAGTGGAGAGAACGTCTTCATGGTCCGCGACAACACCATCTACACACCGGAACTCACTTCATGCCTTGAAGGTATTACCCGGGATGCCATCTTTGTGCTGGCCGCGGAGCTGGGTTTCCAGATACGTGAGAAGCGCATCACCCGGGATGAGGTGTACGTTGCGGACGAAGCGTTTTTTACCGGCACGGCCGCCGAGGTGGTGCCGATCCGCATGCTGGACGGGCGCAGCATCGGCAGCGGCAGCCGCGGCCCGGTGACCGAGAAGCTGCAATCGATGTACTTCGACACGGTGCGCGGCACGCGTAGCCAGAACAGCCAGTGGCTGGAGCCGGTGGCCTGATTGCCCGTGTCCTGTGCCGGCTACTGGGCGACAGGACACACGACGCCCGCTGCTGCTGAACGGATCGTAGCGGCGAGAATGCCATAAAATGCGCCTCGCGGTCCTCTTGTACCACTATGCTCCCTTTGGCGGTCTGCAACGCGACGTGCGGCGCCTGGTGGCAGAGCTGATGCAGCGCGGCCACCACTGCCGGATCTACTGCACCACATGGCAGGGCGAGGCGATTGAAGGTGCAGAAATACGTCGCGTGTCTGCCACCGCAATCGGTAGTCACCGGCGCAGCCAGCGCTTCCACACCTGGGTAAGCGCCGATCTGGAGCGGGATCCGGTGGAGGGTGTCATTGGCTTTAACGCGATGCCGGGCCTGGACATTTGTTTTGCTGCCGCGTCCTGTTACCTGGACACAAGCGTTAGTGAGCGTGGTCCACTCTACCGGCGCAGTGCGCGCTTTCGTCACTTCGCGAACTGGGAGCGCGCGGTTTTTGCATCCGATTCCCCGACGCAGATTCTGTTGCTGTCCGCGTCCCAGCGCGACGGCTATGCACAGCACTACCACACGCCGCCTGAGCGTATGCATCTGTTGCCACCCGGTGTGGTACTCGAGAGGCGTGCACCGCCTGATGCGCTTGAGCGCCGTAAAGACGTGCGCAGCACGCTGGGTGTGGCGCCGCAGGAATTCACACTCCTGTTTGTGGGCTCACGATTTTTCACCAAGGGCCTGGATCGGGCGATCACGACGCTCGCCCATGTGCGCGCGGCACAGCCCAGCGTGAAATCGCGCCTGCTGGTCGTAGGGCAGGACAAGCCCCGGCTCTTCCAACGTATGGCTAAACGCCTGGATGTTACCGATGGCGTGCAATTTTTGGGTGGTCGGGACGATGTCGGCGATCTCATGCTGGGCGCGGATCTGCTCGTGCATCCGGCCCGTAGCGAAGCTGCCGGGACAGTGTTGCTGGAGGCGCTCGCCTCAGGATTGCCCATGGTGGCTACCGAGATATGCGGTTATGCGCATCACGTCAAGGCGGCGCGGGCGGGAATACTGTTGCCCGCACCGTTTTCCCAGGAGCAACTGGACCGTGCGGTGCTGCGCTATATTGACGGCGTATTTCGCGCCGAGTGCCGCGGCAGCGCACTGCTGTACGCGCGCCTGACCGATGTGTATTCGATGCATCGCGCGGCAGCAGACCTTACCGAGCAATTGCTTAACCAGCAGAGCGCAGTCGTCACCGGTTGAGCAGGAATGGCAATTAGCCTGACAGTACCCAGTTCACATATTCGAAGCAATAAACACCCCTCCCTGCTACCACTTCACATATCCAATGCAAGAAGCAAGCCTGATCGTGGAACCTTGGCATACTGAATCAGGCTGTTTGGCTCTTGACCAGTTTCAAGCCTTTGGAGGCAACCAAATAATGACGATAGGAATACTTTTCTGGATATGCGCAGGGGTCGTATGTTTTGCCATGATGCAGACAATATTTAAGCTCCTACTAAAAAATTCCAACAGCAAGTACTAAATCCGCTGCTAAGCAACGCACTGCGGATAGCGACAGTGGGCCGCGCCCTGTATTCAACCTCGATGTGGAGATCCTGGACATGGGTGCCATACAGTGCGCGCCAGGATGTGATGTCGCCGAAGGTGATCACTATGGCCGATACCAGATAGAGGACGTATAGGCCCGCTCCTGAATTGTGTCCGGTTGTTCTGCAGCATGCTCGAGACCCAGGGCAATAGCATCCAACAAGGAGTGACGGGCGGTTGGAATCTGTAAAACCCTGACATAGTAAAATGCAGACTGGCGCGCATCGAACTGCGGATCCGTCCAGACCACAGCCAGTTGTGCGGCGCCAACACGGTTGTCTACCTTGCCGGTTTTAAGGTTTACCGTATTGCCCACTGCGGGCAGACTGCCGTCGAGATTCAGCTGGCGTTCATCGGACCACGCGACATTGAAGATCTTTTCCTGAGCTTGCCCCGCTTTATCCAGCCAACCCTTCACAATTTGTACCCGATCGAGATTCGCGCCTTTGGGGTCTTTGGCCGTGAGCACGATAAAAGTGGGTGTTGCAGGCTGGGTCAACTCGCCTCCCATGGGTACACCACGAGAGGTGGCGTAGGCGTGCACATTCGCATTCTGCAGGTCCGCATCAGTGAAGCCGACGCCACCATAAAACTGGACTGCAATGCGCGGACCTGTGGTGGCGTAGACTTCCCTGCGTTCCAATGCGTCCATGATGTCCGAGCGGGAATTGCTGTCTGCCCAGACGGCGGCCTTGCCGGACGCGGACATTGCCCAGCCAGTGGCGCCGGGACCATCGTCGTTCCACCGCGAGTTTTTATTGGCCGGGATGGAGTCAGTAGCCAGTTTACCGTGAAAATTATCCTCCTCGGCGGATGACAGGGATGTGTGTGAGTCCGTGGATCCGATCACACCGAGCGTATAGGGGTTCTGGCCCAGTTTTCTTTCCAGTTCAAGGCCTTGTTTTAGTGCTTCTCTGACGAAGTCGCCGCGCTGGGGTTGGTAGGGTGTCCACTTGCGCTGTATGTAGTAGGGGTAGATCTCAAAGTCTGCGAACTCGTCCTGAGGGGAGAGCGATGAATGGGTTTCTGAATCCCCTTTGGTCTGGGTGATCTCGGCAATGTGCTCCCACTTGCTGCGCTGTGCCACATAGGCTTTCGTGACGGGTTCTCCGCGCAGGGTTGTATCCGAAAACATGTAACCTTTAGAGATATTGGAATTGTGGGGGATAGCGGTGAACCTTGCGCCTGTCGCCCGGCTGGTTTTGTCCAGCCAGGCCCACAGATCATCAGGATACGGGCTGTCATCCAGGCCAAAGGGTTCATATTGTTGTGCCGTGGCTGCATCACTGTCAGTAATTACCACCCGATGCAGGTTGGCACCCCCTGGTATAGAGCTCCACTCCCAACCGATCAGGGCGGTGAATTCTCCTGGCTGGTTGTACTTGTCAGCCGTCTCTGTAATCGACCGCCAGGTGTCAATTTCAACCTGTTTCGGCATGGGCAGGAGCCTCAGGTCACTGCCTTGGATACTGCTCTTCTCGGCGTCGTCCAAAGGTGTCATATCCGGATCGGGCAGGATCCGGACGAATACATCGCGTCCGGCACCGCCATCGATAGTGCGATTCAGGATGTAAGCGGCAGCCCAAGCCTTGGTCTTGTCTATCAGGCTGAGATTTGACGTGTCCACACCATTGAGATGGATGTTGCGAATTTGGCCTAAAAACTCGGCGTGATCCGCAACTACGAGAAAGTCCAGCGGTGTCCCTATTTGTACCCGCGCCTTGTGGTAGGGGTGTATCACCGGCATACCACGTGCATAGCGATATGCAGTGTCCGGGTCCCCGGTCAGGTTGTTGTTCGTGTAAGCGTCGGAGGAATAGGAGGTGTGCAGGTGAGTGTCACCCCAGAGCAATTGTTGGCCTGCTGCGTCGACACCAGCTGCACAAAACGCTAACGCCAATATGATTGCATAACGCATAGGAGTCACCTCTGATAGCGCCGTGCCCGCTTAGGGTCGACCCACGACCCTATCTACGGGTGTACCCCAGACGCCAAACTGTCGCAATTGGGCAATCTTTTCTAAAGTCGGGTATTCGAAAGGAGCGTCTGGCAGTGCCACGGCCCACCCAAATGATAGGAAGTATAAACGGTGTGTGTCGAGCAGATTGTCTACTTGGTGAGTATGGCACTCTCGCGAAAAATTTACCGATCTTTCTGAAGTCATGTGCGTAACGAGGCGACAACCCTCACAGCACCTCCACAATGGCCACAAACCTCTATGTCAATATCGCCTAAGACCGCCTACTTTCTCTGCGCTCATGGGGCAAGCTTTCCCGGTAGGGAGTCTTCAGGGTATAGACAACCTTGCCGGTGGAACTGAGCGATAGACGAGGGACGGCCACAGCGGGACGGGCAATGTAGCGGCATAATCGTTCGCGTTGGCTTTCTGCTAAACCCACCGCGCTTTTACAGTTGACCTTTGTGGCGCAAGCGCCGCAGTGTCCGGCGATAAGCCTCCGCAGCCAGTATCTTCGACTCTATCGGGGACAGCTCGCGCATCTGCCGCCGCCAGGCTCGGAAAAAGCGCATGCGATCCGTACGACTGACGAGTCCGGGTGAGAGCATATTCAACTGCATCAGATCGCGCAGCAGCAACCGTCCCGGTGCGGGAGTTTTCCTGGTATTGCGTTCATTGTCGATCAGGGTGAAACGAAATTGTTCCTGCTGCAGCGCCGCGAGCACATGATCCGGCCGCAGATCGCCGTGGATAAATCCGGTCGCGTGAACGCGCCCGATAAATGTTCCCAGGGCCTGGAGTAGTTGCCGTCGCAGCCGCAGTGCCTCCTCGCTGCTCTCGTCA
>JANPDE010000460.1:0-1979 GCA_031431315.1 Haliea sp.
GGCGAGGCGGCGGATGTGGTCCATCAGTACCTGCCGTCTTGCGCACAGGCATGGATTCGCCTGTAAGCAGTGATTCGTCAGCCTGCAGATCTTCTGAGCTGAGCACCCGCGCATCGGCGGGCACCCGATCACCCTCGGCCAGCACGACCAGGTCGCCCCGCACTACCTCACGTCCGGCAATGCGCAGACGCTCGCCATCCCGAATCACCAGCGCCCGCGGACTCGTCAGGTCGCGCAGCGCTTCCATCACCCGCTCCGTGCGGGTCTCCTGCACGACGGTAATTACCACGGAGAGAAAGGCGAAGGCGAGCAGGACGGCTGCTTCCCGGGCACTGCCAAGCGCCAGATATACCACGCCGCCGCCAATCAGCAGCGCCAGCATGGGTTCTCGAATGACTTCCAGAATGATGCGCAGCGGCGTACGCCGGTGCGCCTGAGGAAGCTCATTGAACCCCTCGCTTCGCAGTCGGGCAGCAGCATCTGCGGCGCTCAGACCGCGCAATTCTGGTGCTCCGGATAGCGCAGTGCGCATGGTGTTTCTCGCATGGGGGTGGTCGCCATTAGCTTAGTCAATTTGCACCAGATGCGCTCGGTAACGACTCGATTCAGGTCAGGGTATTGCGATCCGCATCGCCGCGACTAGTATCCAACGCATCGACCGGCGCTCCCTGCAGCACTTTGCGTCCGCTGATCATGGCCGAGGTAAGGCCGCCGCCCTCGCGCAGTTCCGTGATCACCACCCCGCAGATATGGATCACGATGCCGAAGGCAAGCAGATAAAAACCGTAGAGATGGACCAGAGCGAAGGGTTCGCGCAGTGCCCTCATATCCGCGTACGATGCCTTGTCGTACATCTCGGGCGCGTACGGCACCAGCGTGGCAGGGTCTATGCCGGCTGCTGCGATCCATTGCGTAATCCACGCACCAAAAGGCGGAAAGTATATGTCGGTGCCAGCCAGCAGTAGTCCGGTGGACGCCTGCACGATCATGACCAGCAGCAACCCGGCGACTGCAATGCGTCCCAGTGGATTGTGACCCAGATAAGACTGGGGATTACCTGCGGCAAACGACGCGCCGTAGCTGCGTAGGCTTCGGAAGTAGCCCTTGCCGCCCGGCACCATCTGGCGCCACCGCGCGTGATGGTTACCCATGAAGCCCCAGACGAGCCGCACGGCGATATTCAATGCGAACACATAGCCCACCCAGACGTGTAACGTCTTCAGTAGAATCTTGCCAGTATCGGAAATCTCCAATGCGCCGTCATTGAGGATCACCAGACCGAACCCGGCGAGCGTAAGGACACAGAGCACGTTGATCCAGTGAAAACACCGCGTTGGCAGATCCCATACGCGGTAGGACTTCAGGTCGGTCATGATAGATTCGTTGTTCATCAAAGATTGCCCTGCCAGGGTCGATGCTCTGGTCGGCGCTGCAGTGGTAGTCGACCAGCGCCGATTTTAACTTTTCCACAATAGCTGGCCGCCCAGGGCTGCGTCTGTTCGGTTCCACACACAGGCAGATATCTGATCGAGCCACGGCCAATCCTCCTACGACTGCAACTAGTGCTTCTGAAATCCCTGCAATGGAACGATGATCTACTGACCGGAAAAGCTCGCTCCATCGATGCCCTTATTGAGCGGGATGGGCTTAATTCCAGACAAACCCACCGGCTGCGCAAACTGGCTTTCCTGGCACCCGATATCATGGAGAGAATCATCGCCGGGGATGTTCCCGAAACCCTAACGCTGGAGCGTCTGAAAAGAGACTTCCCCCTCGACTGGCGCGCGCAACGCGAGCACTTCGGCCTCACCCAACACCCCCACTAGTGACTGGCGAAATCGCGGTTGGAGAAAAACCGGATTATCGCCTTCAAATCGCGTCTCCACGGTCCACTAAACAGAAATCCTGAAATGCATAAAGCCCGCGTTTTGCGGGCTTTGCGGCGTTTCTGGGCTCTTCATCATTAACGGGGGACACCG
>JANPDE010000461.1:0-6583 GCA_031431315.1 Haliea sp.
CAAAAGAAAAGACCCTTCACCGCAAGGTAAAACCGGAACCGACTGCCTCTTCCTATGCCATACCCAAAAACTGAGAATTCACTACGCCGGCGTCAGCACCACGGGCATATCCTTAAACCCATGAATGAGGTTGGAACGGATAAAAACCGGCTCCGCGCTGGTTTCGATGCGCGCAAAGTGGCGGAAGAACTCCTCGAAAAATATTCTGGCCTCCATGCGCGCCAGATTGGCACCCAGGCACAGGTGGATACCGTGACCGAAGGCCATATGCGGGTTGGGAGTACGCGCGATATCGAATGTCATCGGCTCGGCGAATACTTCTTCGTCAAAGTTTGCCGAGCTGTACAGCATCACCACTCTGTCCCCCGCCTTGATCGCCTGACCGCGAATATGTGTATCAAGGGTGGCGGTACGACGAAAGTAGTGCAATGGGCATGTCCAACGCAGCATTTCCTCAATGGCCAGCGGCAGTTGCTCCGGATGGTCCCGCAACTGCCGGTACAGCTGTGGTCGCTCGAGCAGTGCGTTCATGCCACTGCTGATCAGGCCGCGGGTTGTTTCATTGCCGGCCACAGTGAGTTGCACGAACAGCCCGGCAAACTCCACCTCGGACAGTTGGTGGCCTTCCACCTCCTGGTTGATCAGCATCGAAATCAGGTCATCGCCGTCCCGGCCCTTGCGCTCGCAAGCCAACTGGAAACCGTAGGTGCCCATCTCTACACTGGCCTGGTTGACGTCCTCGGGTGTGCCTCCCAGGTCCGGGTCGGAACTCGAAGTCTGTAGGTCGGACCAGTGCCGGATCTGTTCCCACATGTCACGGGGAATCTCCAGCATGGAACAGATCACCGCAGTGGGCAGGTCGCCCGCCAGGCTCTCGACGAAGTTCACCTCCTGCGGCGCTGAAATCTGTGCCATCACATCGCGTGCGATCTGGCGTACCTTCGGCTCCAGTTCCGCCAGCATACGCGTCGTGAACCGGGTAATCACTGAGCGGCGCAGGGGACCGTGTCGCGGAGGATCCATTCCCAGTAACTGGTTACGGGTCATCTCCAGGACGTCCGGCGGCAGATCATCCACCATCACAAAACCCGTTTCTGCAGAAAATGTTCTGTGGTCGCGCGATACAGCCAGGACATCAGCGTGCTTGCTCAATACCCAATAGCCGTGGCCGGCTGGATGCTCGTGCCAGTACACGGGCGCATTCGCGCGCAGCCAGGCAAACTGGCGATGCGGAATACCCGCTGTGTAATTGTCGGGGTTGTAGACGTCGGCCTGCACGTCTAATCCACCAACACGTTGGGTCTGGGCAAGCCGGCCTGCTCACACATCAGCAGGTAAAACTCCAGGGTGCCTGCTCCATCCACCACGTAGGTGATGTTGCCGGCGGCGTCCAGGTTGATGTTGGAACCGTACATCTGGAACCAGACCTGGGTATCGTCTTCGATGCACTGCAGTGTATGCACCGAGCCTGCGGGCTCATACAGGAATGAACCAGCGCGATTAACGTAGTCGTACTCCTTGTACTTCCAGGCACCGGAGCGGGTGTAGCCCCATACCGGGCCGGTGTGTTTGTGTGTATCCACCTGGTAGCCCGCCTGGAAAATATTTTCCACGATCCACAGACCTTCCTTGGGTTTTACCTGCAGTACCCGCAATTTACTGCCATCACCGATGTCGATGTAGGGTAAGTCATCCCGCCCAAGATGAATTGCTTCTGGTGCCGTCATGTGTTGTCTCCCTGGTTGTCTGTGCGAACAAATGTAGCTATGGACATTGTAGCTGGCGTACGACATCTGCCACCAGATGATCGTCCGCGGGATCCTGGGGTATTGGAAAGGTAACGCGCCGGGTCAGACCCGAATAGCGCTTCCGCATTACGTGTGCGATCTGCGCATACGTTCCCCTGGGGACAAACTCGCTGAGCATATCATCGGTGACGATACGCGGCATATCTGCCCAATTCCCCTGCCGAGTCATGTCGAGCAGTTGCTGGCCCTTGTCCTGCCAACCGAATAGTTCCAGGCTGGGCCAATAGGCAGGTGTGGAGTACAGAAAACCCAGCAGGTTGCGCTGCCTTTCCCAAGCAGCGGCGACCTCGACCTCATCGCGGCCAGTCGCCGTCAATGGGCCCAACACTAACTTGAAATTGGCAGGATCGCGCGCGGCAAGTGCAAACCCTTCCCGCAGGCGCGGCAGGCAGACGTCGCGAACGTACCGCGGTGGTGTATTGGTGGGGTGGGTAATCATGCCATCGGCAATGCGTCCGACCATTTTCGTCATAGCCGGACCCACTGCGCCACACAGAATGGGAATGTCGGGATGTTCGATAGGGCCAGGGTTAAAAAACGGCTGCAACTTGGTCAGGTTGTAGTGCTCTCCTTCGAAATTCAGGCGCTCCCCAGTCTGGAAGCTGCGGAAGATCGCCTGCATCGCCTGCACGTACTCACGCAATTGCGGTACCGGTGAATCCCAGCGCGCGCTATAACGCTTTTCGATATTGGCTTTGACTTGTGTGCCAAGCCCCAGTTCAAAACGGCCCCTGGACATAGCCTGCAGGTCCCAGGCTGCAATCGCCGTAATCATCGGACTACGCGGAAATGCCACCAGCACAGCGGTCCCGACAATAAGTGAGGTGGTGGCGTTCAATGCCAGCGCGGCGAGCAGCAGGCCATCGTGGATAGCATCCGGCACCTGTAGCCCGTGAAAGCCCATGGCTTCAGCCCGTGCCGCGTGGGCGCCAATCTGGCCAGGCCCCATATCTTCCGGTGTAGAGGCAAATACCTGGAACACAACTTGACCCCTTTAGATTTAGAAAGCTAAACTGATTATAAGATTAACTGATCACATAGAAATTGCAATGCCCAAGAGACCGCGACTCAGTCAGGAGCTCGGACAGACACTGATGCTGATAGCCATGGACTTTCAGCAGCGCCTGGACAATGACCTTCACACTCGCGGCGTACAGGGTATTGGCACACGCCATCGGGCTGTCTTTCTCTTTCTGGGGCGCAACGGCGCCAGCCGCGCGGTCGACCTGGCCGAGGCTGCCGGCATTCGCCCCCAGTCCATGATGAAAATTGTGCATGAACTCGAGGCCCTCGGCCTGGTGGAGCGGCGAGAGGACCCAACCGATTCTCGCGCCAAGCTCATCGACTTTACCGCCAAGGGCCGAAGACTCATTGCCGAACTCTCACGCTCAACCGAAACCGTGTGGCAGCAGTACGCCCGGATGCTCGGTAGGAATACACTGGAGCTAACTGTGCAGCACCTCAATACCCTTTTGCAGGCAGGAGAAAAGACCCGTGGGTGAGAAAGTAGCCTTCATCACCGGTGCGAGTCGCGGGATCGGCGCTGAATCCGCAGTGGCGCTGGCCAGGGTGGGTTATCGGGTGGCGATCACCGCTCGCACCCTGACGGAAGGCGAAAGCCATGACCATGTCGGCAGCGCCGCAATACTGCCGGGCAGCCTGGCAGCGACCGCTGCCGCAGTGAAAAGAGTGGGTGGCGAAGCCCTGTGCCTGCGCGGCGATATTCTTGACACGCAATCCATGGTGGCGGCAGCAACGACGGCACTTAAGCATTTCGGCCGCATTGACATGTTGTTCAACAATGCCGTTTTCCAGGGCACCGGGAATTTAGAACCGCTGCTGGAGGTTGCCGAAGAACAACTGCAAGCCATTTACCAGGGTAATGTATTCACACCACTGGCACTGGTAAAAACCATCGTGCCCGGCATGATAGAGCGCGGTAGTGGTACAGTGTTGAACATGGTGTCACACAGCGCATTTATCGATCCGCCGGCTGCCGCTGACCAGGGCGGCTGGGGGTTTGCCTATCCCTCATCTAAGGCCGCATTGTCGCGTATGGCGGGCTCCTTACGCGCGGAACATCCCGCAAGAGGCCTGCGCGTGTTCAACCTGGAGCCGGGCCTGGTCATCACTGAAGTGATGCGGCTCGCCGGCATCGACGAGGCGGTTATGGCACGCTTCAAGACCTGTACGCCAGCTGCCATTGCAGCTGTGGTCGCCTGGCTGGCAGACAATGATCCTCAGCCGGAGTGGGAACCACACAATATCTTGCGTGGACCGGTCATTGCGAAAATGCTCAATCTGCTTAAATCGCCCTCACTACTGGAATCCTGACTCATGAGCACCGTGTTACTGGAAAAGTTCGACGGCTACGCAATCGTAACGCTTAACCGTCCCCACGCAATGAACGCACTGTCGCGCGAATTGCGCGCTGACTTTGTTTCCATCTTTGACAGCTGCTCAAAAGATCGCGACATGCGTGTGGTCATCCTCACCGGTAGCGGCAAGGCCTTTTGCGCCGGTTTCGATCTGAAGGAGCTGGGTTCGAACAATACAGTCAATACCGCCGACGAAGCTGACAACGTGGTAGCCCGAGCGATGGAGGCGTTCGACGGTCCCATTATCGGTGCCATCAACGGCCACTGCATTACAGGTGGTTTTGAAATGGCGTTGGCCTGCGACATCCTGATCGCATCCGAAAACGCCCGCTTTGCCGACACCCATGCCCGCGTTGGCATGTTGCCGGGCTGGGGTCTTAGCCAGAAACTGCCGCGCTTGATCGGCCTGTCCCGCGCGCGGGAAATTGCTTTCACCGGCGCACCGATCTTCGCCCAACAGGCCTATGAGTGGGGTCTGGTCAACCATGTAGTGGCGGCAGGGGAATTGCTGCCCAGAGCCATAAAGATGGCGCAGGATATGTGCGCCTGTGTACCGCAAGTCCTGCAGCAGTACCGAACCCTGATAAAAGATGGCTATTCCATGCCACTCAATGATGCGCTGGAATGGGAGGAGGCGCGTGCCATCTGGTGGGCAAAACAGGCCTCCGGTGCGATGATCGAGGAACGGCGTCGGGGAGTGCTGGAGAAAGGGCGTACGGAGCGTGGCTGAAAGTTCCTGATGAGCAATGCCTCGTTACTATTGCGATTTATCCTCGTCGGGGGCAGTACTGCGGCCTTGAACCTCGGCTTGACCTTTGCCCTTGTCGAGGGCGCCGCCATTCAGGTGACCATTGCCAGCACAATCGCCTGTATTGCGGCAATTTTTTACAACTACGTCCTGCACTACCACTGGACCTTCGCCTCGGACGCCCCCCATGGCAAGGTACTGGCAAGATACCTCTTGATGTGTGCGGGCGGCGTAGCTCTCAATGCTTTGGTCATGCATTTTGGTGTCGTGGTTCTGGCGGTGCAATACATACTGGTCCAGCTCTTTTCCTGCATTGTTTTAGTGTGCTGGAGCCTGGGCATTAGCTCGCGCTGGGTATTCAGGAAAGACTAAGCTATGGTAATGCCATCCGAGCAGTTGTCTTACGCCTGATTTGTCCTCATCGGACAGTAAACGGCATACGCGCTGCTGCCCCAGATGCGCCGCGGCAATACAGTCTGTTCCAATTGGCACGCTGCTGATACCAGACGGTGAACTGGTCGCATCGCCTTACCGGGTGAATGAATTTTTTCGTCACGCTCAGTTCCGATCACGGACATAAATCTCATGAGCAAATACGGAACGCGGAAGAAGTACCCTGAATATTTGGTTGTCCAATTGAGATTTGCCGAAAGCGTATCGAGCATTTCCAGCGAGTAACGCCTATAGTGTGCATTGGAATCATCAGAATGGGACCAGATTTCCTGGCGGGCTGGCACAGTGATAATCACGACGGCCAATTTCGGAAAACTGTCTTGCAACCGTTTTAAAAACTGCTCTGGCTCGGGTAAGTGCTCAATGACATCCAGCAACAGCAGCACTGTTATTTCCGGACCGTGTTCGATTGCCCACTCAAAAGCATCGGTGCCTGTGTCTACCAGATGTTGAGCGCCCTCTATGGGGGCAACATCGGCCAGCTCAACGCCATGAATGTTGAAGCCCCAATCATTGAGGCTCTTTACGACCACCCCCTTGCCACATCCCACTTCAAGAATTGCAGCGTTTTTGCTACATTCACGCTGGATAATTTTTGCCAGTAGTCGGTTACGGGCCAGAGCCCACCAGTGATACTCAAATCCAGGAGGATAGAACTGCTCATACTGTTCGTCAGAGAAGGTTGTCATAGGATTTACTATATTAACTTAAAGAACTGTGACCGCCGCACGACACTTTCTACATACCATTTGATTAAATCATATATAGTGTGTTTTTGAATACCCAATTTTACTGATGCAGACTAGCACTGAATCTGACGCCCCCCACTCAAAAGTGGCACAACTTAATTTTCAAATTCAGAATCTTCAGTGTTCATAATACAGGATCAGTATGACCAAACACTACCCGAGTAAGTCAGGCACGGCACTCAATGGTCTTTACCTGGTTTGCGTCATAGCATTTGTCACAGGGATACTCTACAACCACTTCAAGCTCATCTCGCACGCGTTTCCGTTGGATTACAACGAAACCGGTATGCTGGTCATCACATCGACAATAGCACAGGGAGACAATCCATACTCGCTCGAAAGTCAGCCCGCTCGAATGAGCTTATATCCTGCCCTGTACAACGTACTGGTTGCACCACTCTCTCACGTATTCGGCAACACACTTGAACTGCACCGCGCAGTTGCTGG
>JANPDE010000462.1:0-28897 GCA_031431315.1 Haliea sp.
CCCTGATGGTGGGCCGCTCACTGCAGGCTGCCAGAGCGGCCTTGTTACAGCGCGGCATGGACGAAGACAGGGCCATCCAACTCGCTCCCCACCTGGCCATGCCCGGCAATCGTCCCAGCAGTGTCATCACTATGCAATCGCTTAATCCCAGCACACTGGGCGCCCTGTTGGCCTTGTATGAGCACCGCACCTTTTGCAGTGGCCAATTGTGGCGGATCAATTCTTTCGATCAATGGGGAGTGGAATTGGGCAAGGAAATCAGTACGGATATTCTGGGACGCCTGTCAGGCACTATCAACATCGGCAGTATGGACGCCGCAACCGAACGGCTGATGCGGGCCTGGGACGCGGCGCAGCGCTGAATCGTTTGCGGAAACCGGCGACTTGCCCTGGACTCAATTATCGATCAGGGCCAGTAACTCCGATGTCTTGGCGTTCATCAGCGATGGGTCGCCTCGACTTTCCACATTGAGTCGAACCACCGGCTCGGTATTGGACATGCGCAGATTGAAGCGCCAATTCGCCATGGACATGCTCAAGCCGTCAACATGCTCTATCGACTGTGCTTGCGCGGCATAAGCAGCTTCTACTTTTGACAGGACCTCAGCGGGGTTCGCAATGGTGCGATTGATCTCGCCGCTGCAAGGGTAGGCTGCCATGCGTTCAGCAACCAATTCAGACAGTGCCTTGCCGCGGCTGCTGATCAAACCGGTCACCAGCAACCAGGGGATCATGCCGCTGTCACAATACGCGAAGTCCCGGAAGTAATGGTGGGCGCTCATTTCTCCGCCGTACACTGCATCTTCCAGTCGCATACGCTCCTTGATGAAGGCGTGCCCGGTCTTACTCTGTACCGCCTCACCGCCGAGTGACTGCACAATGTCAATGGTATTCCAGATAAGTCGCGGATCGTGCACAATGCGTCCGGGACCCTGCGTCTGCAAAAATGCCGCCGCCAGCAGACCCACTACGTAATAGCCCTCGATGAAATCGCCGTGCTCATCGAAGAAAAAGCAGCGATCAAAATCACCGTCCCAGCCCAGGCCGAGGTCAGCGTTGTGTTCACGCACAGCGGCAATCACCGCAGTGCGATTCTCCGGCAGCAATGGATTGGGAACGCCGTTGGGAAAATTGCCATCGGGTTCATGATGCAGCTTGATGAACTCAAACGGCAGCAGCGGCTCCAACAGGTCCACCACGCGACCGGCCCCGCCATTGCCGGCGTCCACCACAATTTTCAGCGGTTTCAATCCAGTGACATCGACGTAAGACAATAAATGCTGCACATAAGCCGCGGATGTATCCAGAGGGTACAACTGTCCCGGCCGGTCCGCCGCGCTGAACGTATCACGCTCGGCCAACGCCTTGATGTCAAACAGACCAGTGTCCCCTGAAATCGGGCGCGACTCCTCGCGCACAAATTTCATACCGTTGTAATCTTTCGGGTTGTGGCTGGCAGTAATCGCAATGCCGCCGTCCATGCCAGCGTGGGAAGTGGCGAAATAAATTTCCTCGGTTCCACACAAACCGATATCGTAAACATCCACACCCTGCTCCAGCAGGCCTTGTGTCACCGCGGCTTTGATCGCCTCGCTGCTCAGGCGTATGTCGTGTCCCACCACGACTTGCCGCGGTTTGACGACGTCTGCATAGGCGCGGCCGATGCGGCGCGCGATATCTTCATTCAGTTGGTCGGGGACTCGCCCGCGTACATCATAGGCCTTGAAACAGGTCAGTTCTTGCACAGAGGCCTCGCTCAACTCTTCAGGTAGTAATGTTCGTAGACAAAGTTCGTGGCCTCCACAAAGCCCGGAACACTTCCGCAATCGAAGCGACGACCCTTGAATTTGTAGGCCATGACACAGCCCTTGCGGGCCTGGGTCTGCAGTGCGTCGGTGAGCTGGATTTCACCGTTGGCACCAGGTCCCGTTTCACGCAGGATATCGAAGATGTCCGGCGTCAGGATGTAGCGCCCGATGATCGCCAGGTTGGACGGTGCGTCCTTGGGCTCAGGTTTCTCCACCATCGTATCGACACGATAGATGCCGTCCTTCAGGCTCTCACCGCCAATCACCCCGTACTTGTGGGTTTCATCCGCCGGCACTTCCTGAATAGCCACAATGGAACAGCGAAACTGTTTGTACAACTCGACCATCTGGGCCAGCACCCCCGGCCCATTGTTAAAGCATAAATCGTCCGACAGCAGCACACCAAAGGGCTCGTATCCAATCAGTGCCTCCCCGGTGAGAATCGCGTGTCCGAGACCCTTCATTTCCCGCTGGCGCACCATGGTGAAAATGCCCTTGTCCAGGACGCTGCGGATACTGGTTAGGTAAGCTTCCTTACCCGTACCGGAAATCTGGTGTTCCAGCTCGTAGCTGATATCGAAATGATCAGCGATCGCACGCTTGCCGCGACCGGTGACCATGGCGCAGGTTGTCATCCCCGCCTCAATGGCCTCCTCCACCCCGTATTGCACCAGCGGTTTATTGACCACCGGCAGCATTTCCTTGGGCATGCTTTTGGTAGCAGGAAGAAAGCGGGTACCATAGCCCGCCACGGGAAACAGGCATTTTGTAATCACAGGAATGAGTCTCCAGCTTGAGTCGGTCTCATTTACTGCGACCGTATACGTCTTCAAAGCGCACAATATCATCCTCGCCCAAATAGGCACCGGACTGTACTTCAATTATTTCCAACGGTATGTGTCCCGGGTTCGTCAGCCGATGTTTATGGCCCAGCGGGATATAAGTGGATTCATCTTCGCCCAGCATAAACACTTTGTCCTCACAGGTCACCTCAGCGGTGCCTTTGACAATGATCCAGTGCTCCGCCCGGTGATGATGCATTTGCAAAGACAGCCTCTGTCCCGGGTTGACTACAATACGCTTCACCTGAAAACGTTCGGAGGTCACCAGCGATTCATAGGAGCCCCAGGGTCGATAGACGCGCCGGTGCAGTGACGCTTCGGTACGCTGCTGTTGCTTGAGCGTATTGACGATACGCTTCACATCCTGCACCTTAGCCCTGTCAGCCACGAGTATCGCATCGGCGGTTTCCACCACCACGAGGTTTTCCACCCCCGTAGCGGCCACCAGCCGCGAGTCGCTGCGAAAATAACTGCCACGGCAGTTATCCAGTATGACATCTCCCCGACACACGTTACCGTCCGCGTCGTGCTCAGCGACCTCCCACAGCGCGGACCACGCGCCCACATCGCTCCAGCCGCAGTCCAGGGATACCACGCCACCGACGTCGGTTTTTTCCATAACTGCGTAATCAATGCTGTCGCTCGGGCACTGCTTGAACAAATTGCCGTCAGGGCGTATAAAATACAGATCGACCGTCGCCGCGCGCATGGCTTTCTCACAACAGGACAGAATGTCCGGCGCCCGCTTGCCCAACTCCTCCAGATAGCTTTTTGCGCGCATCAGGAACATCCCGCTGTTCCAGAGGTATCCCCCACTCTCGAGATACTTTCGAGCCGTGGTAGCATCAGGCTTTTCGACAAAGCGCTCCAACTCGTAGAGGTCATCTGCCAGGACAGCGCCGCACTTTATATAACCGTAGCCTGTCTCCGGCGCGGTGGGAACCACCCCGAATGTCATCAGCCGACCGGCGCGGGCGAGCGGCAAGGCTTTGTCCACCGCGGCGACAAACGCCGCGACATCCCTGATCAGGTGATCCGCCGGTAACACCAGTAAAATGGACTCTGGGTCAGCGTCTACCGCCCGCAGTGCCGCCAGCGCCACTGCCGGTGCGGTATTACGCCCTTCTGGTTCGAGAATTAGCGCACTTGCCGACACATCCAGTTGCCGAAGTTGCTCTGCCACCATAAAGCGGTGCTCTTCATTGCATACCACAATCGGCGCGGCCGCTATCAGGCCGACGGTACGCTGCAGCGTTTCCTGCAACATGGAAAATTCGCCGGCCAATGGCAAAAATTGCTTGGGGTGGGTCTCCCGCGAGACCGGCCACAAGCGGCTTCCGACGCCACCGGAAAGAAGTACGGGTGTTAACATGTCGATTCCCTGTAGCCTGGCGAACTCGTTTGAATTATTCGTGGTCTGCGCTGCCCTGAATCGGGAGCACGCAACTAATCCATGGTATCTGAAGGCACTATTTTTGGCCAGCAAACCACTGGACTTGTTCCTCCCAGCTATTAAAATGGTCGTGCTGAATGCCTCGCTTGGCGAAAAATCAATTGCAACTCGGGGTGCGTTGTACGACACATGTCGCGCCCTAATCCTGGCCAAACTGGACACTCTATGATCGGCAAGAACACATTTTGCAAGGACGAACTGATCTCTTGCGGCAAGGGTCAACTCTTTGGTCCGGGAAACGCGCAGCTGCCGATAGACGCGATGTTAATGGTGGATCGCATCACGCATATCAGCTCCCAGGGGGGCAGCTTCGGCAGAGGCGAAATCATCGCCGAGCTGGATATCAATCCGGACCTGTGGTTTTTCCAGTGTCACTTCCCCGGAGATCCGGTTATGCCCGGGTGCCTGGGTCTGGATGCCATGTGGCAACTCGTGGGCTTTTTCCTGGGGTGGCGTGGCAACCCGGGTCGGGGTCGCGCATTGGGCTGCGGAGAGGTCAAATTCAGCGGCCAGATTCTGCCCTCCGCAACTAAAGTAGTCTATAACATCAATGTCAGACGCGTGATCGAACGCAAACTTATCATGGGTATTGCCGATGGCTGTCTCTCGGTCGATGGCAGGGAAATCTACAGCGCAAAAGAATTAAGGGTCGGTCTCTTCAAATCAACGGAGTCGTTTTAGTCTTATGGGTAAACGAGTAGTCATCACGGGTCTGGGCATTGTCTCCTGCCTAGGTAACGATGCCGAAACGGTTGCGACGTCTCTCTATGAAAGCCGCTCTGGCATCAGCCTGAACCAGGAACAGATCGATGCAGGAATGCGCTCACATATTTCAGGTGTCCCGGTTATCGACTTGGAAGCTCACATTGATCGCAAACAGTTGCGCTTCATGGGCCATGCCGCCGCCTATGCTTATATCGCCATGCAGAGTGCCATTGCAGATGCCGGACTGCAGCCTACCGAGATATCCAATGAACGCACAGGCATTATAGCGGGGTCGGGTGGCGCGTCGTCTTCAAGCCAGACCGAGGCGTCAGACCTGCTACGCGAGCGCGGCCTGCGCCGGGTTGGTCCCTATCGTGTCACCCAAACCATGGGCAGCACAGTCTCCGCCTGTCTCGCCACTCCATTCAGGATCAAAGGAGTCAACTATTCGATTTCATCGGCCTGCTCCACCAGCGCGCACTGCATCGGCAACGCCATGGAGCAAATTCTACTGGGTAAACAGGATCTGGTTTTTGCGGGTGGTGGCGAGGAATTGCACTGGACTCTCAGCTGTCTGTTCGACGCCATGGGGGCACTGTCCACCAAGTACAATGACACGCCGGAACGCGCCTCGCGGGCATATGACGTCAACCGCGATGGCTTTGTCATCGCCGGTGGCGGCGGCATGCTGGTCGTAGAGGAACTGGAGCACGCCAGGGCCAGAGGCGCGAAAATTTATGCCGAACTGGTGGGCTATGGTGCCACCTCGGACGGTTATGACATGGTGGCTCCCTCCGGTGAGGGCGCTGTGCGCTGCATGCAACAGGCACTGGCCAATGTGGAGGGGCCTGTTGATTACATCAATGCACACGGTACCAGCACGCCGGTAGGAGATATTCAGGAACTGAAGGCTGTGCGTGAAGTGTTTCAGGGAGCCAATAAGATTCCCGTCATCAGTTCTACAAAATCCCTGTCGGGTCACTCCCTGGGCGCCGCCGGAGTACAGGAAGCCATCTACTCCCTGCTGATGCAGCAGCGCGGCTTTATCGCAGCCTCGGCCAATATTGAGGAGTTGGACCCGGAGGCGCAGGGATTACCCATCGCCATCACACGCCATGACAATGTGGATTTGCAGAGAGTGATGTCCAACAGCTTCGGCTTTGGCGGAACCAATGCTTCTTTGGTATTCCAGAAGTATTCTGGCTAGCTAGGGATTTGCTCCTTACGCAAGTCGCCGGCGAACTCACCACGCCGACACTGCAATCGTTACGTCAACGAATCCAGTAATATGACCTCCACGGTATCGCCCCTTTGGACTGTGGCTCCAGCGGGGATAACCGCAAGGGCGTTGCTGTGACTCACTGAACTGAGCACCCCGGAGCTCTGGTTGGCGTAGCGCACAGCTTGTAAACCACGCCCCGTGTTTGCCAACGTCACTCGCAGGTATTCCTGCCGCGTTCCTGGTCTGCTGACCGTGAACGCCGCCATTGCCTGCAGGCGTGGCGGTTCAGGTTCGGCCATTCCCTGCATTTTTAACAGAAAAGGGCGGGCAATCAGGCAGAATGTCACGAACACTGACGTCGGATTGCCAGGAAGGCCGACAAATGGTGTTTCGCCAATACTACCGAATGCCAGGGGCTTGCCCGGTTTAATGGCAAGCTTCCACAGATCTACTCGGCCCAGGTTTTCTACGGCGTTCCTGACGTGATCCTCCTCACCCACAGAAACGCCACCGGCGGTAATGACACAATCGGCACGCTTGGCAGCATCCAGCAACGCACGCTCGGTGGCATCCGGAGAATCCGCAACAATACCGCAATCAATACAGTCGAAATGGAGCGCACGCAGCAATCCAGCCAATGTGTAGCGATTGGAGTTGTAGATGCTTCCCGTCGGTAATTCACCACTGCCGGGCTCAACCAGCTCATCGCCAGTTGACAGCACCGCGACCCGCAAGGGCCGGTAGACCAGTGCCTGCGCACAGCCAATTGAAGCCAACAGCCCCAAGTCCTGCGGGCGCAACACACGGCCCCTGGGGAGCACTGTTTCACCGGCACAAATATCCTCGCCACGAGAGCGGATATTCTGCCCCGCATTGACCGCACCCGATACTTTGACCACGCCCGCCACTTCCGTACTGTCTTCCTGCATGACCACCGCGTCGGCGCCGGTGGGTATCGCTGCTCCCGTGAAAATTCGCGCGGCCGTGCCTGCTGCCAGGGCGTGAGCGACAGTTCCTGCAGGGATACGCTGACTTACCGGCAATGCTTGCCCGGCCTCGCTGGCGCGCAGGGCGTAGCCGTCCATGGCACTGTTGTCCGCCGGAGGTACATCGCGCGGCGATACGACGTCCACCGCGAGCACATGGCCGAGGGCGTCCACGAGGGGTACTTCGATACTTTCAGCTACCGGGTTGGCAGCAGCTAAAACCCGCGCCAGCGCCTCAGCAACCGGCAACATAGTGCTCATTGTTCAGGTTCTCGAACCCGAAGAACGCCCACAAAATTACAGGGGCGATGACTGCTGTCCAACTGCTCGCGGATCACCCCATTCCAGGCCGTCCTGCAAGCACCGGTGGAACCAGGCATGCAGAAGATGACGGTATCGTTGGCATAGCCCGCAAGGGCGCGAGACTGCACGGTGGAAGAACCGATTTCTGCGTATGACAGGGCCCGGAACACTTCGCCGAAGCCCTCAATCTCCTTGTCGAACAGCGACCTCACCGCCTCCGGAGTTGAATCGCGCCCGGAAAACCCCGTGCCGCCAGTGATGAGCACCGCATTGACTGTCTCATCCACGATCCAGGCTGACAAAATGGCGCGAATCTGGTAAATATCGTCGCGGACTATCGCCCTGCCACAGGTGTGATGGCCTGCCGCCTCCAACGCCTGCACCAGAAAGTCCCCCGAGGAATCGTCCGCCCCGGTACGGGTATCTGACACAGTCAATACCGCGATGGACAAGCGCTGTTGACTGCCCTCGGTCGCCTTAGTCATGGGTCCTCTCCCCCTACTGTTGTTCGTAATAGTGCTTTACCAGATCGCCAATCGCACTGCGCCAGGGTATCTGCCTGATGGCAAAGGTATTGCGAATCTTGCTGCAATTCAGAGTCCTGTTCAGCGGCATCAGGCCCTCCGGTTCGCGCTCGAGCTGTACCGCCGAGGAACTGAACTCAAAAAACTGGGAGGCCGCAGCCAGCAATGCTTCGGCAAATTCATAATAGGTGGCGGTATCCGAACTGCCATAGTGATAGATTCCCCACGGCTCCGGGCCTGTACCGAGCTGATCCAGCAACGCCAGTATCACCCGCGCCCCATCGTCTGCGGCGACCGGACACCCGCGCAAATTGTTGTCCAGAATCAGGCTATCTCCCTCACGCAGGGGGCCCAGCATCTGGGTGATAAGATTGGTACCTTCGTTGGAAAAAATTGGACCAAGCCGGAGTATCAGGTGGCGCGCACAGGCATCAACCACCAGTTGTTCGGCGCGGGCCAGCAACTGTCCCACGGCTTCCTGGTTGTCGGGCGTATCTCCCTCCGTATAGGGACGATCCAATTGCCCAGAGAAGACACGCGAGCTGGAAACGTAGAGATAAGTAGTATTGGTACGTTGGCAGCCGTTGGCCACCCAGTGACAACGCTGCAGGTCCAACTCCTGAATCTGCGAGCCGCCATCGCCTGCGGCTTCGATACGGACATCCACCACGATATCGCTTTTAGCGCGAACGACACTTTTTTTTGCCTGTCGCTCGCTTTTCCAGCGGCACGCTGAGCGACTCATCGGGACCATTTCATGACGCCCCTGAAGCGCTTGCCGTTGCAACAGCGCCATTCCTAAGGGTGTATCGGATCCGAGTATGAGTACACGCACGGTTGTTGTTTCACCCACCGATTCCTACTGACCAGTCATTTGACACAATTCCCTTCAAAAAGGAATATCGTCATCAAAGCTCCCATAATCGCTGGGCGGAGCAGCCCCTGGGTCAGCCGGTTGCTTGCCCTTGGTGGGTCGGGGGGTACTCGAAGCGAAGTCTCCGGACTCTTGGGCACCACCAGCCTGGCCGGCTCCGCGGGAATCCAGCATCTGCATCTCACTGACGAGGATTTCCGTTGTGTAACGATCCTGGCCCTCCTTATCCTGCCATTTGCGGGTATGCAGGGAACCCTCTACGTAGACTTTGGCGCCTTTTTTCAAATACTCACCAGCGATCTGGCCTAGCCTGTAATTTCCTCGATCACGAAAAACCACCCGGTGCCACTCGGTACGCTCCTGCATCTGGCCCGTCTGTTTATCTTTCCAACTCTCACTGGTAGCAATACTGGCATTCGTCACCGCGCCGCCATCGGGAAAAAATCGGGTCTCGGGATCATTTCCCAGATTGCCTACCAGGATCACTTTGTTTACGCCGCGTGCGGCCATAATAGCTCCTCATTTTTTCACGGAATCGATGCTGGACAAGAGGTCGACTATAACAACCCCATCCCGCAATTGCGACAGCAAGTCTGTCCAAAGTCAGCCAATTCAATCGACGGCAGCGCCCCATTCAGTCGGCGAGCGCTGAACAAACTAGAGTTTAGACGCCCGGTAAAGGGCTGGGAGTGATATTTTTTATCTGGGCTAGCCTGGGTGCCTGTAACGCCACCAACCACCATGCAGCAGCCAGCATCAGGCACACGCCGCTCAACACGCCCTCGCCCAAATGGTCCAACAACCATCCACCACCGGCCCCCCCGGCAAATGCACCGGTAAATTGGAAGGTGGAGTAAACACCCATTGCGGTTCCCTTGCTGCCTGCAGAGACCGTTTTGCTGAGCAAGGAGGGGAGCGTCGCCTCAAGGTAATTGAAACCCACAAAGAACAACCACAGTCCGATGTAAATCAACGGGTTGGCCGCAGCGAAATCCAGGGTAGCAATGGCAGCAAAAACCAATGCAATTGCCACCAGGAATATCTCGCGCAGCCGCCCGCCGCGCTCGGCGAGTATCATCAAGGGCACCATGCCGACCAGCGAAAACAGTAGCACTGGCAAATACACGAGCCAATGTTGTTCCCGGTCGATGCCCAGGGAATTCTCAATGATCCCAGGCACCACCAAAAAGAAGGCCACGAGGATGAAGTGCAGAACGAAAACGCCGAAATTGAGCCGTACCAGATCCCTGTCGCCAAGGCCGCGGCCCTTTAGCCCCATGCTGATTTTCGCCTCGGTAGCATTGGCGCGAGCGTCCAGTGGGGGCGGGGGCACCAGCAACAGGAGGATGGCAATACCGAAACCTGCAAGCACTGCGGTGAACCAGAACACTGTCTGCAGGCCCCCGAACGTCGCCACCACCGGCCCCAGAACCAGCGCCACGGCAAACGACAAGCCGATACTCATCCCTACTACGGCCATGGCCTTCGTGCGCTGCTCCTCACGAGTCAGATCCGCCACCAAGGCCATCAGGGTACTGGAAATCGCACCGGCACCCTGCAGTGCGCGGCCCACAATAATGCCCGTGACGCTGTCGGCCATGCCAGCGATAACGCTACCCAAGGCAAACAGCACCAGTCCTGCAATGATGACCGGCTTACGACCCACCCTGTCAGACAGCCAGCCGAGGGGGATTTGCAGCAGGGCATTAGCCAATCCATACATGCCCAAAGCCACGCCAATCAGGGTGGGGGTTGCGTCAGGCAGGTCTGCCGCGTACAGAGCGAGCAGAGGCAGTACCATGAACAGGCCCAGCATGCGAAAGCAGTACAGCAACGCCAGGGACGCTACCGTGCGCCGCTCCTGATTCGTCATGGGATTTGCAGTAATCACTCGGTTTGATTCATCGGGAGTCGTTCAAAAAAGCGGCGGAGAATGTTACCAGTTTCGCGCCGTCGGGGACATCCGCAGAGCCCCATCCTGCGAAATATAAACCGGTTTTTTTGCCACGCAGACAGCTCTGGGCATATACTGTTTGGTTTCGGTTTCTGGGCGGTAACGGAGTTCCTATGGACACCATTCAAGTACGCGGGGCGCGCACCCACAACCTCAAAAACATAGACCTCGATATTCCCAGGGACAAGCTGGTTGTCATCACCGGTCTGTCGGGTTCCGGTAAGTCCTCCCTGGCCTTCGACACCCTCTACGCCGAGGGGCAGCGCCGCTACGTGGAATCCTTGTCCACTTATGCACGCCAGTTTCTTTCCATCATGGAAAAGCCGGACATGGACCATATCGAGGGCCTGTCACCGGCCATCTCCATTGAGCAGAAGTCGACCTCCCACAACCCACGCTCCACGGTCGGTACGATCACGGAGATCTACGATTACCTGCGCCTGCTGTATGCCCGAGTAGGCGAACCTCGCTGTCCCGACCATGGGATAAACCTGCAAGCGCAAACAGTGAGCCAGATGGTGGATACGGTCCTGGCCTTACCTGAGGACACTAAACTCATGCTGCTGGCGCCCGTGGTGCGCGAGCGCAAAGGCGAACACTTACATGTCCTAGAGGAACTGCGAGCCGGTGGCTTCGTCCGTGCAAGGATTGACGGAATTGTCGTCGACCTTGACGACGCCCCGGTCCTGGACAAAAAAAAGAAGCACCGCATTGAGGTAGTGGTAGATCGCTTCAAGGTTCGCCAGGACCTTGGTATCCGCCTGGCGGAGTCTATTGAGACCGCCCTGGGCCTGACCGACGGCTTGGCGTCAATCAGTTTTATGGACAGCAGTGAAATCGACATCAGTTTTTCTGCACGTTTCGCCTGTCCGGAGTGCGGCCATAGCATTGATGAACTGGAACCCCGCCTGTTTTCCTTCAATAACCCTGCTGGTGCCTGCAACGGCTGCGATGGCCTGGGTGTGAAGCAGTATTTTGATGAGGAACGCCTCGTCATGTTTCCCGAATCGAGCCTGGCGGAAGGTGCAATACGCGGTTGGGACCGGCGCAATGTGTACTACTTTCACATGTTGAATTCCCTGGCCAAGCACTATGGCTTCGACATTGACACCCCTTACTGTGAGTTGAACAAGAAACACCGGCAAATCATCCTGCACGGCAGCGGTAAACAGGAAATCGCGTTTTCCTACATCAACGACCGCGGGGATATCTTTCAACGCACACACGCCTTCGAAGGCATCCTGCCCAATATGGAACGCCGCTATCGGGATACGGAGTCGCAATCGGTACGGGAGGAGTTGTCCAAATTTTTGGCCACCCAGCCCTGTCCCGACTGCGACGGCACTCGACTACGACGTGACGCCCGCCATGTTTTTATGGACGGTTACGACCTGCCCAGTATCACAGCCATGCCAGTGGGTGAGGCAGAACAATACTTTGGCCAGTTGAAACTGGCAGGGCGGCGCGGCGAAATCGCCGATAAGATCCTGAAAGAGCTGCGCGCCCGCTACCGTTTTCTGGTCGACGTGGGGCTTAATTATCTCACGCTAAGTCGCAGTGCCGAGACACTGTCGGGCGGCGAAGCCCAACGCATCCGCCTGGCGTCGCAGATTGGCGCGGGGCTGGTGGGTGTTATGTACATTCTGGACGAGCCATCCATAGGCCTGCACCAGCGCGACAATGAACGGCTGCTGGCCACCCTCACTCACCTGCGCGATATGGGTAACACGGTGCTGGTAGTGGAGCACGACGAGGATGCTATTCGCAGTGCGGATCATATTATTGATATTGGCCCAGGCGCCGGTATCCACGGGGGTCAGGTGGTGGCGTCAGGCACCCTGCAGGATATCCTCAACTGCGAGCGCTCGCTTACGGGTGCATATCTATCCGGAGCGAAGGAAATCAGCATACCGCCGCAGCGCACTCCCCGTGATGCGCGGCACTTGCTCATTCTCACGGGGGCAACGGGTAACAATCTGAAATCGGTCACTTTGGAAATTCCGCTCGGATTGCTCACCTGCATCACTGGGGTGTCCGGCTCGGGCAAATCATCCCTGATAAACAGTACACTCTATCCTATCGCCGCCACGGAGCTTAACGGAGCCACCACGCTCACACCCGCGCCCTTTGTGTCTATAACGGGCATGGAGCATATCGACAAGTGTATAGACATCGACCAGAGCCCCATCGGCCGCACTCCCCGCTCCAATCCGGCGACCTATACGGGCATATTCACGCCCATACGCGAATTGTTCGCGGGAACTCAGGAGGCGCGCTCCAGGGGTTACAAGCCGGGCAGATTCAGTTTCAATGTGAAGGGTGGTCGCTGCGAGGCGTGCCAGGGTGACGGTGTCACCAAAGTAGAAATGCACTTTCTGCCCGACATTTATGTTGCTTGTGACATCTGCAAGGGGCGACGCTACAACCGCGAAACCCTGGAGGTACGCTACAAGGGCAAGAATATCTACGAAGTCCTGGCAATGACCGTCGAGGATGCACTGGCGTTCTTCGAGCCGGTGCCTGTCATCGCTCGAAAACTGCAGACCATAATCGACGTTGGCCTTTCCTATATCTGCCTCGGCCAGGCCGCCACCACACTGTCCGGTGGCGAAGCCCAACGCGTCAAGCTGTCCCGGGAACTGTCCAAACGCGATACCGGCAAAACGCTTTACATACTCGATGAGCCAACAACAGGTCTACACTTTGAGGACATCAAGCAATTGCTGGAAGTCCTGCACCGCCTGCGCAATCACGGCAACACGGTGGTCATCATCGAGCACAATCTGGACGTAATCAAAACGGCGGACTGGATCGTCGACCTGGGCCCCGAGGGAGGCAGTGGTGGCGGCAGGATTATTGCTACCGGCACCCCAGAACAGGTGGCGAAAGCCAAGGGCTCCTTCACCGGACAGTTTCTGGCGCAAGTATTGAAAAAGCACTATCGGCGCAAAGCGGCCTGACCTGAGAGTTAATGCCTAGCTTCTGGCTTCCTCGACTTCCAGCAGGATAGACTTCATGGGTATGCCCACAAGACCGTGAACAATCGAACTCGACTGCACCCTGAACAAGAGCACATCATACTTCCAGTTGATCATATGGAAGTTCTCCTGGGTACCATTGGATATGCTCACATCCACACTGTAATCACCGACGGGCAACAGTGGCATGGTAAACTCGAAGCTCGCCACACACACCTGCCCGGCTGGAACCACTACTGGTGATTCCCGGTAGGTAAGGTAAGTATTATCTCCAAATATGGCCTGGCCTAAACGATTCTTAACAAAGAAACCAACAATTGGCCTATCCAGATCGATCGCGCTGACACAATGAACCCTCAGCGTTACGCTTTCACCGCCCACCATCCAGGTCAGCTTTTTTTTATTCTCCAAAAACTCCACGTCGACAATGTCAGCCTGCCCATCAGTGAAGTCAGCAGCGTTCTCACTAAACGCAAAGAGTTCTATGTCATTTCTTAAATTGCTGTTGTTGATAAAATCGTGGCGCTGATCCTTGTATTCGATTGAGGGTTTGGGACTCGTGGATACAGGGATAGTGGCTTTTTCTGGTTTCGCGACTCCTTCGGAATTGTACAGTCCCTCCAGATACAGACTCACCACATCTTTTGCCACACCAATCGATTGCACTTCCCCCTTGTCCAACCATATGGCGCGATCGCAGAGACCGACGACTGAACTTGTATCATGGGACACAAACAAGAGTGTGCCGTGTTCACAGAAGCGCCTGAGAAATCGCATACACTTCTGGACAAAATAAGCGTCCCCAACTGCCAGTGCCTCGTCAATAACTAGAATGTCCGCATCAACGTGGGCAATGACCGCAAAGGCGAGCCTTACAATCATGCCGCTGGAATATGTTTTGACGGGCTGGTCCAGGAATTCACCGATATCCGCGAACTCGATAATGCTCTGGAATCGCTGAGCAATAGATTGCTCATCCAGGCCGAGGATAGAAGCATACAGAGTTACATTTTCACGGCCCGTAAACTCGGGGTTGAATCCAGCACCCAGTTCCAGCAACGCAGCAATCTTGCCATGCACAGAAAAGTCTCCGGTGCTTTGTAACAGCGTACCGCAGACAATTTGTAGGAGGGTGGATTTGCCAGACCCGTTTTTTCCAATAATTCCAACGGTTTCTCCCTTCGCGATGGTAAAACTCACGTCCTTCAGGGCCTGGAATTCGCTGAAATACTGCTTGCGACCACGCGCCAGCATTTGCATGAAGCGATCCTGCGGTCGCTCATACACCTGGTAGGTTTTGCCTAAACCACCTGCCCTGATTACCACATCAGATGACATCGGCAAATCCACGTCTGGTTTTCTGAAACCAGGCAAACCCCAACCAGGCTACACCTACACTGACGACATAATACGCGCCCAGCAACACCAGTAAACTGACTGCTGCATTGAATGCGGCAGATCCGATAGCAACCAAGGAAAACACCTCTAGGGGAAGGACAACACGCTTAACGAAATTCGCATTCCCCGTGATCAAACCTAGGCTGCGGATGAAACACTCGGAAAAAAGCGCGTGTACAATCATCC
Organism: Haliea sp.; assembly: GCA_031431315.1. Taxonomy (GTDB): domain Bacteria; phylum Pseudomonadota; class Gammaproteobacteria; order Pseudomonadales; family Halieaceae; genus Marimicrobium. The sequence continues at coordinate 15,234 of JANPDE010000462.1, forward strand.
CCGCAAAGATCATGATGGCAAAGCCCCCATCATTTACTACTACGAATTGTGCCTCACCCCAGCGAGCCTTGAATACGACACTGAAGACGAAGGTATAGACGAGAAGAAGTAGTACCGGATTAACAAATGACCAAGCCAGGCCGATCATTGATCCGCGGTATCTGGCTACTACATCACGCTTTGTCATTCTTGCAATGAGGGTACGATGACGGAGAAAAGATTGAATTAAACTCCAGAGCGAGCCGTTGAATTGGTTCATTATCTCGCCCGACTCACCGAGTCTGGAATAAAGAGAACGCGCTTCTCAACTTGTCCCTGATTTGGGAGCACAAGAACCTCAAATAGGAGCTAATCCTCGTCCTCAGAATTCACTGGTTGTGGACGATCAACCAACTCGACATAAGCCATCGGTGCCTTGTCTCCAGAGCGATAGCCGCACTTGAGAATACGAATGTACCCGCCTGGACGCCCCTGGTAACGAGGACCCAACTCGCTGAACAACTTGCCAACCGCCGAGCTGTCACGTGTCCGGTCAAAGGCAAGGCGACGATTGGCAATGCTATCTTTTTTCGCTAACGTTATAAGCGGTTCAGCATAGCTGCGCAACTCCTTCGCCTTGGGCAAAGTCGTCCTGATCAGTTCGTGCTCAACCAATGAGACAGTCATATTGCGAAACATGGCCTTGCGGTGAGAACTGTTGCGATTTAATTGACGTCCACTGTGACGATGACGCATGTTTGCTATCCTATTTTACTGTGCTATCACAGCACTACTGTCTGTTGGTCGGGACTGATTAGGTACTCAGAACCCGATCGTCGTTTTTTAAGCTGGCCGGTGGCCAATTGTCCAGGCGCATACCCAACGACAGGCCGCGGGACGCCAGTACATCCTTGATCTCGGTAAGTGATTTCTTGCCCAGGTTCGGTGTTTTTAGCAATTCAACTTCCGTGCGCTGTACCAGATCGCCGATATAATAGATATTTTCTGCTTTGAGACAGTTGGCAGAACGGACTGTCAGTTCCAGGTCGTCTACCGGACGCAACAGAATCGGATCTACTTCGTCCTCCTCCACGACAGATTCTGATTCAGACTCGCTCTCCAGATCGACGAATACAGCGAGCTGTTGCTGCAAAATTGTCGCTGCACGACGAATTGCTTCCTCGGGATCGATAGTGCCATTGGTTTCCAGATCCAACACCAGTTTATCCAAATCAGTACGCTGCTCTACCCGAGCCGCTTCAACAACATAAGAAACACGATAGACAGGAGAAAATGTAGCGTCTAATTGCAGACGCCCAATGGAGCGGGTTTCATCATCGGGATTTGTACGGGAGTCGGCAGGCGAATAGCCTCGGCCGAGCGCTACTGTCAATCTCATATTGATTTCCGCGCCCGCGTTAAGGTGACAGATGACATGATCAGGGTTGCGAATCTCGATATCGTGATCCACCTGGATATCACCTGCAGTCACTGCGCCCGGTCCCTTTTTGCTCAGTGTCAGTTCGGCTTCTTCCTTACCGCTCATGACCAAAGCTACGCCCTTAAGGTTCAGCAGGATCTCGATGACATCTTCCTGTACACCTTCGATTGCGCTGTACTCGTGAAGTACGCCATCGATCTCCACTTCGGTAATGGCACAACCCGGCATGGAAGATAGTAATATGCGACGGAGCGCATTTCCCAGGGTGTGGCCGAAACCACGCTCCAGCGGTTCCAGGGTTACCTGGGAGCGCGTGCTGTTTTTCTCATCAACATTGATCACACGGGGGGTCAAAAATTCGTTCACTGCACTCTGCATTGGGGCACCTGTCTTGTAGGTTAGTCCTTCAGTGGATTACTTGGAGTAGAGCTCGACGATCAGGTTTTCATTGATATCGGACGACAAATCCTGACGATCAGGCAGGGTCTTGAATACTCCTTCCAGCTTCTCGGTGTTGACGTCAATCCACTCGGTTTCACCTCGATGAGAAGCCAGCGCCAGGGCGGACTGTACACGCAGCTGCTTTTTGGCCTTCTCACGCAGGCCAACAACATCTCCTGGTTTAACCTGATAAGAAGCGATATTCACGACTGCGCCATTTACCACGACGGACTTGTGGGAAACCAGTTGGCGGGATTCCGCGCGAGTGGAGCCAAACCCCATACGATAGACCACATTATCCAACCGGCTTTCCAGGAGCTGGAGCAGATTTTCGCCTGTTGCTCCCTTTAGTCGCGCTGCTTCTTTATAGTAATTACGAAACTGCTTTTCCAGCACGCCATAGATACGACGCACCTTCTGCTTCTCACGCATCTGCACACCATAGTCTGACAGGCGTCCACGCCGTGCTCCGTGCTGTCCTGGAATGGTTTCTACCTTACACTTGCTTTCCAACGCACGAACCCCGCTTTTCAGGAACAGGTCTGTTCCTTCACGACGGGAGAGCTTGCACGTAGGTCCAATATATCGAGCCATGTCAATTCTATCCTGTAAGCGTTATACGCGACGTTTCTTGGGTGGACGACAGCCGTTGTGTGGGATCGGGGTGACGTCTGTAATATTGCTGATTTTGTATCCACAGGTGTTCAGTGCACGAACGGCTGACTCACGACCGGGACCCGGACCTTTCACCTGTACATCAAGATTCTTGAGTCCGTATTCCTTTGCCGCCTCACCGGCGCGCTCAGCCGCAACCTGCGCCGCGAAAGGAGTGCTCTTGCGCGAACCGCGAAAGCCAGAACCTCCCGATGTTGCCCAACTAAGGGTGTTACCCTGACGGTCGGTAATGGTAATGATAGTGTTATTGAAGGATGCGTGAATGTGCGCGATACCATCGACAACAGTCTTGGAGACTTTTTTTCGAGTGCTTTTAGCACTTGGCTTAGCCATACTCTAATTCCTGCATTAATATCAACACTGCACTAGGGTGCAGCTACACTAAAAAGGATTCGCGTCGAGCGGTACTTACTTGCGAATCGGCTTGCGCGGACCTTTACGGGTACGTGCGTTGGTTTTGGTGCGCTGCCCTCGCAAAGGCAGACCTCTTCGGTGGCGCAGGCCGCGGTTACAACCCAGATCCATCAACCGTTTGATGTTCATAGAGAGTTCACGACGTAAATCGCCCTCTACCACCATTTCACCCACTTTGGCGCGAAGAGCATCCACTTCCTGCTCAGTCAACTCGCCTATTTTGACGTGTTCGGCAACACCGCTGTCAGCACAGAGTCGCCTGGCTTGGCTGCGCCCTACTCCATAAATATAAGTCAATGAGATAACAGCATGTTTGTTATCTGGTATGTTGACGCCGGCAATACGAGCCATTCAACTCTCTCCAATCATTTGTCGTCGTTGCATGCTGCACCTTGTCTAAACCCCGGTATTTGACACTACAGTACCTCGGGGGCCTTACAAAAGGCGCAGCAGTCTAGCGATATCGCTAATAAAAATCAACTGCCGCGGGGCAGTCACTACCCCTGACGCTGCTTGTGTCGTGGATCCGTATTACAGATCACTCGGACCACACCCTTGCGGCGTACTACCTTACAGTTCCTGCAAATTCTCTTTACTGATGCACGTACCTTCATTGCAACTACTCCCTACTTGGACCATCCGGACCCGACTATCGAACGCGCCCGGCTCCACCATAATTCTTCAAATTAGCCTTTTTCATAACCGAGTCATACTGGTGTGACATAAGGTGGCTCTGCACCTGAGCCATAAAATCCATTACCACCACCACCACAATCAGCAACGATGTGCCACCCAGGTAAAAAGGCACGTTCCACATGACAACCAAAAACTGCGGCATCAAACAGACAAGCGCTATATACGCCGCACCAAAGACTGTCAACCGGGTCAGTACACCATCGATGTAATCGGCGGTTTTTTCCCCAGGCCTGATGCCGGGCACAAAAGCACCCGAGCGCTTTAGGTTGTCGGCCACCTCTACCGGATTAAACATCAAAGCCGTATAGAAGAAGCAGAAAAACACTACAAATATTGTGAACAATAGTATGTTCAATGGTTGTCCGGGGCCTATTGCCACGGCGAGGTCCTGCAACCAGTCTGCGGAACCACTTTTGCCGAACCACTGCGCAATGGAGGCCGGGAACAACAAAATACTACTGGCAAAAATCGCTGGGATCACACCCGCCATATTCACTTTCAGCGGCAAATGGGAGCTCTGCGCCTGATACATCTTACGACCCTGCTGCCTCTTGGCATAGTTCACCGTAATGCGCCTTTGACCACGCTCGATAAACACAATCATATAAATCACAGCAATTGCCAGCGTCAGGATAAAGAGCAAGATCAGAATATTCAGCTCCCCCTGTCTCGCCTGCTCCAGCGACTGCCCGATCGCTGCAGGCAATCCCGCCACAATTCCGGCGAAAATTAACAGAGATATACCGTTTCCTACACCCTTCTCAGTAATCTGTTCGCCCAGCCACATCATAAATACAGCGCCAGTGACCAGCGAGGTTACAGCAGTCACATAAAACAGCAGCGATGTGTCATATGACATACCCTGGTTTGCCATCCCCACGGTCATACCGATGGCTTGGATGATGGCTAGCATCACTGTCAGGTAGCGTGTGTACTGGCTGATTTTACGGCGGCCAGATTCGCCTTCCTTTTTTAACTGCTCCAGCTGCGGCGTCACCGCAGACATCAACTGCATGATAATCGACGCAGAGATGTAGGGCATGATCCCAAGCGCCAGGATACTCATCCGCTCCAGAGCGCCGCCCGAAAACATATTTGCCAGACCAAGAATGGTTCCCTGGTTCTGATTGAACAGAGCCGCCAGTTGCTTGGGGTCGATTCCCGGTACCGGAATATGGGTTCCGATTCTATAGACGAGAATAGCCAGCAAAACAAAACGCAGGCGAGAAAAGAGCTCGCCAAGGCCCGCCTTGTTGACTGAGGGCAGCTGAGCTGTTGCCATTTATTCCTCTACTTTCCCGCCGGATTTTTCAATGGCTTCGCGTGCCCCTTTGGTGACAACAAGGCCTTTGATAGTGACTGCCTTTTTCAGCTCGCCGGACAAAAAAACACGAGCCCTGACAACATTTTCCTTAACCAAATCAGCACTTTTCAGTGCCGCCAGATCGATAACATCACCCTCAACTGCATTTAACTCACCCAAGCGCACCTGAGCGGTGGTGCGGCTGATGCGCGATGTAAAACCATACTTCGGCAAGCGTTTCTGTAGCGGCATCTGACCGCCCTCAAAGCCAGGCCTGACTCTGCCGCCCGAGCGAGATTTCTGCCCTTTATGGCCACGACCTGCAGTCTTACCCGTGCCACTGCCAATACCACGGCCTACACGCTTGGCGTTCTTTTTCGCGCCCGGTGCGGGACTCAGGCTATTCAGTCGCATTACATCTGACATAATTTACTCCTCTACCTTTACCAGGTAGTGCACCCGGTTGATCATGCCACGAACTGCGGGTGTATCCTCAACCTCAACGGTGTGACCAATACGGCGCAAACCCAGCCCCGCTACACACGCCCTGTGATTTTTCAGGCGTCCATAGGTACTCTTGACCTGTGTTACCTTGATAGATGCTTTAGCCATGACAAGCCAACCTAATAGTTAATTCAGAATTTCTTCAACCGACTTGCCACGCTTGGCGGCAACATCTTCCGGTGAAGACATATCGCGCAAGCCGTTGAAGGTTGCCCTTACTACGTTTACAGGATTTGTAGAGCCGTAGCATTTGGCGAGAACGTTGTGTACGCCAGCGATTTCAAGTACCGCCCGCATTGCACCACCGGCAATGACACCAGTACCTTCCGACGCTGGTCGCATGTACACTTTGGAAGCACCGTGCGCAGCTTTTATCGGATACTGAAGAGTGCCGTTATTCAATCGCACATGAATCATATTACGGCGTGCCGCTTCCATCGCTTTCTGAATGGCAACTGGCACTTCACGCGCTTTACCGCGACCGAAGCCAACCTTTCCTTTACCGTCACCAACAACAGTCAGGGCCGTAAAACTGAAGATTCGACCGCCCTTGACAACTTTGGCCACGCGATTGACCTGAACCAGCTTTTCCTGGAGATCGCCTTCCTGTTGCTGCTTTTTCTGATCGTTAAATGCCATATGTATACCCTAGAATTCCAGTCCGGATTCACGAGCGGCATCGGCCAATGCCTTGACACGTCCGTGATATTTATACCCACCGCGGTCGAAGGCAACCCTTTCGATACCCACTTCCATGGCTCGCTTGGCTACCAGTTTGCCAACCTCTGCTGCTGCAGCAATATTGCCAGTAGCACTTTTGCGCAAGTCCGCATCCAGAGTTGAAGCACTGGCCAGCACTTTATCTCCAGTCGGCGCAATTATCTGAGCATAGATGTGCCTGGGAGTACGATGCACACTCAACCGATTCATACCCAGATCACGTATTCGGATCCGAGCACGGCGAGCACGGCGTAACCTTGAATCATTCTTTGCACTCATCTCAAATACCTACTTTTTCTTGGCTTCTTTACGATGGACAATCTCATCAACGTAGCGAATGCCCTTGCCCTTATACGGTTCCGGCGGACGAAAGCCGCGGAGTTCAGCTGCAGCCTGCCCAACAGCATGCTTATCTATCCCCCTCAATGTCACCTCGGTTGGACTGGAGCTTTCAGCAGAAACACCGTCTGGAAGTTGGTAGTCCACTTGATGCGATAGGCCCACAGTCAAATTAACGACGTTACCCGTTACCTTGGCCCGGTAGCCTACACCGTTCAAAACCAGCTTTTTCTCCCAACCTTCACTAACACCTTTAACCATATTGTTTACCAGAGCACGGGTTGTACCAGCTATGGCACTGTATTGAACACCTTCATATGCGAGGGTCAAAACGCTGTTGTCCTGGCTGATCTGTATACCCTGTGACAATGAAAGTTCCAGCGTACCCTTATTGCCCTTAACAGTGAGATCGTTACCACTGAGCTTAACCTCTACCCCCTTGGGCAGCGGAATTGGATCCTTTGCGACTCTAGACATTTGGAATTACTCTTTACATCAAAGTAGTATTTAGTAAACAGTGCAGAGCACTTCGCCGCCGACACCAGCAGCACGCGCAGCGCGATCAGTCATTACACCAAGCGACGTGGAAATAATAGCCACACCCAAGCCCGCTCGCACTGAGGGCAATTTTTCTCTCCCACTGTAGGTACGCAAACCAGGGCGACTAACACGACTAATTTCAGCGATGACGGGTTTGCCGAGATAGTATTTCAGATTAATGGCCAGACGGGGCTTGCCACCATCGTTAGTTGCGCTGAACCCGTCTATGTAGCCTTCGTCCTTCAGTACCTTGGCGACAGCACCTTTTAACTTGGAACCAGGCATTTCTACACGTGTCCTGCCACGCATTTGCGCGTTACGAATGCGGGTTAGCATATCTGACAGTGGATCTTGCATACTCATAATCTATTCATCTCCGTAGAACAACTCGCCTGTTACCAGCTCGACTTAACTAGACCTGGCACATCGCCACGCATTGCTGCTTCGCGCAACTTGTTTCGACAAAGGCCAAATTTGCGATAGACCCCATGTGGCCGGCCCGTGATCTGGCAGCGACGCCGCTGTCGAGTCGGACTGGCGTCACGAGGGAGCTTTTGCAGACTTACCTGCGCTTCCCATTTTTCATCGTCAGAAGCTTTGGAGCTAACCAAAGTCGCTTTCAATGCCGCACGCTTTACTGCGTACTTTCCCGCAATTTTTGTACGCTTTTTCTCGCGCGCAATCATTGATTTTTTTGCCATGTATTAAGCCTCTTAATCCTTCAGTGGGAAGTTGAAAGCGCGCAACAAAGCTCGACCCTCTGCATCTGTTCGAGCTGAGGTAGTAATGGTGATATCCATACCGCGTAATGCATCCACTTTGTCGTACTCAATTTCAGGAAATATGATCTGCTCCGACACACCCATCGCGAAATTACCGCGACCATCAAAGGATTTGGGGCTCACCCCACGGAAATCCCGAATGCGGGGAATAGCAACGCTTATCAGGCGCTCCAAAAACTCATACATACGCTCTGAACGCAGAGTTACCTTACATCCGATCGGCCAACCATCACGCACTTTAAAGTTCGCGATAGATTTCCTGGCCTTGGTTACCACCGCTTTCTGGCCAGCGATCTTTTCCATGTCAGCAACAGCATTCTCGAGGACCTTTTTGTCGCCCAGCGCTTCACCCACTCCCATATTCAGCGTGATCTTGGTAATTTTTGGGACTTCCATAACGTTCTCGAGTCCCAGCTCTTTCTTAAGCTGCGGAATGATCTCGCTCTTGTACCTTTGCTTCAACGTTGCCATGTCTTCTACCTGTCGACCAGTCAGCCACAGAAGGCTTAGGAGTCAATCTCCTCGCCGCTGGATTTAAAAATTCGAACCTTACGATTACCATCAACTTTAAAACCAACCCGATCGCCTTTATTCGTGGTGGAATTGAATATCGCCACATTAGAAATTTGGATAGGAGCTTCAGTTTCAATGATGCCACCGGCAACCCCGGCCTGCGGGTTCGCCTTGGTGCTCTTCTTAACCATATTGATGCCGGAAACAAGTACTCTGTTGTCATCCAGGACCCGGCGCACTTTGCCGCGCTTACCCTTGTCCTTACCGGCCAGGATAATCACTTCGTCTTCGCTTTTTATCTTCAACATTTTTCTACCTCTTTCGACCTGCGAAGCTAGATAACTTCCGGGGCGAGGGAAATAATCTTCATGAATTTTTCGCCGCGAAGCTCCCGAGTTACCGGACCAAATATCCGTGTTCCTATTGGAGCTTCCTTCGAATCCAGCATCACTGCCGCATTGTCATCAAACTTGATAAGAGATCCATCGGGGCGCCGAACTCCCTTTTTGGTTCTGACGACCACAGCAGTCATTACCTGTCCTTTTTTGACCTTGCCTCGAGGATTTGCTTCCTTAACCGTCACTTTAATAAGATCGCCTACACGGGCATAGCGGCGTTTCGAGCCACCCAACACCTTAATACACATCACTCTACGAGCGCCGCTGTTGTCTGCGACTTCCAAATAAGACTGTGTCTGAATCATGCTCTACTCCCAACTGCGGCCGGGCCGCTACCTCTTTGACTCTGATATTCGGATCAGTCCTGCGTAGCTCTTTCTACTATTTCCAACAACTTCCAGGTCTTGCTCTTGGAGATAGGGCGCGTTTCGGCCACTGTAACCGTGTCGCCCATACCGCACTGGTTGGTTTCATCATGCGCATGTATCTTGGATGAACGCGTAATGTACTTACCATAGACCGGATGCTTCTCCCGTCGCTCTATGAGTATGGTTATCGTCTTATCCATTTTGTTGCTGACAACTTTCCCTGTTGCAACTCTTGTGCGTTTTTCGGCTCCGGACATTTTCAATTACCCGTTTTTTCAGTGAGTACAGTCTTCACACGAGCAATGTCTCGCTGGTTCTGTCGCAGGAAGTGAGTTTGCCCCAATTGGCCGGTGACTTTTTGCATGCGCAGCTTAAACTGCTCTTCTCGCAGAGTCAGCAGCTCCTTGCCTAGTTGCTCGGTGGACTTGTCTCGTAATTCATTTGCTTTCATCACATCACCGTCCGTTTAACAAATTGCGTGGCAATAGGAATCTTCGCCGCCGCGAGGGCAAATGCTTCTCGTGCCAACTCTTCGGAAACGCCCTGCAATTCATACAGTACCTTGCCAGGCTTAATCTGGGCTACCCAATATTCGACATTACCCTTCCCTTTACCCTGCCGTACTTCCAATGGCTTTCCGGTGATCGGCTTGTCCGGAAATACGCGAATCCAGATTTTTCCACCGCGCTTAATGTGGCGAGTCATCGCCCGGCGGGCTGATTCTATTTGCCGTGCCGATAATCGTCCTCGACTTATGGCTTTTAACCCATACTCGCCGAAGCTCACTTTACTGCCGCGCTGAGCAAGACCACGATTGCGGCCCTTCATCATCTTACGAAATTTTGTACGCTTTGGTTGAAGCATCTGCGTAACCCTTAATTAGTTGCTGACTTCTTGGCGCCGTCACCCTGGCCTTCGGTGCCAATGACTTCACCCTTGAAAATCCAAACCTTCACTCCAATTATTCCGAAGGTAGTGAGGGCCTCATACGTGGCGTAATCTATGTCAGCTCGTAGAGTGTGCAAAGGTACTCGACCTTCCCGATACCACTCTGTACGCGCTATTTCAGTACCACCCAAGCGCCCGCTAACCTGGACTTTGATACCCTCGGCGCCCTGACGCATGGCATTTTGTACCACTCTCTTCATCGCTCGACGGAACATCACTCGACGCTCAAGTTGTTGGGCCACATTTTGCGCAACCAACTTTGCATCCAGATCTGGCTTGCGGATCTCTTCAATGTTGATGTGCACCGGCACACCCATCTTCTGCGTCAGGTCTTTACGCAGTTTGTCCACATCTTCGCCTTTCTTGCCAATAATAATACCGGGCCTGGCAGTGTGAATCGTAATACGCGCTGTTTGCGCAGGACGCTCAATCACTACCCGACTCACGGAAGCGTTATCCAACGTTTTCTCAATATAAGCCCGCGCTTGTAAATCAGTAATCAACTGCTTGGCATAGTTCTTGTTGTCGGCATACCAGATCGATGTGTGATCCTTAACAATTCCTAAGCGTATGCCGGTGGGATGTACTTTCTGACCCATTTGGTCTTCTCCTAAGCTTAACGGACGCTGTTTGCAACTTTTATAGTGATATGACAACTGCGCTTCAAAATACGATCTGCACGGCCTTTAGCTCGTGGTCGCAAACGCTTCATGGTCATGCCTTCATCTACAAAAATACTGGACACCTTCAACTCGTCTACATCTGCACCCTCATTGTTCTCAGCGTTGGCTATAGCTGAGTCGAGCAATTTCTTGACAATATGAGCAGCCTTTTTTGTGCTAAATTCCAGTAAGCCAAGAGCCTCCTCCACGCGTAAACCCCGCACCTGATCCGCGACCAGGCGCACCTTCTGAGCAGAAATCTGTGCGCCCTTCAACCTTGCTGCAACTTCCATTTCCTAAACCTCGTTACGAATTAGCGCTTGGCGGCTTTGTCTACAACATGGCCCCGGAATGTACGCGTCAATGCAAACTCTCCCAATTTATGCCCGACCATATCTTCATTAATTAGAACCGGTATATGCTGGCGACCGTTGTGAACAGCGATAGTCAGTCCTACCATGTCTGGAGATACCATGGAACGACGTGACCAGGTCTTGATTGGTCGACGGTCGTTGCTCTCAATTGCAGCTTCAACTTTCTTCATCAGGTGAAGGTCGATAAAAGGACCTTTCTTCAGCGAACGCGGCACAAATTACTCCTTTACTCTCTTGGCTCTAACGATGGCACTTATTTCTTACCACGACGGCGTACAATTAAATTGTCAGTACGCTTGTTCTTACGAGTTTTGTATCCTTTGGTGGGCGTACCCCAGGGACTAACAGGATGTCGCCCACCAGAAGTGCGCCCCTCACCACCACCATGTGGATGGTCAACGGGATTCATCGCTACACCACGCACAGTCGGTCTAACTCCACGCCAACGAACAGCCCCAGCTTTGCCTAACTTGCGCAGATTGTGCTCAGAATTAGATACTTCTCCCAAAGTTGCGCGACAATCAGAGAGCACTTTTCGCATTTCTCCGGAGCGCAGTCGCAAAGTAGCGTACTGTCCTTCGCGCGCTACCAGCTGCACTGACGCACCCGCAGAGCGTGCTACCTGCGCGCCTTTGCCTGGTTTCAATTCAATACAATGCACCACTGAACCGACGGGAATGTTACGCAGAGGTAAACAATTTCCAGACTTGATCGGCGCAGCAGAACCCGACTGAAGAACATCGCCTGCCTTTACGCCTTTGGGCGCAATAATGTAACGTCGTTCCCCATCAGCGAATAGCAGAAGCGCAATATGCGCTGTTCTATTGGGGTCATACTCCAGACGCTCTACCTTTGCAGGAATCGCATCCTTGGTACGCTTAAAATCGATTATCCGGTAGTGCTGCCTGTGGCCGCCGCCGATGTGCCGAGTTGTAATTCGCCCATTGTTGTTACGGCCACCATTCCTGGTTTGATTTTCCAACAACGGTGCATAGGGTGCACCCTTGTGCAGATCTTCGTTAACAACCCGGACGACATGGCGACGACCTGGGGAAGTAGGCTTACTCTTTAAAACTGCCATTTCACTACTGCTCCTTAATCCGCCACAGCAAAGTCGATGTCCTGACCCTGCTCCAGTCTTACGTAGGCTTTTTTCCAGGTTGATTTGGTACTAACGCCGTACTTGTTACGCTTGACTTTACCTTTGACCCTCAAGGTATTTACTTCGCTGACCTTGACTTTGAACAACTGCTCAACAGATTTCTTTATTTCCGCCTTGGATGCATCTACAGCTACCTTGAATACGTACTGATTGTTCGTGTCGGCAACAATAGCGGCCTTCTCGGAAGTATGGGGGCCTGTCAGCACCTGAAACACGCGCTCCTGATTCATCCCAACATCTCCTCAAATTTCTTCACAGCATCAACCGTAACCATAACTTTGTCGTGGCCAATAAGACTGAGCGGATCAATACCATCGACATCACTCACATCCACTTTGTGCAGATTGCGCGCGGCAAGATACAGATTTTTATTCACTTCAGCGGAAACAATGAGAACGTTGTCTACGCCGAATTCGCCAAGTCGCTTCAGCAGAAGCTTTGTTTTAGGTGCTTCCAGATCCAAACTTTCTATCACTACCAAGCGGTCCTGGCGAGCCAGTTCCGACATAATTGTTTGCATCGCGGCGCGATACATTTTGCGATTTACTTTCTGGGAGTGATCCTGCGGTTGCGCCGCAAAGGTCACGCCGCCACTGCGCCATATCGGGGAACGCGTAGTCCCTGCGCGAGCGCGGCCTGTACCCTTCTGACGCCAAGGCTTCTTGCCACCACCGTTTACCGCAGCGCGGTTCTTTTGGGCGCGAGTGCCCTGTCGCGCTCCCGTCATATAGGCAGTTACTACCTGGTGAACCAGATCTTCGTTGTATTCACGTGCGAAGGCTGCATCGGAAACCGACACTTTAGCCACTTCGCTGCTACCCGGCTTACAAACACTTAATTCCACGTTAGCGACCCCCTAACCTTAGGCTTTGACTGCGGGACGGACAATTACGTCGCCGCCGGGCGCACCAGGTATGGCGCCCTTTATCAGTAATAAATTGCGCTCGGTATCAACCCGGACAATTTCAAGACCCTGGGTTGTGACATTCACAGAACCCATATGGCCAGCCATTTTTTTGCCTTTCCACACTCTTCCGGGAGTCTGGTTCTGACCGATGGAACCGGGGGCACGGTGCGATCGTGAATTACCGTGTGTGGCGTCCTGCATGGAAAAATTCCAGCGCTTTATAACGCCTTGGAAACCCTTGCCCTTGGATTTACCAGCCACGTCCACTTTTTGACCAGCTGCGAAACGCTCAACAGTAAGCTCGGAGCCAACGGCAGGGGCCTCATCCGCATCATCTAGACGAAACTCCCAGAGACCCGTACCAGCTTCGACACCAGCTTTGGCAAACTGTCCCGCCAGCGATTTACTTACCCTGGAGGCCTTACGACTGCCTCTGGTGACCTGAATCGCACGATAGCCATCGCTATCGATCGCTTTGATTTGAGTAACGCGGTTTGG
>JANPDE010000463.1:0-3910 GCA_031431315.1 Haliea sp.
GCCCAATACTAAACTGCCAGCGCTCCACCCACGCCGCGGGTTTTGTCGCCATCAAGTCCAGCATGTTGGTTTGTTTGAGGCTGGAGGTCCAGACGAATGCCGGTGCAACAGGATTCATCACGACCTGCACTTTACCGTCAATTACCTCCACACCCGGTGTGAGTACAGCCTCACCGGGCAGTAAGGTCACTGGTATGGAGATGGCGCCATGGGCAGGTGCCAGCCGTTCCACCACAGTATGCACTTGCCAGTCCAGCCCCAGCACCAGGGTTCGGGTCACCCGCAGGAAAGGCGGAGCAGCGTCCGGCAATAACTGCGCACTGCTATTCTCAGACTGTGAGCCCTGGTTTTCGCGCGTCAGTTGCAGACTGCGGCCAGGGACCTGTCCATTGGCTAGACCGGATACTTGCCAACCGGCGGCTTCCACCATGAAATTATGCACCGGCATCTCGAACGGCAGTTGCAGCTGATCGCCCAACGCCGGCCCTTCCAGCACCAGGCGGTGACTCCCCGGTGCCAGCACGATCCACAGTAGGCCGTTCTCATTGCGGCGCAAGTGAACGCCAGGATTATCATCGACGAGAATCGTGCGCGGTTGCCACTGATTACGTGCCACGGGCAACGGCACGGCCACGGGCTCCTGCGCATCCAACTGCAACTCCAGTCGTAGGTTGGTTGGAGTGAGTTGCAACAAGCCGCGGCTGAATGCCGCACACTGTGGTGCGCATTCCGGTAGACGTGTGAGACGTTGTTCCAGTTCGGTCAGCAATTCCATATCGGGGAATCCAACGCTTGCCTGCTGAGATTGTTGTGCCAACACGGGTTGTGGTTGTAACAACAGCACTGCAATGAACAATACCGCAGACGTAATAGCGTTACCGCGCAGCGACCGCCAATGGAGGGACGGCCACGCCGCGCGCAGCAGAAAGCCGGCAAAGCCAAAGACCAGCAATACCGAGGCCAGGTTCCACAGCCGATGCAGTGCCGGCGACAACAAGTACAGCTGCAGGGTTTGTGCTTGAGTTACCGGCCCGCTCCAGCCGAGCGCCACCGATTGCCACTGCCAGGCCGGCTCGCCGGGACCTGTCTGCACATTGGCGTTGGTGTCATAGCCCATTCTTAGTCCAGCCCGCGCTGATTTCATGGCGCTGACCATGTAATCCTGGCGATAGGTCGCACCGTCATCCGCTCCACTGCGGGTATCTTTCTGCGCCGTTACGATGACTTCCTCCAGTGGTGCAGCAGCGGGAACTGGCGCCTCCATCCTGGCCATGTCGTCCGATGCCACGCTGCCCCCGCCCTGCTGGATAGTGGCGTAACTTCCCAGCTCCAGTTGCGGGTAAATACTACGGCGCGCCTGGTCCACGGCAAAGTTGAGCAACATTAGTACCAATGCAACAAATACCAGGGCGTTATAAATGCCGAGCCATTGCCGCAATCGTCCTTCCGGCAAGACCTGCACCAGGGCCACACCCAGCAGTGCCGCCAGCCAGAAAAATACCGGTGCATTTGCGCTATGGTAGGTCAACAGCAACGCAAGCAGCGCTACTAATCCCGCTGGCCAACCCAGCAAACGCGCACTGGTGGCCGCCACAATCAGCACCAGAAAAATTGCCCACAGATTCCAGTTCGCCAACCATGAGCCACTCGCGCTATCGGCGCCGGTGGCGTGCAGTAACATCCAACCGGGCGGCAGGTTCAATCGGGCGGATACGCTGCTGAAATCGTGCTGCCATCCCGTAGCATTGAAATGAGAAGGCTGTTCCAATCGACTGATGCTCAGCAAATCCAGCGGACCGGGGCGCAGCTCGATTCCCGCTTCGGTTTGTTCACCTTCCAGGCGGGTGATCAGTTGTGGCTCCCCGTTCACTTCCGCGCGGCCGAGCAATTGTTCGGGCACAGTAGAAAAGCGCACAGAGTGTTTCAACAAACCCGTCACCCTGTCGCGGCTGGTCATGCCGCCGCCATCAAAATCCAACCAGAGCTCACGCGCCAATGCCAGCTCTTCACCGGATGTCGCGGCATCCGTCAGCAGGTCACCGCGCTGGTTTTCCGTGATAACCAGTGCATCGCCCGCACGCATCAGCCACGCGGGAAGCTCACGCCATGCGGCGGGCATATCCGTCTGTGATGGGTCGATAGCGGCGGGACCACTGACAGAAATCTGGCGCATACTGCGATTGTCGCGCATGGACCAGACTTCCTCGGCCGGCCAGCTCTGATCCATTTTCCTGCTGGCAAATGTCAGCGGTTGACCTTCGGCGCGGGCGCTCAAGCGGACTTCCCACGCACCGGCACGTAACTGCACGCGCAGGCGGCCATCCTGTTCAATACGCGCAGGCAGTTGCGTTTCCAGCGCTAACGGCACGAAGCCATCGAGTAACAACTGGCCAAGCAGTAATTCCCGGTCACGGCCTGCCACACGAAACCGCAGCACGGTTTCCATCTGCAGGGGGATATCATCTTGTACCTGACGGAACACCTGCATCGACAAGCTATCCGCGACGGACTCGGTGGCACTGTTTTCACCAAACAATACGCCACCACCGCTATCTATTGACGGCTGTGGTACTGGCTTCCCCTGTAGCGTCAACGCCAACAGGCCGGTGTCGGGTGGCAGCGCAAGGCGTGTTGGCATGGTGTCCCAGCGGATAACACCCTGCACCTGATGCTTTCCTGCAGGCAAATGAACGGCCGGAACGCCTTCGTGTTCGATGACGGCCATAGCGAGATCATCCACTTGGACTTCCTGCGGCCAGTGCTGCGTATCACCGGGAAGCGTTATCCAGCCGTCACTGTACAGCTGCCATTCCTGCAAAAAATTCGCACCACGGGAATCGGCTTGAAGTATCAGTCGTCCTGGCCAACGACAGAAACGCTCTCCAAGACTCGCATAATGCGGCGGACAGGTCAGGTCACGGTGCTGGTCCAGCACCCACTGCCGCCACGGTTCAAGTGGCGCCGGCACTGCAACACTGGCGGCATGTGCAACATGCAGACACGTGCTAAAGGTCAGAGACCACAGAATGATTATCCAGCGACCCATATTAACCTCCTTGTAGGCATTAGCCCCAAAGATACAGCAAGTCTCACGTATTTCCTGAGGTAATTTTGTAATGGCGTTCCAAAGCCAGGAGGACACCGCCCATCATCAATGCCAATAAGGGGTCAGTGATATCCGGATTGCGACCTACGATGTAGCGTTGCGCGATTTCGATCACCGTAAGGAAAATGACGACCAACGTCAGGCTGAGGTTGACGCTACCGCCCGCCTGGACGATTAGCCAGACAAAGGTGCCATACAGGAATATCTTCTCGAGGAAGGATTGAATGTTCACCTCCATCGAACCCTGTTCGAACCCGCCAAAGGGTACGAAGGAGAAATTTTCGGGTTCGGTGCGTAGTTCAAACGGTGCCAGGCCCTGTAATGCCAATGTCGCTGCAAAAATAACGACAGCAATCATCGTGCGTGAATTCGCGCGGCCAAGGACTGTGAACCAGGCTGCCAGGGCAGCGACCGTACCGACGACCTCGACCGGTGAAATCACCTTCATCATGATAAACGGTTTGGCGGCGATCACGCCGAGCGCCATTAAAATCAACGCCTGTTTGGCCCGCGCAGGCGGCTGGACGGCCTGCAGTAGCAATGCGAGGCCGAGAACCATACCGAAATGCCTCAATACGTCTGCGAGCGGCAGCGGAGTGAATGCGAGCAGCGGTTTGATAGCGTCCTTCACGTGCTGGAAATCGATAGTCGGCACATAGGGAAACAATCGATAGGCCGCCCACGCCGCGATCATGATCAGCGGAAAAATCGAACGCGGTCGCACGCCATGGGCAGTGCCGCTCGCGATCAAGCGATGCCAGTTGGTACTTCCCAGGACCGCGCCAATCAGAACGCTGAGGGAAT
>JANPDE010000464.1:0-3034 GCA_031431315.1 Haliea sp.
ATAGCAGCATATAGGTAAAAATAACATGCATTGCGTACTGTATGGCAGATAGTCCAAAAATCGACGCACCCAGGCAAACCAGTTACTTGACCATTGACGAGAACACCGCTGGCCAACGGCTCGATAACTGCCTCATACGTCATTTGAAGGGGGTTCCTCGCGCCCGCTTATATCGAGCCCTGCGGAAGGGCGAAGTGCGTGTAAACAAGGGTAGGGCGCGTGCGGATTACCGACTTGTTACTGGTGACATCGTGCGTATCCCTCCTCTGCACCAACCAGCTTCCTCTTCTCCTGGGGAGATTTCTCGCAAGCAGCTTGAACAACTGGCAGGGCGCATCGCATATGAGGATGACAACCTGTTGGTGATGAATAAGCCTTCGGGATTAGCGGTTCACGGTGGTAGCGGTCTCAGTTTCGGTTTAATCGAATCCCTGCGACAAATGCGCCCCGATGAACCCTATCTGGAACTTGTACATAGATTGGACCGCGATACCTCGGGATTAATATTGATAGCAAAACGTGTGGTTGTCTTGCGTGAACTACATCGGCAGTTGCGCGAGAAGCATATCGACAAGCGATACCTTGCACTGGTAGCAGGCAAATGGCCCCGATCAGTTCGTGTTGTAGACGCACCGCTTGAGAAGAATATCCTGCAGTCCGGAGAGAGGATGGTACGAGTGAGTCGAGATGGAAGGCGGGCGATCACTGAGTTTACTGTCATTGAGCATTTGCGAGGTGCTACCCTGGTTGAAGCCCGGCCAATCACTGGCCGCACCCATCAGATCAGGGTACATGCCCGCCATGTAGGGTTCCCACTCCTGGGAGATGACAAGTACAAGGATGACCGATCCGCTGACTTTACCCGGCAAATCGGCCTCAAACGCCTGTTCCTTCACGCTGTTTCTTTGCGGATATCCAGTCTCGAGTTAGGTGAACTTAGCCTGCGCGCACCTTTAGATAATATTCTAGAATTAACATTAAATAAGCTTCGTATCTAATTGTTTTTTTATTCTTCATCACTGATGGAGAATAAATTGAACCTATCCAGCATATCAATTCCAGCATCAGTTAGAAGCTCGGTCAGCTTGATCAAAGGTAGCCCCTCCAGGCTAGTCGGGTCATTTCCAGTCATCCCTTCAAACAATACGATCCCCAAACCTTCAACCTTGAAACTGCCAGCACAGTCATACGGCTGTTCCCGAAGCAAATAATTTTCGATCTGTAGGTTGTTGAGCGTCCGAAAACGCACATTGAACGGTTCCACGTGGAACTGCTCCAAATTTCGGTTAAGACATACTAAATTCACTGCCGTGTAGAACTGCACCTCTCGACCCGAACAATTCTGCAATTGCGCTTTAGCCCTTTCAAAGTTACCGGGCTTGCCTATGACAGACCCTTCAATCGAGGCGACCTGATCACTGCCGATTACCAGCGCGTCGGGATAAAGTTCTGCTACGAACCTAGCCTTTTGCCGTGCCAGACGCTGTGCCATCGCTGCTGGTTCCTCATGTAACAGTGCAGTCTCGTCTATTTGGGGAGGAATACAGCGAAAGCTAAATTGCAGGCGCTGCAACAGACGTCGGCGATGGGGTGATGTTGATGCCAGAATGATGTCCATTGGTTTCGCCAGAATGGTGAGTGGTGAGGAGAACTGTTTGTATTCTAAAGATTTTTTTGACAAAGGCACAATCCGCACCTATGATGCGCGCCTATGTTGACTGAGTCCCTACCGACTACGCTAGATGTTCGCAAAGCAGCGGTGCGAGGCACACATGCCAACAGCATTCTGAAACCACTGGATCTGAAACGTTTTCGGTCTATGTTAGGGGGTGACGAAGGCAGCATTGCGGTTGAAATGACATTTTCCCGTGACGAGGAGAACCGGTACCTGATTCGGGTCACGATTGAAGCGGAAATCGTCGTAACGTGCCAGCGATGCCTCGAAGCTATGCCGGAGCACCTGTCATGTGTAAGTACACTGGCCGTTCTCTGGACTGATGAAGAGGCAGTGCATCTTCCGAGCCATCTGGATCCTCTCTTGGTTGGTGATAATGCTTGCAGATTATGGGAAGTGGTGGAAGACGAACTTATTCTGGCTCTGCGCCCGTTCAGTTACCACGATACTGAAGATTGTAAAACGAAAATTGCGGCGTTCCAGGAGCCTGTGCCTCAACCCGGTTCCGCTAGAGGTAAGCCCAACCCGTTTAATGTACTGGGGCGATTGAAACCCGGTAGTAAGCAATAGGAGTTTAGACCATGGCTGTTCAGAAAAGTAAGAAAACTCGATCCAGACGCGGTATGCGTCGTGCGCACGATGCGCTGCGCGGGCCCACGCTGTCTGTGGATCAGGCGTCGGGTGAAACCCACCGTCGACACCATGTCACCGCGGATGGTTTTTATCGCGGGAAGAAAGTGATCGACACTGGAAAAGATGACTGATTTCCCGAATTTGAGTGGGAGTTGACCAGCATCGCTACCCTCGCCACGACTCATGAAGCGCGACTATCAGGCGAAGACGCCGTCTCTGCCTAGGCGCCATAGCCTCTTTTGTGCGCCGATTTTGTTCACAAATTATGCATATTGAATCATGCCCGTTGTATATTGCCAGTATCTCGGTATAGGCGCACGTTGGCTGGATTTCACGTTTGGTTTTCGAATAGCCTACACTGGATGGTCCCAAAGGGTTGCTAATATACTAGAGCGATTTGGGGTTTGGCAATCAGATGGAATCTGTGATGTCGGATAAAACTATTGCTTTTGTCTTTCCGGGGCAGGGGTCGCAACAGGTAGGTATGTTGGCTGCAGCTCATGAGAAATTCGGTAGCGTGCGTGACACTTTTACTCAAGCATCCGAAACGCTGGGCTATGACATGTGGGCGCTTATTCAAAAAGGCCCACAGGAATCACTGAATCTTACCGAAACCACCCAACCAGTATTGTTGGCTTCCAGCGTCGCCCTGTGGCGTACCTGGCTGGAGGAGTCCGAGACACGCCCAGATATTATGGCCGGACACAGTTTGGGGGAGTTTTCAGC
>JANPDE010000465.1:0-2101 GCA_031431315.1 Haliea sp.
AAATACTTTCCATACCCAGTATCGGCACGCCATCGGCCGCCTTGTCATTGCCCTCACGGTAAAGCTGGGACAAATCGATCCCCGACCAGAAGCGCTCCTCAAAGCGATACATCTCGTCACTGGCATTGCGAAAATAGAGAAAGCGATTGACGATCATGTACCACGACATCATGGAAGCCAGCAGCAGAATGGCCATCACGAATTGCACGGTGAAGCTGGCATTCCAGACCAGATCGAGCAAACTTAATTGTTGTTCCAACGCTCGTCTCCCTCAGACTATGCTTTTTTTTGTTCCAACGTCCTTAAACGCCTCACCATTTCGGGCGGCAGCCGTCGTGGTTTGACTCCAACGCGGTCTACACAGGCGATGGTCACCTCGGCTCGCGCCAACAACGCATCGGCGCGACGCACACTCTGGTGGAATACCATGCCGGCGCCGCGCAGTTGCGCTAGCGCGGCGGTTGCCTCCAATTCATCGTCCAGTCGCGCGGGCAGCTTATAGGTTACCGCCACATCCCTCACTACAAACATCAGGTCAGCAGAGAAAATGTAGTCTTTACCATAACCGAGTGAGCGCATGAATTCGGTGCGCGCCCGCTCCATGAACTTGAGATAGTTGACGTAATATACAATCCCGCCGGCGTCAGTGTCTTCAATGTAGACACGTATCTTGTGTGAAAATTCCCCCGCGACCACCAGGACTAGCCACCCTCTCCCAGATCCAGTGGCAGATTGTTGCTCGCTGCCACACTGGCGGGGCCGGGCAGGCCAAAGTGTAAGTAGGCGTTGCGTGTGGCCATGCGGCCTCTCGGAGTACGCAACATGTAGCCCTGCTGGATCAGGTAGGGCTCCAGCACATCCTCGATGGTGCCGCGCTCCTCGGAAATAGCGGCGGCCAGGCTGTCCACACCCACCGGACCGCCATCAAACTTTTCGATCAGGGCCAGCAGCAGCCTGCGGTCCAGGTGGTCGAAACCCTTCTGGTCTACGCTTAGCATGTCCAGGGCGCGATCGGCGATGCCGCTGGTGATATGCCCATCCGCTTTGACCTCGGCGTAGTCGCGTACCCGCCGCAGCAGGCGGTTGGCAATGCGCGGTGTGCCGCGCGCGCGGCGCGCAATCTCGGCCGCGCCGTGGGCATCAATACCAATCTTCAGTATATGCGCCGAGCGCTCGACGATTTGGGCGAGATCCGCCACCTCATAAAATTCCAGGCGCTGCACGATGCCGAACCTGTCCCGCAGGGGCGAGGTCAACAAACCGGCCCGCGTGGTGGCGCCCACCAAAGTGAAAGGCGGCAGGTCCAGCTTGATCGAACGAGCGCCCGGTCCCTCGCCAATCATGATATCGAGCTGATAATCCTCCATGGCCGGATACAGTATCTCTTCCACTAGCGGGCTGAGGCGATGGATCTCATCGATAAACAACACATCCCCGGGCTCGAGGTTGGTCATCAGCGCGGCGATATCCCCCGCTTTTTCCAACACCGGACCGGAGGTGGTCTTGAGCGAAACGCCCATCTCATGGGCGATGATGCTGGCCAGGGTCGTTTTGCCCAGACCCGGCGGGCCGAATATCAGCGTGTGATCCAGCGGTTCCGCGCGACCCTTGGCGGCCTGCAGAAAAATGGTCATTTGCTCCTTCACCACCTGCTGGCCAATGTATTCATCGAGCGTCCGCGGGCGGATCGCCCGGTCCATGACGTCTTCGCGCGGGCCATTGGCCTGGGGGGCGATCAGCCGATCGGTGTCAATCATGGGGGCAGCCTCACGCGCGCACCATGGATTTCAGGGCACGGCGAATCAGTTCCTCGCTGTCGGTCACACCGTCGTCATTGACTGCCGCCACCATACGACTGGCCTCCTGCGGTTTATAGCCCAGGGTAATCAGGGCGCCTTCGGCATCAGCGACGATATCGGTGAGCGGAGCCAGTGCAACACCACCGTCCGTCTGACCGTGGGCGCTTTCGGTCCGTGCCAACCAGTCCTTGAGCTTGTCGCGCATCTCCACCAGCAGACGCTCCGCGGTCTTTTTGCCAACTCCAGGCAGCGCAACAAGGGCAGAAATATCGTCACGCTGGACACAGCGCGCGAAGCTGTGG
>JANPDE010000466.1:0-9002 GCA_031431315.1 Haliea sp.
AAGATCACCAGCCAGGTGGCGGTCAGGTCTTCCGAATCCGTGGTGCTCGGTGGATTGATCCGCGAGAATAAGAGTGATGGCAGTTCCGGTATACCCATATTGCACAGTCTGCCGGTGGTAGGCGCACTTTTCGGCAACAAGGCGCAGGACAACACCCGGACTGAGCTTCTTGTCGTTATCACGCCCCGAGTGATCTACAGTGACTCGGATTTGCGCGACGTGAGCCGCCAGATGCGCGCGCAGATGCAGGGGCTGGAACTGATCGATGTGTCCAAATCCTCCTCATTTCTAACGGATAGAGATGCTGAGGGACTACCTAAATCCGAATAGCGAGAGAACTTCCCGAGTATGAATAATAGAAACCTGTACTTTTTGGCTAAAACGGCCCTGGCAGTCATTATTACCTTTGCCAGTGGTTGTGCGGAGCTGGGATTGAAGGCGAATTTGCCCCCGGAAGAGGTTGTTAGGGAGCGGGCACAGACCTGGGCCGATGAGTTGCTGGCAGGTGATATCGAAGGGGCCTGGGCATTAACCTCGCCGAGTTACAGGCAATTTTCCACCTGGAAGCAGTATTACCGCTCCATGCAGGGTAGTAGTAACTGGACCAGCGCGACCGTGGATTCCGTGGAGTGCACAGAAGATGTCTGCGATGTTCTGCTCATGGTCGAGTACGAGCTAAAGACTATGAAAATGACCAATCGACGAGCCCTGGATTACAAGTGGATAAAGGCAGGCGGTGACTGGTGGCTGCATGTGCCGGCAAAGTAAGCCAATTGAGGCTTAGGATGTGACATTTTGGCATTTAGAGAGCTTGTGTTAGCGCTTGATTTGCATAGGGTTATATCCAGTGAGGCGTGGTCTTGAGCGCCTGTACAAAGACCATGAATTTTTGGCATTTATAAAGTTGACGCATACTAGGCTCTGTGCTAATTTTCGCTTCGTATGTATGTGTTAGACAGCTCCCTGCCGACGGTTTAGAAGGCAGACGGTAGACAGGGTTAAGGTTTGGGGGCATACTTACACCTTAAATAAACGCAGCATTTATTAACGTGCAACAACGATATTTTTGTTAAACCTAGGAGTAACAAACATGAAGAAAATACTTCCCGTGGCAGTCCTTGCTGCACTGGCCGGTGTTAACGCGGCGCAAGCCGTTCACGTTAACCCGGACGGAACTGGTCAGGTGCTGGTGTTCCCCTTTTACAGTGTTGAAGGGGGTCAGGACACTTACGTTAACTTGGTAAATACAACAAATCAGTTCAAGGCGGTCAAGGTTCGTATCCTCGAATCCATGAACAGCCAGGAAGTTCTGGACTTTAACCTCTACCTGTCTCCACAGGATCATTGGTCTGCCGTCATTACAACGGACGCAGGCGGTGGTGCAGCCATACAATCGGCAGATGTCTCTTGTACAGTTCCTGCTGCTGTGTCTGAAGGCGCGAAAATCCCGTTCCGCAAGTTTTCATATCCTAATGACTCTGTGAACGGAATTGAGCGCACACGAGAAGGTTATCTGGAAGTCATCGAGATGGGCACCGTCGTCGGCGAGGACTACACAGACGCTATAGATCACAAGTCGCTTGATTGCGCTTTTATCGCTGATGCGTGGGCATCGGATGGCTCTTGGACTGAGAGCAACGGTAATGATGGCATGTCTAACGTAACCGGGGGCTTGTATGGCTATGGGGTGTTGATTAATGTCCTCGAGGGTACCGACGCGACCTATGACGCAGTTGCCATTGACGACTGGATTGACAGTCAGGGCGCGGGGTATTTTCACTCTTCACCCGGTGACACCCTCCCCTCAATAGTGAGCGAAGCCGATCTGGGCTACGACGTTTTTGATGAAGGCGGTGTGGCGAGCGGCGATGCCTTTGACAGTAGGGATGCAGTTAGTGTAACGATGATGCAAGCTAGCATTTCTAACGATTATGTATTGGAGCCCTCCATCCTTGCAGGCACTGATTGGGTCATCACCTTCCCCACTAAACGGTTCTATGTGAACAACTCGGTTTTGGACGGTGTTGATGCACCGTTTACTAATCTTTGGAACGAGAAAACTTCTAAAGCTTGTGAGGAGTTCGGTAATACCTATTGGGATCGTGAAGAAGCTACCGAGTCCAGTGATCCGGGCGATTTTTCTCCTCAGCCTGAAGGTGAGACCCAGGCCTTATGCGCTGAGGTTAACGTCCTGAGCTTTAACGGTTCCGACGTGCTGAGTGCGTCCTCTCGAACAGAGTTGAATGTGGATCTTGACCCCGGATTTATCAACGGTTGGGACCGTATCAGCTTCCTGGCTGAAGACCGTGAGATAGTGACGGTAAACCACACCTTCTTTGGTCTGCCAGTGGTTGGTTTTGCAGTACAGAAGTATGTTAATGGCACACTTCCGAATGGGGTGCTGTCAAACTACGCCGGCGCGGATCTACACAAGGGTGATCGTTTAATCAGCAGCGCAGATTAATAATCCCATAGGAATAGGCGTTTCTGGATAAGGGCGCCTGGTTTCCGAAAGGATCCACCGTAAGAAATAGAAAAACGCGGCGAAAGTCGCGTTTTTTTTATTGGCACGTGATTGGGAAATCAGCTAAGTTGCCTAGTGGGTCACAGATTTAACCGAATGTGGCAATGGGGAATAGCTTGATGTATTTGCAACTACAATGTTCTCTCATAGAATGTAATTGAACAAGAGAGATATAATTAAGTTATATCTCAGAATCACCAGATGTTAGGAGCGAACCATTATGAAAACGCGATCTCTACGTATATTAATTCTTGCACAGGCTATATGTCTTTCACCGGTGTCTTTAGCAGCCGTCACGATCAATGGTACGCGGTTCGATAGTTTTACGATGTCCTCTACCAAAAATGGCGATATCTCGATCAAAACAGTTCCTGCGGCACTAGCGGGTAGCATTCCGGCTACCCTACCCAAGTCGCTTTTTGATATTTCGATGACCTCGCTGCCAGGTACAGCAGGTGCTACTGCAATTGATACCATCCCGGGTCCCGGTCAGCAAGGGGGGTTTACGCCGATTAATTGTGTCGCAGATCCAACTAATGTTTCCTGTCCCGTGGAGCCACCGCCACCGCCACCGGGAGAGTGTGGCACCGTAGGTGCGGCATTGGTATTGGAGACAATATCGTGGTCGAATATACCCACTAAGAAAACTATCACGACTGGGATAGTTGGAGCAGCCTCCAAGTTCACCACCTCGGCCTCAACGACTTACAGGGGTTATTTCTCTGCGGTGGCTACCACTGCAAGTGCGAGTATGGTGCGTCGTTTGTGGTTTTCCGTGTGTCCTGGCGGAGTGCCAATAGTCACTAATTACACATACAAAGGCGTGCTAAAAAACGCGTGTGATGTTAGTGGAACCGAGGCCAAATTGAACTGGTCTCAAGAGAGTCAGCCTGCTTATGTAACTACATGTAAGTTGAGTCGTAACAAAACTTACTACCTCAATCATAAACAGTCAGCCGGCACTGGGGTCGGTCCCTCTGTTACCAGCCAGCTTATCCGTGGTGCAAGTTTCAGCGGAACGCCCTAGCATAGAGTTCGCAATCTTTTGTTGACTCTGTAATTTGAAAGATGTTCCATGGCGCCAAACTTTTGTTTGGCGCTTTTTTTTGGGATCTTATATGAAGAAAATTGGTTTTGTTTTTCTGCTGGCAGTTCTGCACTCTGCGGGAGCACTTGCCGCGGGCCAGGATGGCATTGTGTTTCAAGGGGGCGATGTCACAGTCAAGTACAGTGAAATGGAGCGCTATATCGCAGAGAATACACCTCCGGACCCTAAAGAGAAGGCTGCAGTGTTGAGTCGCCCCGGCCTTTACAGGGAAATGGCCGAAATGCTGTACACCATGCAGGTTCTGGCTGCCGAGGCTGAAAGCAGTCCTGATTTTGACCGCGAGCAGGCCGAGTGGAACGCACACATTATGTATCAACGGCGTATTATCAAAGACTTGCGTGAAGACTATATCAGGGAAAAGTTGAAAGACGTCAATTGGGAAGCGTCTGCGAAAGAGACCTATCAAGTTCAGAAGCAGCAGTATATGACTGATGAGACGGTGACGGCCTCCCACATACTGATAAAAGTCGATGAAAAGCACGACGATGAGGCTGCACAGGTTCTTGCCCGTGACCTCCGGGAACGTGCGTTAAAAGGGGAAGACTTTGGGGATTTGGCGAAGCAATATTCAGCAGACCCGTCTGCTGCTCGCGATGCAGGCAGCCTTGGCTCCTTTAAGCGCGGGCAAATGGTGAAGCCGTTTGAGGACGCGGTATTTGCGTTGCAGAAACCTGGCGCAATTAGCGAGGTGATAAAAACGTCGTTTGGCTACCACGTGATCCGCATGGATGAGCATAAAATGCCCGAACCGCTGCCGTTTGAATCCGTTAAGGACAAGATAATCGAAGAGTTGCAGACTCAAATGGGAAACAAATTGTGGCAGGATAAACTGATTGCGATACGCTCAGCAAGCGACATCGTCGTTGATGATAAGCTATTGCAAGCTCTGCAGGAAAAATATCAAATCAAGTCAACCAAATAGTCTTTTTCGGTCCTTCGTGAACGGTGTTTATTCCAAGAATGACGAGTGACCCGGTCGGATGCAGTGAGGGTGTACTTCAAGTGACGGTACTCCAGGGGCGGGCTGTGGTATGACCAATTTTCAAATACTGGTAGTAGCCGCCGTCGACCAGGATCGGGACATGTTTGCCGGTTGGCGCTATTACGATCTGGCGTTCCGTTTTGTAGATGAATATCCAGCGGACGGCTTTTCTGCCTGGCGAACCGAGACTTCCCCGCGTGGGGAAACTATCGATGTGGCTGCCCATTGCCACGCTTACAGTGGCGGCTACGCACAACACGCCCTTAACCGGTTTTTTTCACAGGCGATCTTGCGCTACCAGCCGCGAGTGGTGGTCGTCGTCGGGCTGACCGGTTGTACCGTCGATTTATTGCGGGTTGCAGATTTACTGGGTATACCTGCGGTATTGATTCTCGATGGCCCTGTGGAGCCACCAGACTCCCTCAGCGAGGCTACCCGGGAGTGGCTAAGATCATCC
The DNA here is from genome assembly GCA_031431315.1 of Haliea sp. Lineage (GTDB taxonomy): Bacteria > Pseudomonadota > Gammaproteobacteria > Pseudomonadales > Halieaceae > Marimicrobium. Next base: position 5,072 of record JANPDE010000466.1, read on the forward strand.
CTGGCAAGCTGTCAGGCCATTCTGGCGCCGCAGGAAATGCCTGACAGCAGCTGGCCTCATGCCTGGCTGGATAGACAGAACGTGACCGGGTTGGGTGTTTTGGGGACCTTGCTCGACAGACTTGTCGAGCAGTCGTTGCCTGAGCGCAGCTTTGACTATTCCACGTATGAATTTTGCCAGCGCGACCACCCATTGTTGGTGAATATGCAACGCAATGATGTTCGACACTTTCAAGGATCCTCCATGGTACTGGATCTGGCCTGTGGCGTCGGAATATTCCTCGACTGCTTGCGTCAAAGCGGCATCAATGCCGAGGGGGTTGAACGTGATCCCCGTATTGCCCAATACGCCAGGGGCATGGGCTTGAAAGTCACCACGGACGATGCATTGGACTACCTTGAAAATACCGCTGAGAGGTTTGCTGGCATCTATTGCTCCCACTTTGTGGAGCACCTGCCGCTAGAGGGTGTCCAGCGAATGCTGCAACTCACCGCTCAACGCGTCGCCAACGGTGGAATTCTGGTGCTGGTGTTTCCCGATCCCGAATCCATCCGCTCACAACTATTGGGCTTTTGGCGTGATCCTGAACATGTCAGATTTTACCATCCCGAACTTATCACATCGATGGCGGCTATCCATGGGCTAGAATTGGAGTGGTCCAGTTACGTCGATCAACCGCATCGCGTTGTACCATTTACGGAGACACCCAATCCCGTGGATCAGGGAACACCGTTCCCAGCCTTGCCAGTGATCGTAGAACAGGATCGACGAGGCTTGGCGGAGAAAATGTTGCAGAGATTCGGCCTTGTATCAGAGCGAAAATTTCGCCGTTTGGAAGATCGGCTAACGGAATGGAGTCGCACACTGGAGCATCAATCAAGGCAGTATGTGGACGCCAGCAAGCAGTTGGAAGAACGTACCAGGTCACTGTGGGATGTCAATCAAACCTGGGCCTGGAACGATAATGTGACGCTCAGATTCCGAAAGGGTCGCGAACAATGAGTTGTTTTCAAAAAGCGAGAAGCCTGCACACCTTTCAGATCGACATCGTTCACGGCTGCCAGCTGCGCTGTGTGGGTTGTCCCAACTCAACGTTAATGGACAAGGTGCGCCGTATCGAAGTGGAGGATTTTCGACGGTGCATTGAAAATGTGGATGTTGATCATATCCAATATATGCGCCTTTTCAATTTTGGAGAGCCGCTGCTGCACAACAATCTCACCGGTATTTTCGAGGTGCTACGGGCCCAGCCCTGGCGCGCTGACACACTGGAGATTTCCACCAATGCGCAATACTGCAACTGGGAGGATTTTACCTCGGCTGTACGCATGGGGTTATTGGATCGACTGGTTGTCAGTTGTGATGGCGATGGTACGCCAGAACAGTATGAGGCTCTGCGACCTCCTAGTAAGTGGAAAAAACTAATAGAATTTCTGCAGCGAGCTCGCGAAATCAGGGACAAATACGCACCTGACCTCGAACTGGTAACCCGTACGATTATCGAAGATGTGGAAGCCATGAACAGGTGGAGGGAGACACTAGAGCCACTTGGGTGGGAACCGGAATTTCGAGACTGGAAGGTGTTGCCGGAGTCGCTTGAGAACCGGACGGGGCGCGAACTGCTGGTCCCTCAGGATGTTTGCACATTTGTGGCGCCTTCAAGCAGATTTAGTGTCTTATACCGTGGAGAACTCAATCAGCTCTATGTGGACGCAAGTGGCACAGTGGTGCCGTGTTGTGCGCATCCAAAGGCAGCTGATCTGGGAAACTTGATGGAGCAGCGTGCTACCGAACTACTTTCCTCGCCGAAGCGTGATGCATTCATTAAGCAGTTGGAAACTGACCGCAGCAGCATTCCCATTTGCAACGCGTGCGAGTTCGGCCCACCTGAAAGTCCTGGAGATTCGTTCAGGCAGATTTCTCCTGACAAAGCCGAACCGGTGACATTGCTGCAATAATCGTTGCCATCGATTCTTTTGCAGGCTGTGCTCGCTGCCGGAATGATTGTTTCGAAAGATTAAAATGGGTAAAATTCCTCGCGAATCAAAGGGCGTGGACGCCATCTGGCTAAATCAATATATTGATTTGGTAGAAGTCGAAGGTTCTAGTCCAATCGCGACTATCATTGAGTGCTTGCGATGCCCCGTGTAATCCCTCGGGGCGTTGTGTTTTTGGGAGCTAGACTTGCGGCTGGACCGAAGGTGGAAGTGATGTTGATTCAGGACACGCAGGCCACGGTAGTGCCCGTATCGCCGGTCGTGGTTGACGCAGGTGAAGGCCTTGACCTGCGCGAGGCTGCGGCACGCTATCCCGGACGCGACCTGATAGTGACGCTGCCAGGAGTCGAACTACCTTTTGCTTGGCAAGAACGGCTCCGCAAGGCAGTGGGCGCGGAGCCGCGCATCGCTGCCGCTATCCCCCTGTGCGATGCTGTGGAGTGTGGCGCATTGGTTGATGAGACGCTGCGCGAAAAGGTGCGAAATGAATGCGCCCGCATCGACCAAGCCGCGTATGTTCTGGGACATCGCGGCTATTATGAGACCCCGCGCCTGCATCCGGTTTGCTGCTACCTGAAGCGTTCTGCACTGGACGAGGCTCTGATACACCTACCGTCGGGAAGGACTGATGCGCAGCTCGTACTCGATATACTCGTAAAGTACTGGAACGCCACGGGCTGGAACAGCGTAATCTGCGATTACCTCTACGTGGGATTTCCGCGCGCGCTTTCCGTTGCGCCGACACTTGAGGAATCCGCTTTCCAGCAGCACAGTCCGCTGGGATCGCTCCGCCGGGCTGTGAATGATGCGATCAGAAAGGGGCTCCCGCCGATGTCTACGCCGGGACTCGACGCGCGACCGGTGCAATTGCACGTCATGCATTTCTGGGGTGGCGGCCTCGACCGCTGGGTGCGTGATTTCTCCCGCGCCGACAAGTCAGCTGTCAACCTGCTACTTGCTACATTCCGCATTGGCGAGAACGGTGGCCAGCGCATGGTCCTCTACTCGGATCCGGCCGCTGAGATTCCGGTTCGTACCTGGGATATCGCGCGCCCGATTCGCTCGACCGTGCCCGGCAGCATTGAGTATCGCCGCATCGTGGAGCAAGTGATCCGCGAATTTGACGTCGAATCACTCGTGGTGTCCTCGGTTATTGGACATGCTCTGGACGTGTTGGATCTCCCTGTGCGCACAGTCCTTGTGTGTCACGACTATTATCCGGTGTGTCAAGCGATCAACCCAATGTTTGGCAAAGTCTGCGAGAGCTGCACGCTGGGCGACCTGCGCCGCTGCGCGTTGTCAAATCCGCTGAACAGCTTCTTCAATGACGGGACGAGCGAGGAGTGGCACACGATGCGCAATCTCTTCGTCGAGCGCTTAATAGCTAAGCACATCGAGATCGTGGTACCGTCGCAATCGGTGGCCGTGACACTGCGCCGACTTGAACCGCGCCTGGCGGACCACCCCATCCGTGTAATTCCCCACGGTATCGACCTGGAAGCGCCGCGCGTGCCCATGACGAAGCGCGAAGCCGGTGCGCGTCTCAAGATCGTAGTGCTCGGTCGACTTTCGGCGCAGAAAGGCACGGAGCTGCTGCGAACGGCAGCAGTGGAACTGGGGCTACAAGCCGAGGTCGTGCTGCTGGGCTGTGGGAAAGCCGGCGTGAAGCTCGGCGAGGCGCTAGGGTGGAGAGCAATCGAGCGTTATGAGCCCGCGGATCTTGGGACGCTACTCGCCGCAGAGGCCCCGCACGCAGGTCTGCTCGTGTCGGTCGTTCCCGAGACCTTCAGCTACACGCTTAGTGAGCTGCAGTCGTTCGGCATACCGCCGCTCGCCACTGCGCTCGGCAGCTTCGCCGAGCGTATTGTTGACGGCAAAACTGGTTTTCTCTTTGCACCTGCAGCGCGCGCCGTGGTAGAGCGTGTGGAGAAACT
>JANPDE010000467.1:0-6616 GCA_031431315.1 Haliea sp.
ATATCTCAGCAGTTTTAGCAAGCGGAGCATGTCCGCTGCCACTCGCCGCAACGGAGGCTACAATTGTGATCCATCGACGGATAGCGCAGTTGTCATTGGTTTGAATGAAACGCTCCCCTGCAGGTGGCTCAAGGAGCCATAAGGCTCCGCAAAAGACGCTATGAGCGGCTCACAAACTAAAGCCCGGGATTTGTCGTGGGATAGTTACTTGCATGTTTAAGGGCTACCTACTTGCCTCAATTCCAATAATGGTATATTTTTCATACCATGCCAGATTTTCAATACGATCCGAAAAAGAGCCAGTCTAACCTGGAGAAACATGGGATCGACTTCGAGCAAGCCCAAGCGCTCTGGGACGATCCGAATCTTGTCAGGATTTTGGCTCGCTCAGAAGATGAACCTAGGACCATGCTTATCGCTCGTTTAGAGGATCAGATTTGGTCCGCTATCGTGACCCACCGAGATGATGAAATTCGAATCATTTCTGTACGGCGGTCTCGTGCCAGAGAGGTAGAGATATATGAAAGCTAAAGACTTTGACAAAAAGTTTGACGAAGGCAAGGAAGATGTCATCGATGATCTTGATTTGTCTAGTATCCAACGACCGAATCAAACGCCCAGGAGGGTGAATGTTGATTTTCCCGAATGGATGATAGCCTCACTTGATAAGGAAGCAGCAAGGCTTGGGGTTACTCGTCAATCCATTATAAAAGTTTGGTTGGCCGAGCGTCTTGAACGTCCCGCCCTTAACAAGTAAAGGCTGCGGACGGTTTCACCGCCGCAGCTTTAGGCGTTTCAACTTTTTCTTCATCCCATGCAGGCCCGCAATCATGTGTTGACCGGTAATGTCAGGAGCGCGCCGGTGAGAAACCTGCCGTAGCGAACCGACAGGATTAGCTTGAGTAACCAGATTTTCTACCTGCGGCCCGTTTCACTCTGCCCATGAAGTGTCGGTGAGGTCTTGCTGGAGGCTGCGATCCCTTGTGCGACCGCTTGTATTGGTTCCCTGCTGTCCTGCGTGTTCGATCTGGTGGCGCTTTGCCCAGTGGTGCTTCACATGCTGTATAAATTTGCTGTTCCAGGAAGTATGCGCCTGGTTGCTGTCTTTCCAGTATACGATGAACTCCGGCAACAGGGAGCGGGCAAATTCGGTGTCGATGTGTGACAGTCGCAAAATATCAAACACATCTTCGGCGGGCTGCCAGCGCTCGGTGATGCGTTTGGGTTCGGTGCTGTGCTCCAGGCTGGAGGTGTATTTGGCCCACTGGATGCGGATGTGCTGAATAAACCTGGAATTGAGATCCTTGGGATTGGTGCCGCGCTCCCGCCAGTACAGGATAAACTCGGGGATAGCCTCCTCGATAAAATCGCGCTCTATCTCGCTTCGCTCCATGATTTCCAGAGCGTCCGCGCTGGGGCGCCAGTTGTTATCCAGGGTGGTTGTCTGCGGGACGCGGAACGCTTCGGCCTGATTCTGTTGGTGGCGCCGCCAGACGCTGATGACATGCTGGCGAAATTTGTTCTCCCAGGCGTGGCTGGTTTCACCGCGTTCGCGCCAGTAAAAGATGAAATCTTCCAATTGCTCCAGGGCGAACTGCCGCGGTATGTTGTGATTCATACCCAACAACTGCAGCAGGTCAGCGCTGGGCGACCAGTGCTGCGGTAATAGCCCCGCGCTGCGCTGCGCCGGCACGTCCGGGGGCAGCATCGGCGCGGCCAGTGTGTTGGCCACCGGCGCCGGTTCGTTCATGGCAAACACTAATCGCTCTGCCGTGTGCAGCGGTGGGGAATCGACCAACAGTACGCCTTTCTCCACCAGGCTGCGGCTGATGCGATGCAGGTCCTCGGCAGTCCAGAAGGGCAGGGTGCGCAGCTGGAGGGCGCGCTCGACACTGAGCCAGGCATAACCGTTGCGGACTTGCGGGTTGTGGTGTTCAAACAATTGCTGCAGGTGTTGCAGCAGAATAGCCTCCTCCAGACCGATGGTCGCCGCCAGCAGCGGGGAGAAGAGCAGCTGGCGCTCGGGGGTCAGGGAGAAATCTGCCATCGTGGTACCGGAATCCTGTCGCAAGTTTGGTAGGATACCGCAGGCTCGGGCTTTTAGCCCGCTTGGAAGACTAATGGCAAAACAAAAAACCGCCTTTGTATGCACCGACTGCGGCTCGGACTACGTGAAGTGGCAGGGTCAGTGCAGTGATTGCGGGGCCTGGAACACGCTGACCGAGGTGAAACTCGGGCCGCAGCAGGTCTCGGGCCGGGCCGGTGCGCAGATGACTGCCAAGCGGGCCGGATTTGCTGCTGCACAGGCCAGCGCCAGCATCCTCAAGGACATCGACCTGCACGACCTGCCGCGCTTTTCCTCCGGGGCGGAGGAATTCGACCGCGTGTTGGGCGGCGGCCTGGTACCCGGTTCGGCTATTCTCATAGGGGGCTACCCGGGTGCCGGCAAGAGTACACTGCTGCTGCAGACCATGTGCCACCTGGCGCGCACGATGGAGGCCTTGTACATCACCGGGGAGGAGTCCCTGCAGCAGGTCGCCATGCGCGCCCAGCGCCTGCAACTGCCCACGGACCGGCTGCGACTGCTGTCGGAAACCAACGTGGAAGCGATTGTCGCCGCGGCGCAGGCATTAAAGCCCAAGGTGTTGGTGGTGGATTCTATCCAGGTGGTGCACACCGATGACATCGCCTCCGCGGCGGGCAGCGTCTCACAGGTCCGCGAATGCGCCGCCTATCTTATCCGCTACGCCAAGCAGACCGGGACGGTATTACTGTTGGTGGGTCATGTCACCAAGGACGGCTCGCTGGCGGGCCCCAAGGTGCTGGAGCATATGATTGACTGCTCCATCCTGCTCGAAGGCAGCGAGGACGCCCGCTTTCGCACCCTGCGCGGGCAGAAAAACCGCTTCGGCGCGGTCAACGAGCTGGGCATCTTCGCGATGACCGAGCAGGGCATGCGCGAGGTCAAGAATCCCTCCGCCATTTTTCTCGACCGGGGTAGTGAACCGGCGTCGGGCAGTGCCGTCATGGTCGTATGGGAGGGCACCCGGCCGCTACTGGTAGAAATTCAGGCACTGGTAGACGACAGCCAACTGGGCAATCCGCGTCGGGTGGCCGTTGGGCTGGAACAAAACCGACTGGCCATGTTGCTGGCGGTACTGCACCGTCACGGCGGCCTGCAAGTCGGCGACCAGGACGTGTTTGCGAACGTCGTCGGCGGTGTCAAGGTGTTGGAGACCAGCGCCGATCTCGCGCTGCTGCTGGCCATCGTCTCCAGTTATCGGGACAGAATCCTGCCACGGGACATGGTGATCTTCGGGGAGGTGGGGTTATCCGGTGAGATACGCCCTGTACCCAACGGCCAGGAGCGCCTTGCGGAGGCCGCCAAACACGGATTCACCCGCGCCATCGTGCCCAAGGGTAATGCACCCAAGGGGCAGATCAGGGGGATGCAGGTGACAGGCGTCGCGAAACTGGCCGACGCGTTGGAGGCGCTGGACTAACTGCCCAACTGGGCGAGTTCTTCTTCCAGGGTCGCGATGTCCATGTGGGCTTGCAGCACTTCCAGCAGTGGCTCCATATTTTCTCTATCCACGTGCTGCACGGAAAATCCGAGCCGGCCGGCTTCCACATGTTGCAGGTAGGCGTGCAGTTCCAGGGTGCTGCCCTCTTCAAGTTCTATGATCAGCGTGAAGGGCTCATTGTATTGGGCGTCCCAGTGTTGGGGTTGGTCGGTAGCAACACCAGAGAGAGAAATATCAATCAAACGTTGATGCCAGACACTGCCACCCTGGTGAACCTCCACAGGCAGGGCCAACTCAACGCGGGTGAACCGACGTTTCTCGGAATGGTATTTGGACATGACAAGACTCTTGCAACCCGGATTCAAGGACAACTATAACGCCCTGCGGACTTTTATGCGAGATCGGGTGTGTGGCGTGCCGTGACGAAGATTCGAATTCTATTCGCCAATAAAATTGGGTTCACGTTTCTCCACAAACGCCCTGGGCCCTTCACGTGCATCCTTCGACATCATCACCTCTGCAGAGATAGCATCCTCGATGGCGAATGCATCGTTAATGGGCACGCCACTGGTCTTGCTCACGCATTCCTTGATTTTCTTGATAGCAAATGGACCGTTTTTAGCTAGACGAAAAGCGAACTCTTCTGCGCGATCCATCAATCGGGAGTGCGGAACCACATCATTGACGAAAGCCCACTTTAGCGCTTCCTGCGCCGACATGTGATCACCCGTCAACAGAATTTCCATCGCTTTCGCATAGGGGATTTGACGCGCCAGTCGAGTCATCGATCCACCGCCAGGGACCATGCCTCGCTGTGCTTCAGCGAGGCCAAACCGTGCCGTTTCTGCTGCTACACGTATATCTGTTGCCTGTAACAACTCCATGCCGCCGGCGATGGCGTCCCCATTGACTGCCGCCACAATCGGTTTGTAAAACTCAAACGGACGGAGCAACGCGATCAGAATCTGGTTCATATCATTGACGATACTTTTTTCGTAATCCGTTTCGGGCTGTTTGGAACCGGTCAGGAACGGCACAAAATATTTCAAATCACCGCCGGCACAAAATGCCTCCGTGCCCGTACCGGTCAACAGGACGACACGCATAGCGTTGTCATCGCGGATTTCCTGCCAGGCCTGGGCCAGCAGCACCATCATTTCGCAACTGTAGGTGTTGCGCCTCTCAGGCCTGTTGAGTGTCAAATACGCGATGTGGTTGCGTTTTTCAAAAATGAGATCAGGCATACATTCCTACTTGAGCTTGCGGTATTTCAGCCGTTGCGGTTGGTCGGCTGCTGCGCCGAGGCGCGACTTGCGATGTTCCTCGTAGTCGGTGAAGTTACCCTCGTGGAACACCACGCCGCCGTCGTCCTCATAGGCGAGGATGTGGGTCGCGATGCGATCGAGGAACCAGCGGTCATGTGAAATCACCATGGCGGCACCGGGGAACGCCAGCAGCGCGTCCTCCAGCGCACGCAGTGTTTCCACGTCCAGGTCGTTGGTCGGCTCGTCCAGCAGCAGCACATTGGCTCCCTGCTTCAGCAACTTGGCCAGGTGCAGGCGATTGCGCTCACCGCCAGACAGATCCTTGACGAATTTCTGCTGGTCCGGGCCCTTGAAGTTGAAACGCCCCACATATGAGCGCGATTGCACTTCGTAATTACCGATGCGGATAATATCCAGCCCGTCGGAGAGCAGCTCCCACACGGTCTTGCTGCCGTCGAGGTCGTCGCGGGACTGGTCTACGTAGCCTAGTTTCACCGTTTCGCCCACCTTTACTTCACCGCTTCCGGCCTGCTCCACACCCATCAAAATCTTGAAGAGGGTGGATTTCCCCATGCCATTGGCGCCGATGATGCCGACGATACTGCCCTTGGGAAGGGAAAAGCTGACGTTATCGAACAGCAGGCGGTCGCCGTAACTCTTGGACAGGTTTTTAACCTCGATCACACTGTCACCGAGGCGCGGACCGGGGGGAATGTAAATCTCGTTGGTTTCGTTGCGGCTCTGGAATTCCTGCGACTGCAATTCCTCGAATCGCTGCAGCCGCGCCTTGCTCTTGGCCTGTCGGCCCTTGGGGTTGCTGCGCACCCACTCCAGCTCCGCCTTGATCGCTTGCTGGTGTGATGCCTCCTGGCGTTTTTCCTGCTCCAGGCGTTTCTCTTTGGCATCCAGCCAATCCGAGTAATTGCCCTCGTAGGGAATGCCGCGGCCGCGGTCCAGCTCCAGGATCCAGCCGGCGGCGTTGTCCAGGAAGTAGCGATCGTGGGTGATGGCCACCACCGTGCCGGGGAAGTCGTGCAGGAAGCGTTCCAGCCAGGCGACACTTTCCGCGTCCAGATGGTTGGTCGGTTCGTCCAGCAGCAACATATCCGGAGTGGAGAGCAACAGTTGACACAGCGCTACCCGGCGTCGCTCGCCACCCGACAGCGTGGAGACATCGGCATCCCAGGGTGGCAGGCGCAGGGCATCGGCGGCGACTTCCAGCTTGTGGTCCAGGTTGTGCGCGTCGGTCGCCTGGATAATATCCTCCAGCCGGCCTTGCTCTTTGGCCAGCGCGTCGAAGTCGGCATCCGGTTCAGCGTAATCGGCGTAGACTTTCTCCAGCGCGGCCAACGCATCGATGGCTTCGTGCACGCCTTCTTCCACGTTGCCGCGCACATTCTTGTCGGGGTTGAGGTGTGGCTCCTGTGGCAGATAACCAATCTTGATACCAGGTTGCGGTCGCGCCTCGCCCAGGATGTCGCTGTCCAGTCCCGCCATGATGCGCAGCAGGGTGGATTTTCCCGAGCCGTTCAGGCCCAGCACGCCGATCTTGGCGCCGGGGAAGAACGATAGCGAGATATCCTGCAATATCGTTTTCTTGGGCGGCACGACCTTGCCGACTCGATTCATGGTGTAGACGTATTGAGCCATGGGTCCTTCTCGGTGGTTGTTCGCAATCGGCGGATTCTAGCAGTAAACCCGAAAAAAGGCGGCAGTGATCAAGCGCCGCAGTGGACTGTTCATGATGCAAATCACTCTGGCTAGCGGGCTTGGGTGTCGGGTGTGCAATTCGCCGGCTTCCCCGGGTGCGGGCCCAGCCGATACTCG
>JANPDE010000468.1:0-14465 GCA_031431315.1 Haliea sp.
CACCAGTCGGTCGAGAGATGCCGCAGCTGTAAGTACAATTCGCGTGGCGTAGAACCACCCGCCAGGATGATAGTGAAGTATCCGTGCTGCTTCAGGCAGGCATTGGCCAATGTGGCGATTTTCGAACAAAGAGCATCAACCAGAATCGCTTGCGAGGCAAAATGGTGAATACGCGGCATCGTTAAATGTGGTTGCGCCAGCTTTGACCAGCGCTGTCGAACAAGCGACTGGCTTGTTCCGGTCCCCAGCTACCCGCTGGATAGCTCTGGATAAAGCCCCGTTCAAGACTGAAATGACGCAATATGGGATCCACCACCTTCCACGACCACTCGACTTCGTCAAAGCGAATAAACGAGCTGCGGTCGCCTTCTATGACGTCCAGTAGCAGCGTCTCATAGGCACCCAGTGGGCGCTCATCGTCGACCCGAAAGGAGGCGCGCAATTGCAATGTCCGAGTGTGCATATCCAGTCCAGGTTCTTTGGCTTGTAGTTCAATATGCATACTTTCCTCGGGCTGTATCGACAGTACAATCCAGTTGGGCTCGATATGCTCCAGCGGCGTCTCGCGAAACAATTGTAACGGTGGCTGTTTAAGTCGCAGGCTCACCAGGGTGCGATCATGCGGCAGGCGTTTGCCAGTGCGCAGATAAAATGGCACACCTGACCAGCGCCAGTTATCGACATAGAATTTGGCTGCGACATAGGTTTCCGTGACGGAATTCCTGGCGACACCGGGCTCGTCCTGATAAGCGACGGCACCGTCTCCGGCAGTATATTGGGCACGCAGTACATACTGGTTGACGGCATCGGGTGGAATCGGGCGTATGCAGCGCAGTACCTTGACCTTTTCGTCACGCAGGGCGTTAGCGTCCAGATTTGCCGGTGGCTCCATCGCCACCACCGACAGCAGTTGCATCATGTGGTTCTGCAGCACATCGCGCAGTGTGCCGGTGCTGTCGAAATAGCCGGCGCGACTGCCAATGCCCTTGCTTTCCGCCACTGTAATCTGCACATGGTCGATATAATTGCGATTCCAGATTGGCTCCACCAGACTATTGGCGAACCGAAACACCAGCAAGTTTTGCACCGTTTCCTTCCCCAGGTAGTGATCGATGCGAAAAATCTGCTCCTCTTCAAAGTGGCGGTGCAAATGCTGGTTCAGCTGCAATGCCGACTCGAGGTCGTGACCGAACGGCTTTTCCACCACAATGCGGTTGCCAAACAGGCGGCCGCTAAGACCGGCAGCATCGAGCTGGCTCACCACCTCGGTAAAATCAGCGGGTGAAATCGCCAGGTAGAAGACGATATTGGCGCACACACCCTCGCGCGGCTTGGCCAGTTCCAGTTTCAGGTTGGCATAGTGCTCGCTCTGGTCATGTTCGACCTGTACAAAACTGAAACGGCCTACAAACTGCTGGAACCCGGCCTCATCGTAGTCCTCGCCGAGTCGTCGGGGCAGCTGCTCGTACAAAAAGGCTTCCCATTGACTGTTGTTCCAATCGCGCCTCGATACGCCAACAAAGGCCAGGTTGTCAGGCAGGCGTCTGTCACGATCCAGGTAATACAGCGCCGGTAATAGTTTGTTAACCGACAGGTCGCCAGTCACGCCGAAGATAACGAAATGACAAGGGCCGATCATACCGTGCGCTCTTCGCCGAGTGCGTGACCACCGAAGCCCTGGCGCATTTTGGCCAGCAGCTTGGCGCCGTATTCATCGCCACCCTGGCTGGCATAGCGCATCATCAGCGCCAGGCTCATTACCGGGGCCGGTACGCCCTGCTCAATCGCTTCCAGCGCAGTCCAGCGTCCCTCGCCCGAGTCGGCGACGATCGGGAGCACCGTGTCCAGTTGCTGGTCAGCGGCCAGGAACTCGGCGGTCAAATCCAGCAGCCAGCTCCTGACCACGCTGCCGTGACGCCACATTTCGGCAATGGCGCCCAGGTCGAGGTTGAAATCCTCCCGGGCCTTCAGCAGGGCAAAGCCTTCCGCATAGGCCTGCATCATGCCGTACTCAATGCCGTTGTGAATCATTTTCACGAAGTGGCCGCTGCCCGCTGGCCCGCAGTGCAGCCAGCCGGTCTCTGGCCCCGGCGCCAACACCCGGATGGCGGGTTCCACCTGCGCCAGAGCCTGTTTCGACCCACCGACCATCAGCGCATAACCGTTGTCGAGTCCCCAAATGCCCCCGGACACGCCGGCATCGACATAGTGAATTCCCATCGCCTCGACGGTGCTCGCCCGACGCATTGAATCCTTATAGAAGCTGTTGGCGCCATCCACCAACACATCGCCGGGGCGCAGCAGAGAGATTGCCTCGTCGATGGTCTGCTGGGTGACATCACCAGCGGGCAGCATCAACCACAACACCCTGGGGACGGGCAAAGCCTCGACCAATTGCGCCAGCGAGTAAGTCGCGGTGATGCCGACTTCGGTCACAAGACTATCCGTTACCTCTGCGTTACGATTAAACCCGACCACTTCTATGCCACCGCGTCGCAGTCGGCGTGCCATATTCGCGCCCATCCGACCCAAGCCCGCGAGTCCCAGTTTCATCGATAACCTCCGTTTACAATTAAGGCAGAAGATCAATCAGATTGTTTGCGGTTTTTTCGACTACCTCCCTGAAGGTCACGGGCTTCTCGCTACCGGTATCCCAGGAGTAATTCATTTCTTCGGTGCCCTCCCAGGCGATACTGCCATCTTTACTGTCCCATATCTGGAAAAAGACTCGAATATTCGCCTCCCTGGTTTGCAGGATGCGCAGTCCGAAAAGACTCAATCGACCGTTTGATCCCTGCGTGAAATTGGACAGTTTCAGCTGTGCGAGATACCGTGTGCCGGTAATATCGCCGACTTTTTCCAGCAGATCGCGCTTGAAAATACCCGTATCCCGATAGTCGACATACATAAGCTTGTAGCTTTCCGTCATATCGGCCTTGTTGATAGCGCTGAGCGTCTCTGCCAGGGTGACGATGCGGATATCGGGGCGGCGCTCGCGCATGGTGTCTGCAAAGGCGAAAGCAAGCGTTTGTTTGTCCTCCTCCTGCCCTGTTACCGTGGAGGGGGTGATGAAGGCCAGGCCATACTTTGCCAAATCACCCTCTTGCAGTGAAAAATCCGCATGATCGGCTGTAGAGTGGGTCTGGTCAATCGCACATCCCGACACAATACCGACCATCACCAGGAGAAAAGGTAACCACCAAACTGGTCGCGTGAAAAATAGCATCAGTAGCTCCCACAAGATATGCAACTGGCACTATTGCAAACGGCGTCACTGGCGTCAATTCTTACTGCAATACCACTCAAATTTACGCTCAATGGGAGACTCTCCGGATGTGTTGGTGCGCCGCAAGATATACCCTATTATAGAGGAGCATCAGCAACGGCGAATAAGCAGACAGCATGATCTTCCACCAGATAGCGAGCGAACGTGGCTGCCAGTCCTATCTACTGGGTTGCGAAGAAACGTGCATGGCAGTAGTCATTGATCCTGAGATCCATGAAATTGAGCGCTACCGAGGTCTCGCCGCACAAAGCGGGCTTCGCATTTGCTACTTGTTGGACACCCACACCCACGCTGACCACTTTTCCGCCGCTGATGAATTGGCGGCTGCGCTGGCAGTACCGGTGATCATGCACCGAGCGAGCCCGGCGCCTTACATCAGCATGGCGGTAGACGACGGTGAAATTGTGTATGTGGGCAATCTGGCCCTCAACATCCTGCACACCCCGGGGCACACTGCCGACTCGATTTGTGTGCAGGTACAGGATCGCGTGTTCACTGGCGACACGCTCCTGCTTGGCGGGACGGGGCGCACGGACTTGCCAACGGGAAATGCCGGGCAATTGTACGACAGCCTGTTTAATAAACTCTTGCTGTTGGCGCCGGAAACCAGGGTTTACCCAGCACATATCTACAGTAAACGAGAGTTCAGCACCATCGGTGAGGAACTGGCTAACAACAAGCGCTTGCAGGTAACCGACCGCGGCAGTTTCATCGACATGATGCAATCACTTAACCTGACCATGCCAGAACATTTGTCCGAGGCGTTGCGTACCAACCTGACGGGCAGCAAAACGGTCGAGCAGTTGATCAGCGCGGCCGCCCAGCGCATTTCCTTCATGTCCAAGGAAGAAGTGTTACGGCGTATTCGCAGTGACAACCCGGGCATCACCCTGCTGGATGTGCGCGAGAGTGACAGCTTTCATCGTAGCCACATCCCGGGCGCGATATTACTGCCCAGGGGACAACTGGAATTGCGGGTTGATGCGTTGCTGCCGGATCCCACCGCGCGAATTGTCGTGTACTGCCAGTTCGGGAAAATCTCCACACTGGCGACCGCCACACTACGGGAGATGGGATTTACTCGCGCCATCGCCATGGCGGAAGGAATCGACGCCTGGCTGGAAAAGGGCTATCCGACCGAGCCTGGCGTTGTGGGCGGCCACGATATCCCAGCCTGAGTACTTTACTGCAATGACCCATGGACGGGTGTCCGATGGGTCGATCCACTCGTCATTAGGCTTAGCTGGCCCTCGTGCTATGTACGCCTGACGGCTCTTTTGGCCGCTGCTTTCCGCTTGGGTGCGGCTTTTCTTTTGGCCGCTGCCTTCTTCCTGGGTGCCGCTTTTCGTTTTGAAGATGCCTTCCCTTTGGCTGCCGTTTTTTTCTTCGTAGCCGCTTTCATTTTGGTTACGGGCATTTCCATTGGTGGAATTTTTCCGCCTACTGATTTCCTGGCGGCAGCCACCAGTTCCTTAAACGCCTTGAGATTGGCTTCCGCGCGTCTTTTGACTATCCGCTGGGCCTTGCTATTCGTGCTAATCGCCATTTTCTGCAGCGCTTTCACATCCTTCCTGGCACGTTCGATAACCCGTTTGAGTTCCTTGACGACGGCATCCCGGTCGCCCCTGACTTTACGCAATTCGCTCAAGATGCCCTTGAGCATCTTATACTGGCGCCTGGCGATATCGGTGTAGCCATCGAGAATTGCGCGGTTCGCTTCAGCAACCGCGTCCATATTTTTACTGGTGCTTTTGAGTACATCGTCCCACGAGTACTTGCCAATTTTAATATCTTCGATGTATTTCCCAAAATTCTGGCCGACGACTTTGTTGGCAGCGGTTTTCAATTTCGCTGCGCTCTTGCGAGCGGCCCTGGCTTTAGGTCTTGCTTTTCTGATGGCCATTATTGCTATCTCCTGACAGGTTTAGTTTGTGAAGATGCTCCGCATACGGTACGGCACGTATTAGTGTAGTCGAAGAATGAATCTTTACCATCAACTGTTGATCAGCAAGTGGTGGCATGGATTTTTCAACCATGGGGCTCTATGCTTGACCTATCTGGAATGAGCAGCAATCACGTTGGTTTAGGAATGACATGAACATCGTTCTGCAGCAACTTGGATCACACCTCGCGCGGTTCCTGACCCGGCCTCGTCCAAGTTATGAACAATTTTCAGTACTCACACAGGAACAACTGGATCATTCACTCGAACCTGGCGATTTACTACTCATTGAGGGGAACAGCAGAGTAAGCACCGCCATCAAATACCTCACCCAATCCACCTGGTCACATGTGTGCATGTACACAGGGACTGGCGAAGATGGCAAGGGCTATGTCATCGAAGCGGACCTGGTGAACGGCGTTATCCGTTCACCGCTGGCAAAATACGTGGGCTACAACCTGCGTATATGCCGACCCGTCAATCTCACGGAACACGACAGGCTTGCCACGATTCAGTACGTCCTGGATCGCGTGGGTTACCGTTACGACACCAGAAATATTATCGACCTGATGCGCTACCTGGTCCCCACGCCACCGATACCGTCACGCTACCGTCGGCGGCTGATCGCATTGGGAAGCGGCGAACCCACCCGAGCCATTTGCTCGACACTGATCGCGCAGGCTTTCCTGTCAGTCAAATACCCGATTCTCCCCCAGCATGTGCAGGTTTGCCGGGGCAATGCTCCCGGCCATTGCGATGATGTCCTGCTGGAATCCAGGCACTTCAGTCATTTCACACCCAGGGATTTTGATCTGTCACCCTATTTTGAAATCGTGAAGCCCACCATCAAGGACAACTTCGACTACAGGAACATTCTCTGGCTCGTAGACAACGAGCCGACTATGGGGTCATCTTACAACCCAGCAACTGCACAAATGAACAGCCCGTAACTTTCATGGCGCCAAAAACATAGACCAGGCCAATCGGTCCATCAATAGCCAGCAGCGCATACTCCCAAGTTTCCGCGAGTTGATGAGGCACTGCATAAATTACCGCCCTGGGGATCGGCCTTGTGGTTTGCGGCGGGCATTTCCATTAAAGCGCAGATCACAAACAGGGGCATTTCCGTAGAAACCTCGGAGACAAATTCGCACTCCCCTCCGGGAGCGACCGTATCGATGATATTTTTGGCGAACTCCCGCATCAGTGGCTCAAGCATATCCGCCGCTTTAGTGGTAAACGCATTGCGGACCACCCGCCGATACTTGACATGGTCTGGGGGATCCATGTTGATAATCAGCTGCCGCATGATTTCCATGGATTCCGGGTCGTTCCCGCCCGGTTCCGTCGATGACCGAAAGCGCTGGGAAATACTGGGGGAATGGCTACAATTTACAGCGGGTGGAGTGTCCCTCAGGGTGGCTAACTGCACACCCCGAAATTAGTCGCGTCAGTGACGGCTGGCTGGGTGTAATATCACTGACTATCACTTACACCCGTATCCTTTACGGCCTGTTTTTTTAGTTGGACAACGCTATGGATTTCAAGGATTACTATCAAATTCTCGGCGTGCAGCCGGATTCAGATAGCAAGGTCATTAAGACCGCCTATCGAAAATTGGCTCGCAAGTACCATCCGGACATGAATCCGGAAAAAGGGGCTGAAGAACAATTCAAGGAAGTCGCGGAAGCCTATGAAGTATTAAAGGATGCGGGACGCAGGGCGGAGTACGATGAACTGCGCCAGTACCGCGATCGGGCAGGAACGGGTTTTGAGCCACCACCGGGATGGCGTAGCAGCAGTGGATCCAGTGGCTCGGCCTCCCGGCATTTCGAAGGGGATTTTTCTGACTTTTTTAGCTCCATATTCGGAGGCGCCGGCGCGGAGCACCGCCAGCAGCGCTCCGGTTTGCGTGGCCAGGATGCAGAGATCGAGATGCCTGTATTCCTGGAGGAGACCCTGGCGGAGACGTCAAAACTCGTGGAGTACGTGATTCCGGCATACGAGAACGGACAACTATCTGAAATCAAGAAAAGCCTGAAAGTCAAAATTCCCCTCGGAGTCGTGGACGGAGAGCGAATCCGCCTTAAGGGCCAGGGCGGACCTGGCAATGGGAACGCTCCCAATGGCGACCTCTATTTGCACATCCGCTTGGTTCCGCACCCCCTGTTTGACATCGAAGGCCACAATCTGGTCCTGACTGTTCCTTTGGCACCGTGGGAAGCGGCATTGGGGACAAAAATTACTGTGCCCACGTTATCAGGCAAGATACATCTGACGATAGCGCCCAACAGCCAAACAGGCCAACGGTTGCGTATCAAGGGCAAGGGTTTGGTCACGAAAAGTGGTGCCGGGGATTTGTACGCGCTACTGAAGGTCGTCATGCCGCCCTCTGCTAACGAAGAGGTAAAGGCACTGTGGCGGTCTATGTCAGAAAGAGCAGGGTTTGATCCAAGGGCACAATGGAGTAACTAGCGATGACGGACGCAGTGAAGGACGTAGTGATGGACCTAGTATTGAGAATATCACTGCACGATCTATGTCAGTGCGAAGGGCTGAATGAGCAACTCATCGTTGAAGTGGTCGAACACGGTATCGCCCAGCCGATCGCAGGCAATAGTGTTGTGGATTGGGTATTTGAGACCACCAGTGTGTACTGGGTACGCAAGGCCGCACGCCTGCATTCCGACCTGGAAATCGACTGGGTTGCAGTTTCCATGGTGATTGATTTATTGAAAAGAAATGAGGCTCTGGAAAAACAGAATCAGTGCTTCGAACAACAACTCCGGCGTTTTTTGGAATGATGGGGAGCGTCACCATGCGTTTCCTGCTTGCGGCTGTTATCCTGTTGGCAACCCTTGCCAGAGCCGACGTTCCGATCGAGGAAATAGGACAAGTGGAATCCCTGCCGGAGCCGTTCAGTCGCTACTGGTTTTGGGCCAGTGATCCAGTACTGGAACGCGTATCGCTAGTGGACTTCAACATTGACCGTGTCCTGGGCAGCATCGATGGCGGCTGGGGAATATCCGTACCGTTGTTTCCGCAACGCGACACCCGTGAATTTTATCTGCCGGAGACCCACTATTCCCGCGGCAGCCGGGGCGAGCGTACCGACGTGGTTACCTTTTATGAATGCAGGACCCTGACACCTGCTGCGGAAGTGATCATTCCGGCAAAACGCGCCCACAACGCGCTGCCGGTTGCCAATGCAACGTTGACGGACGATGAGCAATTCCTCGCCGTATTCAACATGACTCCCGCGCAATCCATCAGTATCGTTGATGTCAAAAATCGTAAGTTTGTCGAGGAAATACCCACCCCGGGTTGCTCCCTGACCTATGCCGCCGGCGAGCGACGAATCATGATGTTTTGTGGCGACGGCGCCCTGTTGTTTGTAACACTCAAGCCGGATGGAACTTTGCAGGATAAACATCGGACGGAACGGCTTTTTGATCCGCAAAAAGACCCACTTTCCGAGAAAGGCATTCGCGTTGGGCAAACGTGGTATTTTGTTTCCTTTGATGGTTATCTCTATGCCATTCATCTGGACCAGCAACCGGATAATACCGCGGCCCTATTTTCCAAACCCTGGTCGCTGATCGATGACGACAAACGCAAGGAGCAGTGGCGCGTGGGCGGGCGGCAGTTTTTCGCCATTCATAACGCCAGTCAGGAGGCGTTTGTGTTGATGCATCAGGGAGAGACTGACACACACAAAACCGGTGGCACGCATTTGTGGAAGTTCGATCTGTCGACGCACAATAAAATTGGCGAATTTAAACTGGTGAGCCCAGGCATTTCATTTTCTGGCGTACCCACCGAATTTGGTACCGAATGGATTTGGCCATTGAATAAACTATACAACGTGTTATCAGGTCTCAGCTTTGAAGAGCCTCTTGCCAGACCGGACGCCATTGTCGTGACGCAGGATAAACACCCGACGCTGATTCTAGGCGGGCAGTTCAGCGGCATGGTGGCCATTTATGACGCTGCTGATATGACGTTCAAACACCGTGTTACCACCGGCAACTATTCAAACCTGGCTCTCCAGTTACCTGGGTGGGGGCACTAGGGGGATGTCAGCGGCTATCACCATCAGTTTTGTGCTGCGCTTTCTGCTGGTATCTATTTTTCTGCGCGCCGCGCTGCACAAGATCAGTCATTACCGCGAGTTTTCCGCACAGCTCGCAGCGTATCAACTGTTGCCCAGACCTTTGCTATCGGCTTTTGCACTATTTCTTATTCTGCTTGAAGGATTTCTGGCACTCTCCCTGTTTATAGGGGGATGGGTGTATTCCTCGTTCATCGCGGCGGCTCTATTGATCGTGTACGCAACTGCCATGGCTCTCAATTTGGTCAGGGGCAATGACGATCTGGACTGTGGATGCAGCGGCCCTGCGGGGAGCCCGTCGGGATTCTCGTCGGGAGAGACGCAGACCATCAGCTGGACTCTGGTGGTTCGAAATTGCATTCTGGTGATTTTTGCCCTTGCCACGGCAATACCGATACCGTTCCTCTCGCACCACTTATCCATACAGGAGCTCGGCACCATCGCGCTCGCCAGTATTGCCGTGATTTTTATCTACAGCAGCATTGAACAAGCCATCGTCAACCAACAACGATCAAGGCGGTATCTTGCGGTCAGGAGCAGCGGCAATCCGGGAATGCCTTTATGAGTACCCTGGCCGCCTCCCAGACTGTTTTATGGGTAATTGTGGTAATTCTCTGTTTTGTAGTATTTGCCTTGATGCGTCAAATTGGTGTTTTGCATGAGCGCGTGTTTCCAGCCGGCGCGCTGATGACCCGCCACGGCCCGCAGGCAGGCGATCCAGCTCCTATCGATCGTTTAGTCGCATTTGACGACAGTCCAATCACTCTCGGGGACGGTCTGCGCAGTACTTTATTGCTGTTCGTTTCTCCGACCTGCCCGGTCTGCAAATCCCTGCTACCGATTGTTCAGTCAGTGGGGCGCAGGGAAGCAAACAATCATCCGTTGCAGGTTATTCTGGCCAGCGACGGTGATAGCGCTGATGAAATGCGGCAACACCGCGAATTCATCACTGTCCACAAACTGGACAAGAAGCGCTACGTCATATCCAAACGACTGGGCCTCGCTTTTGTGGTAGAAAAATTGCCATTTGCTGCCCTGATTGATAAGGCTGGCGTGATTCGCGCCAAAGGCCTGGTCAATTCGCGGGAACATTTAGAGAGTCTTTTTGAGGCTCACGAACGAGGTGTTGCGTCTTTGCAGGAGTTTCTCGCCAGTGACTAGCCCGGATCATTTTTCAGAAGCTGATTCTGCACTACCGAAAAGCCGACTGGATCGTTTCTTTTCCAGGCATACCCGACGGCTCGCACGTTACACGTCGCGGCGCAGTTTTTTGAACAAACTGGGGTTACTCGCGATCGGGGCTGGTGCTTTACCGTTACTGCCGATCGCCAGAACGTATTCGGCACCACCGGGTGCAAGTGGCGAACCCGATTCCTCCACACCGCAAGGTGATATCTACGATTGCAATTACTGGCGATATTGTTCCATTGATGGCTTCATCGCGAGTTGCTGCGGCGGTACGGCGCACTCCTGTCCGCCGGGAACCGAGATGTCCCCTGTATCCTGGATCGGCACCTGCCTTAACCCCGCCGACAATAAGCACTACATCGTCTCGTACAATGATTGCTGTGGCAAAACCACCTGCCAGCGCTGTTTCTGTCATCGCAACGAGGGCGACAAGCCGGTCTACTATCCGAGCAAAAGCAACGATATCGATTGGTGTATGGGTCAGGCGGGTATTGTTTATAACAGCACGGTCAGCGTTGTGATTGGCGTTAGCGAGCCCTGATGGGCTCCGCGCTGGGTATCGTCAATGCCAGGCAGTGACCTTCGTACCATGACCTTTCTACTACGGTGCATCCTGCTATTGCTCTGCGTGCTGCCCACTCGCCTGTGGGCTAAAGACCCCGCGACACTGTTTATGCTGGAGTGCCAGGGCTGTCATTTAGCGGACGGCAGCGGCGGTATGAGCAGCATACCGACATTGCAAAATCATGTCGCAAAATTTTTGGGAGTACCCGGGGGCAGGGAATACCTGGTGCAGGTACCCGGTGTTGCCTTCTCCTCGCTGTCGGACCAGGATACCACTGCTGTGCTGAATTGGATGTTGACGAAATTTGGCCCTATGGAATCGATCCGGCAATTCGTGCCCTATACCGTTGAAGAAGTTTCGATTCTACGAAAAAAGCCGCTACCGGAAATTACCCGTAGAAGAGCGGATTTAATGTTATTAATGCAGCAGTCGGAGTCGATCGCCGCACCTGGATGATTATGCAATCTGCTCATCAAGCTGATATTCAACTACTCAGTTCCTTGCCTGAATCACCGTCCACATAAATGCCTTGTCAAAAAAACGCCTAATCAGGTGTGTTGTCCGCCAGATTAATGAATTCTTTCAGCAACGAGACACTCTTCTCAATTCCCGTGATAGACAGTCGATCACGTGAATCGTGCTCCGAATGCAGGTCACGCGGAAACTGATCATGGTCAAAAGATCTCAGAGTAATAGCTTCAAAGCCGTGCGCCAGAAAGCTGCGCCCATCGGTCAGGACGCCAAACGGAAGTTCGCGAGCCCCCAAAGGCTTCCCATAAACTTTTTTTGCGCCGCTGTTTACGAAATCTATCATCGCTTGCGAACTAAAGAACCGCCGTGTGGCAAATCCGTCTTCGGGGATGTAAGCCAGTTCATCGCTTGTTCCGATCGATTCAAGATTAACGATCATCAGATTGGTGGCCAGCCCCACTTCACTGCCTCTTTTCTCATTAAGCAAGCTTTTCGCGTAGGCCCAGGAGCCCAGAGTGCGCTCTTCTTCCGATGCGAAAAAAACCAGTTTAACGGTGCTACCTGTTCCAATTGGGCGCTTTTCCAATTCCTCAGCCAGCAGGAGCAACGCGGTTACGGAGCCGCCGTTATCAATTGCGCCAATGCTCGGTGTGCGAACCAGAGGACCAACAGATTGAAACCAGAACATCGCAATGAAAGGTGCAGCCGCGAGTGAAAAAGCGATACAGGTAACAGGAAGGTGAATGACTCTTCCCTTGCGGCGCATCCACAACGCCAGCAACGGAAAGCCGATGGCAATAGCTGTTGCCGGTCCCTGCAATTTTCCCCAGCGCCCCCAGCTGAAGTGATCACCAAAATGCGTGGTGGTGTCATAGTGTGCCGCGAGAATAAGTGTCGGTCCCTGTTCGTTGCCCGGATAGGTGCCAATGATGTTGCGCTCGTCGGTATTCGAAAGTGCACTCACGGTTGACACCAGATATTCGAACTCCAGTAGAAGTAATCCGGCCAATACGATCGGTATCAATGTCGCGGTCACATATTTCTTCTTCACCAGACAAACGCCGTAGGCGGCCATCATGATGATCGCCATAGTCCACATTAACTGGAAGCCGTGGGCGGTGGCCGTAAAATGACTTTCGCTCACCAGTGCGCCGGCATTGGCCAGCCTCTCAGCGAGATAATGTGCGACCGTGTCGAGGTTGTCGCTGCCATTGGGTCTCGGGATCAGTATATTGTCAAATATCTGTTCCGTTTCCATTCATTGATTACCTCAAAAGCAGGATCTTGGGCTGCGCCATCACAATGAGGCGCGGAAATACCCACAGGCCCCGTATTACTTTTTCAATTTTCTCATGGCTTCGATAGTTACCTTTTTCACTTGTTTGCGCATAAACTCCGGCGCAATGGCATTCACGGGATAGCCGGTGGCGGGAAAGAAAGGATAGGTGGTGTCATGCAAACCTTTGGCAAGTGATTTGAAAATGTGATCCACCAGTTTGTTGGGATCCCCCATACCATTTTTTGCCACTGGCGGCATGCGATCGAGATCCGCCTGTTTAAAGAAGGGCGTGTCGAAACCGCCAGGGTTTATGGTGCTTACATACACGCCCTCGTCTTCCACTTCCAAACTTAGTGCGCCGGCCAAACCCACCACAGCGTGTTTGGCGGCGCAGTAAGCAGATTCATCGGGTGTGGAAAGTTTTCCAGCAACAGAACCGATAAAAACAATGCAGCCATTTTTCATGGCGATCATTTGTGGCAATAACAGTTTGGTAAAATACACAGAGCCGAAATAATTTACTCGTACGAGGTTTTCAATATCGTCGAGCGGCCAGTCGACAAAATGGTGGTGATTGCCGTAACCAGCATTGTTAACCAGCATATCGATATTGCCGTAATGCGCTATGGCTTCGTTAACGCATTGCTTTACTTGCTCAAGCTCGCGTACATCGCAGGGTATAACTACCGCTTCGGCGCCGCTGGCCTCCACTTCCTTTTTGAGTGAATCCAGTTCGTCGACGCGGCGGGCGACCAGCACCAGGCGAGCGCCTTTTTCGGCCAACCGCAGGCAAAGCAGTCGACCAATACCACTGGAGGCTCCCGTGACCAGCACGCGCACGCCTCTGAAATCGGCAATACTCTTCATAACAGAATACCTGTATTAGTAATAAGGCGTTACGCTACCGCGGAGTCTTTCCGGCGTGCGCCCGCAAGATCCGTAATCTCGGAAAAATGTCTGGCGATGTCCTCTACCGTCGCCTCGGGACCGAGTGTAAGACCCTTTCCTTCGACGATGGCGATACGTTGGTAGTGACCACCGGCCGCTTGCAGGATCATCCCGCTGGGTGCTTCCGTACTGCATAAATATAACGCCGCGGGCGTAACTGTCGCTGGGTCCAGGGCTTTTTTCATCTCATCGGACATCAATGCTTCTGTCAATCGTGTTGCGGCGACAGGCGCGATGGCATTGATATGGATATGGTATTTAGCGCCCTCCTGTTTCAGGGCATTCATCAACCCAATGACGCCCATTTTGGCAGTGCCATAATTGGTTTGGCCAAAATTGCCAAACAAGCCGGAAGAAGATGTGGTCATGAGGATACGGCCATATTGCTGCGCGATCATGTGTGGCCAGGCTGCCTTGCTAACATATATGCTGCCCCACAAATGCACATCGATCACCTTGTGAAAATCATCCATGCTGACTTTGGAAAAGCTTTTATCCAGCAAGATGCCGGCGTTATTGATAACAACATCAATGCGACCCCATTTATCAATAGCATCCTGCACGATGGAAGCAGCACCCTGTTCATCACTCACCGAAGCATGGTTGGCGATGGCCTGGCCGCCAGCAGCCACGATCTCTTCGACAACTTTTTGCGCGGGGCTGGCGGAATGGCCG
>JANPDE010000469.1:0-1784 GCA_031431315.1 Haliea sp.
AAGTGCGCCCTGTGGATGCCAAAAGGCATCAAGAACCGATAAAGCAGTCTGAAAACACGCCTATTTTCGTCTGAATTTTCTCAACAGGAAGAAATGTGGTGATCGTGTGCAAGAAAACGAGGTTTGATCAGAGGTTCCCTAGTTATTGATTTATACAATATGATTATAGCTTTAGACTGGGCATCCATAGTTTGGGGGACACAGGAATGACCACCACACCGCTCACACGCGAGCAACTGGAAGCCCACTGGATGCCCTTCACGGGCAATCGTCAGTTCAAGCGTGACCCTCGCATGATCGTCGCCGCTGCGGGTGTTTACTTCACCGATGACAAGGGCCGCAAGATTCTCGATGGCCTGTCCGGACTGTGGTGTTGCGGCGCCGGCCATAACCGCCGGGAGATTACGGAGGCGGTGTATGCACAGATGCAGACGCTGGATTACGCACCGGCTTTCCAGTTCGGTCACCCTGGCGCGTTTAAGTTGGCCAACAGGATCAATTCACTGACCCCGGCAGGGCTGGACTATGTGTTTTTCACCAACTCCGGTTCTGAATGCGTGGACACGGCATTGAAAATGGCGCGCGCTTACTGGCGGCAGAAGGGACAACCGGGCAAAACCAAACTGATCGGCCGCGCCAAGGGCTATCACGGGGTCAACTTTGGCGGCATCTCGGTGGGCGGGATAAGTGCCAACCGCAAGATGTTTGGCCAGGGTATCGACGCCGACCATCTGCCGCACACGCTGATGTCAGAAAACGCATTCAGCCGCGGTCAACCGGCCAACGGCTGGCAGTTAGCGGAGCGGCTGAAAGATATTATCGACCTGCACGACGCCTCCACCATCGCAGCGGTGATTGTCGAGCCCATGGCCGGTTCCGCTGGCGTCATTCCTCCACCTGCAGGTTACCTGCAACGACTGCGGGATATCTGCAAGGCCTACGACATCCTGCTGATATTCGACGAGGTCATCACCGGATTGGGTCGGTGCGGAGGCATGACGGGCGCTGACGTGTTTGGTGTCGTGCCGGATATCATGACCCTGGCCAAACAATTGACCAACGGGTCAATACCCATGGGCGCGGTCGTGGCCAAGGCGGACATCTACCAGAAGTTTATGGACAAGGGTGGCCCGGATTACATGCTCGAATTCCCCCACGGCTATACCTACTCGGGCCATCCGGTGGCCTGCGCCGCCGCGCTGGCCGCGCTGGATATCTTGCAACAGGAGGAATTGCCCCAGCGCGTGGCAAGCATGGCGCCGTATTTTGAAGAGGCCCTGCACCAGCTCAGGGACTCACCTAACGTGTCGGACATCCGCAACTTCGGTTTCGCCGGGGCGTTGCAACTGCAGGCATATCCGGATGAGCCGGCCAGGCGGCCGTTTGAAGTGGCACAGCGCATGTGGGAGAAGGGCTTTTATGTGCGCTACGGCGGGGACACGATTCAGGTGGCTCCTGCTTTCGTCATGGAGAAACCGCAAATCGACAGCCTGCTGTCCGCGCTGGGTGAAACGCTGGTGGAGTTGGCCTGACTATCACTGACGCCCTTGCGCTCTTTTACGCTGCCCTGGCGGTGTCCCTGCCCACCTTCGCGTGGGTCGTTCTCGGTGTCGTGCTGAAATGGTTGGGTCTGTTGCCACCAGCCCTCATCGAAAAGCTATCGCGCATTGCGTTCAACGTCGGTCTACCGGTGATGCTGTTTGCCGGGGCGGCACAGGTCGACTACTCGCGACTGAGCAGCGCGCGTTATTTGCTGGCCGGTGTCTTGGCGACGCTGTTGATGC
>JANPDE010000470.1:0-3324 GCA_031431315.1 Haliea sp.
AATGAAAGACTGGGGCTGAACAAATTAGACACTGCAAAACAGGTAAAGAACGTTCTATGAAGGCTTTTGCAAACTACGTCAACGTGCATTTCATTTAACATAATAATGTCGTAATTATGCAGAGGACAGGAAATGGCTTCATTCCCTTAAACTGCCAAAAAAGGGTCATCTGCTCACCAGGCCCACGCCGCTGGGGATAGAACTATAGAACACCGGGAATTCCGACGAACCCAGGTCGCCGTCGTCGGTGACAATTTGTTATCACTTGAAGCTACCTGTATAGCCCGAAATCTCGACAAAACCCTTGAAATAAAGCACTCCCGTCGTTCCGGCTGACTTTTCCATATATGCGCATAATATATATTATGTTAAATTAACTATTTAGACACAGAATTACCCACAGGAAGCTTCATAGGAACCTTTCAATCCCCTGCTTCAAGACATCTGTTATTGGAAATCGGACAACCCAGGAACAATATATTTGCCGGCGCCAGCCTCGTGTAGGCGTTCGAATGTTTCAACGACAGCCGCTTTCACTAGCCACTCCCCAACGGGCTATTTCTTCGCTGTCAGCGCGTTGTAGCTGGTCATCAGGTTGCGGTAGTCGGGAATGTGATTGGAGAACAGCGCCGCCAGCCCTTCAACATCATTACGCCAGTCGCGATGTAATTCGCAGGCCACACCGAACCACGTCATCAATTGCGCGCCCGCCGCCGACATGCGATCCCACGCCGAATGGCGAGTTACTTCATTGAAAGTACCCGAGGCATCGGTGACCACGAATACGTCGAACCCCTCCTCCAGCGCCGACAATGCAGGAAAGGCCACGCATACCTCGGTGACCACGCCGGCGATAAGCAATTGCTTCCTCCCGGTGGCTTTCACTGCCTTCACAAAATCTTCGTTGTCCCAGGCGTTGATATTGCCGGGCCGGGCAATATAAGGCGCATCCGGAAATTGTGCTTTCAGTTCCGGCACTAAAGGCCCATTGGGGCCGGTTTCGAAACTGGTCGTCAGGATAGTGGGCAACTTGAAGTACTTGGCCAAATCCCCCAGTGCCAATACATTGTTCTTGAACTTATCCGGATCGATGTCGCGCACCAAAGACAGAAGGCCAGCCTGGTGATCGACCAGCAGTACAGCTGCATCATCTTTGTTCAGGCGAATATAGGGTTTACTCATGTGCTTCTCCTGTTGTGGATGGACACTTAATGGTGGATTTCTCCAAAGCGTCCACTGTTGAAATCCTTGATCGCCTGCACGATCTCCTGTTGTGTGTTCATCACAAAAGGACCGTGATTCACTACCGGCTCATCAATGGGCTCGCCGCTCATCAATAGCACCACCGCGTCGCTGCCTGCTTCCAGTGTAAAGCCCTCGCCGTCGCTGCCCAATAACACCAGCTGTGCCTCCGAGGCGCTGGCCTGGTGATTCACCTGCACCGACCCGTGCAGCACTGCCAGGGCAGTATTCCAGCCCCGCGTTGCCGGCAGCTCGACACTGGACCTGGCGTCCAGGCGTATATCCCACACATTCATGGGAGAAAACGTGCGCGCAGGTCCCACGTGGCCGGCGTAACTGCCAGCGATGACCCGTAGCGATCCCGCGCCTTCCGGCAGCGGTACGCTGGGGATAGTTTCATTCAGGATAGCCTGATACCCCGGCGCGGACATCTTGGCCCTGGCCGGCAGGTTCACCCACAGCTGCACCATGTCCAGCGTGCCGCCCGTGCGCATGAAGGCGGCAGAGTGGAACTCTTCGTGCAGAATGCCCGACGCTGCCGTCATCCATTGCACGTCACCTGGGCCAATCACACCACCCTCGCCAGTGGAATCGCGATGTTCCACTTCACCCTTGTAGACAATCGTGACAGTTTCAAAACCACGGTGCGGATGCTGTCCAACGCCACGCGGATTGCTGGCAGGCGCGAACTCAGCCGGTCCAGCACGATCGAGCAACAAAAAGGGACTGAGCGCCTCGCCGTGGCTGTCGAATGCGAACAATGAGCGGACCGGAAAACCATCGCCTACCCAGTGTTGGCGCGGTGCGCTGTAGACCCCGACGACCTTTTTCATATCGCTCTCCTGCACTGTCGCTGGCAATGGCAGCATTGCAAACAGTATGGATGCGGAACGGTGTTCGCGGTAGAAGAAGACTGAAATCTGCTTAGTTCGGCCAGTAGATGTACTCATCACCCTGAACATAGGGCACGCCACCCGGTTTATCAATCAGCTGCGCGTCTTGCACGACACTCGGCCACATGGGCTGCGCCTGTTCAGCGTTGTGAGCCGCCAGCAACGCTTCCAGTTCAGCCACTTTGTCGGTCATCCCCTCTGCCAGATTACGCTGTTCCGTCGGGTCGTCCGCCAAATTGAACAACCATTTCTGCTGCGGCGTTCCGGCAGGCTTGTCCGGTTGATCAGCGCGAATCAGTTTCCAGTCCCCATGCCGCACGCTCTGGTGATAGCCCTCCCGCCAGAATAGTGTTTCATGCGGCACGCCGCTGGCTTCGCCCCGCACAAAGGGCAACAGGTCTACCCCATCGAGTGCACGGTCGGTGGGTACCGGGGCGCCTGCGGCCGCAGCAAATGTGCGGAACAGGTCGATGTGATGCACTGGGGCGGACACGACGCTACCCGGTTTTATTCGCGCAGGCCACTTCGCCGCAAAAGGGACATGAATGCCACCTTCAAAATGATCCAACTTCCAACCCCGGTAAGGTTTGTTGATATTGGGCAAACCAATATATCCCGCACCGCCGTTGTCGCTGGTGAAAACAACCAATGTGTTTTCGCTCAGGCTGTTGTCCTGCAGCGCCTGCTCAATGCGCCCTACGCTACGGTCCAGCGCACGAGTCATCGCGGCGTACACTCGCAGGGAATGGTCTTCAATGTGAGGAAAGGCGTCGTAGTCCTCGCGGGTCGCCTGCAGAGGGTTATGAATGCCCCAGTGCGCGAGGTAGAGGAAAAAAGGCCGATTACGATTGGCCTCTATCACCTTGATGGCTTCATCGGTGTAGTAGTCTGTCAGGTAGCCGGCTGGCTGAAACTTTTCACTGCCATTGAACTGCGTTGCGTAGCGGGCCGTGGCCCATACCATGCGGTCGATACCCTGGCCCTCCTGCTTGGCATTCACGACGTTGGGATCATCCGGCGGCAGGTAGAAAGTACCGGCCATGTTGAGGCTTTCATCAAAACCCTGGTCCTGGGCGCGCATGCCGGGCAGTTCGCCGAGGTGCCACTTTCCGATATGCGCGGTATGGTAGCCGTGGGACTTCAATGTTTCGGCGATGGTGATTTCACTGGAGGGCATGCCGAGTTCCAG
>JANPDE010000471.1:0-36531 GCA_031431315.1 Haliea sp.
TCGGCCACGGAATGGATGATGGGACGCGTCGACAGCGCGATCGGCAAACGTTACTACAGCCACCGCATGTCGGTGGTGGAGCCGGTGTTTGCCAATATCGGCACGAACAAGGGCTTGAGTCGCTTCACGCTACGGGGTAAACAGAAGGTGCAAGGCCAATGGCGGTTGTACTGTATGGTGCATAACATCGAGAAGCTGATGCGGTACGGGGCGATGACGTAGGTCTACAGGTATATCCACAGTCGTGTGGGTTCACTGCGCATACTGGCGATTATGTTAAAGACTTTGGTGGAAACTTGAGCAATCAGGCTGGAGGAAGACGGCAGTGAAGCAGCGTACTACCAACGTCGTTTTTCTACAGGCTCGTTATGTGTAGCGAGGTTCAAAACATGGAAGCAATTGCGCGCTGCGAGTGTGGTGCACTCGAACTGCATGTATCTGGCCCTCCAGTGGTACAGCTGACTTGTCATTGCAAAGAATGCCAGGAGTTTTCCGGCCTCGATTATGTGGAGGGGGCTTTTTTCAAAAAGGAGAACTGCCGCATCATAGGGAATAGCAATTCAGAAACCTTGCAGGGTGGAACAGGGTCAAAAAAACTACACCATTCCTGCGTTTCTTGCCGCACACCTTTATACGTTCAGGTAGAAGCGCTTAATGGCGCGGTAGCAATCTTAGCTGGAAGACTTTCTCCGTTTATATTCGAATCTGAGGTGCACATTTGGACCAGCCAGAAAGCCGAAGGTACAAAAATACTGTCTGGTAAGCCCCAGACTCTAGGCCCGCCTCCTGACGATATTGTAGAGCGCATGATTAATGGATTTTGGAAGCAGTGACACATAACAAGGCCGGGCACTATCGCGCACTTCGTGCGCTGGACTCGCAAACCGCTACGCGGTTCGCTCGCCGGTGCCGACGGCGTTATGCATAAGGAGATCGCATGATTCGAGATGCTCAAGAAAATGATTTCAGTGCTATATCAGAGATATACAATCACTATATACGGAACACCGTTGTCACTTTTGAGGAGAGTGAAATTGATCGAAACGAAATCTCCATCAGAGTTGAAAAAGTCAAGTCAGCCGGCTTGTGGTGGCTTGTTTTAGAAGAAGGCAGCAAGATAATTGGTTATGCCTATGCAACGAAATGGCACGAGCGCGCGGCCTATCGGAACACAGTTGAGGTTTCCGTATATCTTCACCATGAATATGTGGGCAAAGGACATGTCGCAAAGCTATACGATGAGTTGTTTTCCCGCCTTAGAGAAAAGAAATTACATGTTGCCATTGATGGCATCGCTTTACCAAATCCTTCAAGCACTAAGCTCCATGAGAAATTCGGCATGGAAAAAGTCGCTCACTACAAAGAGGTTGGGTACAAATTTGGTCAATGGGTTGATGTTGGGTATTGGCAGGTCCAGCTGAATGCATAACAAAGCGCTGTTGTCGCCGCTTCGCGGCTGGGACTGCCGTTGCACTGCGCTCCACGACAGCCCCAAAGCGCGGCGTTATGCGCAAAACAAGGGCAGCCACCATGTTTGATCAATTTCCAAAGACGCGCCCTCCATTGCCAAAGGCTATCGAAGCGATCTACTCTGCGCATTACAAGTCAAACAGAGAGGGTCAGACAACGGCTTCGTCATTAGCGCAGAGAATGGAATCGTGGTTGCACAAGCAAGTGGCAAAGGATGTTGCCAACCCTCAGAATTTGAGAAAGACAACTTTGGAGTTAGGTGCGGGTACTCTAAATCAACTGCAATATGAACCTGCCTTTCAGCCGTATGACATCGTTGAGCCTTTCACTGATCTCTACAAGAGCTCACCTCTTCTCGAAAGAGTCCGGAATGTCTATTCAGATATTTCAGGAGTACCGAGTAGTTCTCGATATGACCGGATCACTTCAGTAGCTACTCTTGAGCATGTCTGTAACCTGCCCGAAGTTGTTGCGCGGAGTGGGCTATTGTTGGCAGAAAATGGTGTGTTGCGTGCAAGTATACCAAGCGAAGGTACATTACTTTGGACACTGGGCTGGAAAATGACTACTGGACTGGAGTTCAAACTGAAACATGGGCTCGACTATGGCTTGCTAATGAAGCATGAACATGTAAACACGGCGAAAGAAATTGAAGAAGTGTTGGAATACTTTTTCGAAGAGGTTGGGTGTAAAGTATTCGGACTAACTAAGTCAATCTCCCTTTATCGCTACTATGAGTGTCGTAATCCAATAGTTGCGAGATGTTTTGATTTTTCAAACAAACAAAACGCATAACAAGGCACTGCAACGGAAGGCAATTGCGCTGCGCTCCATCGCCGCCGGTGAGTGTGTGCGTTAGGCCTCTGGGAGACATCGCATGCTTGCAGTTTTACAATTCATTGCCGTTTTATCTTCTGCAATTTTTGCAGGAGCTGCCATTTGTATAAATGTTGCAGAACATCCTGCACGCATGGGGTGCGACACAAAAACAGCAGTTACTGTTTGGGCTCCAAGTTACAAACGCGCCTATGTTATGCAGGCGACCTTGGCTGTGCTAAGTCTTGTTTCTGGCATCGCTATATGGTTACTCAGTGGCAGGCACCCTTGATATTGTCGGCGGCATCTTGCTGCTTGTTGGCCCGTTTACACGATTTATAGCTTTCCTGCTTTCTAAACTAATGGCGTTTGTCTACCTCATTGCACACGCCCCGTAGGGCTTATGACCAATGGTAAATGGTGGAGAGCTGGCGGCGTTGTATGCGTTTTTTTTGAACCCGTCTGCAGCCGGTGGCGGTGACCGGGTCCTGAATCATCTTTTCCGGCACAATGTTTCCAGGTAGGAAGTGCTTGATCCAAAAAGTCGAGTACGCGGACGTATTGACCTTGCAGTTGGCTAGCACCCGGCCACATTTGCCGGTTGGGACGCGGTCGCGGCAGGAGTAGAATGGCAACCAGCACACGGAGGTGCCCGCCATGCAACATATCCCCTCGCGCGCGTTGGCAGTATTTCTGCTGACCGTGATGATCACCACGCCGGTAGCTGCGCAAACAGCAACGGTGGCGAAATGCCAGACAATCAAGGACAGGATCGAGCGCTATACCGGTCAGCGCCGCAAGGGCGGCTCCGCCGGCCAGATGCAAGAATGGAAACAGCAACTGCTTGCGAGCGAGGAACAGTTCCGGCGCCAGGAATGCAAAAAACACCGCCGAAAATTGCAGTGAAGGCGGCGGGATATCACACGCGCAATGGCTCACTCGCTCCAGCTGCACACGGGGTATATTTCAGTGCATACTCTGGCCGTAAGCGAGCGCGCCTGACAATGCCATCAAGTGCCCGCGAAAAAAGGAAAAGAGCGATGACCCAAATTGCCGAAATTGCCCCCGACGTATACCGTATCTGCACATTTATTCCTGAGATCAATCTCCAATTCAATCAATTTCTCGTATGTGACGAACAGCCCCTGCTCTTTCACACGGGCATGAAAGGTCTGTTTCCGATTGTGCGGGACGCTGTGGCCAGTTTGGTCGATCCCGCCAGCATTCAGTGGATTGGCTTCAGTCACTTTGAGGCAGATGAATGTGGATCCCTCAACGAATGGCAAACCCTGGCGCCCGCCGCGACCACCGTATGCAGTTTCGTCGGCAAGGTTGTGAGTGTCGACGATGTGGTAAGCCTGCGCCCGCGCGGGCGCTGGAAGACAGTGAACTGCTTCACACCGGCAAATATCGTTTTCGCTTTCTCCAGACACCCCATGTCCCACACTGCTGGGAGGCGAGTCTGCTGTTTGAGGAAACACAGGGTACGTTGTTCTGCTCCGACCTGTTCCATGCTCAGGTAATGAAAGAACTGCTGGCATGAAGACGATAGTCACCCGGTTGCCGTAAATGAATGTTAACACCCTAAAAACGATCTTCGGCTATCTGAAGTCGATGCTTAGAAAGTTCGGCGTGCTAAAGCTCGAAAGCAAATCCATAGCACACATTTACAATTATGTCCCCATCTCTAAGCAATTGAGTACATCCGGACAGCCATCATTATTGGAACTGCAAAAGATCAAAGAGGCCGGGTTTAACGCTGTCATAAATCTGGCGCCGCACAACGCAGAAAATTCTCTCGACAACGAAGCCGCGATCGTAAACGGGCTTGGCCTCTTCTACACACACATTCCTGTCGACTTCAGGAATCCGGCAGAGGACGATTTTGACAGGTTCGTGGAGTGCATGAATGGTCTGGCAGGAAGCAATGTTTGGGTCCATTGTGCTGCAAATATGCGCGTGTCAGCATTTGTCTACCGGTATCGGCGGGAAATTCTGTCGGAGAGCGACGTTGTTGCTCTCCAGGATCTGCACAAGATCTGGGAACCATTTGGAGCGTGGAAGTCGTTCCTGGATACGAATCGTGATCGCTCGCTATAGCGATGGAATTTCAAAAGCATTAAATGACCTGTTGGTCACTATTGGATGCTGAGATGGCAACGGTATTGGGTTGACATGAGTCGCATGTACCGAATCTCGGGTCAGGTATGCTGACCTTATTTTCTACAATTGATCATGTCTAATGATTATGTTCAATGATTATGTCTAAATATGAAAAATGGAGTAAGAGATGCGCCTGGTTGGAACGCACTATTCTCCATTCGTGCGTCGCGTCGCAATCTCTTTGGAGTTTCTCGGCGTGGCGTTTGAAAGTCACCTCAACAAATTGAATTCGGTAAGGGAGAATGCAGATGGCCGGAAACAGTGTTCGCCTGTATAGAGTTTTGAAAACGAGTGCAGAGAAGGTGCATCGGGGATTTTTTCATGCCTGAAGCTTTGGCGCACTGGCTGCCACCGAACGGCGTTACAAATCAGAAATTCCGCCACACGGACGAGTTTGAAGACTCCAATCTCCCGGGCACCATGTATGTCACTGCCATGATAAAAAAGTGTCATGCGGCGTTGAACTCATGGTGACTTAGGACGGAATTCCTGAAATGATTCCCATAGAAAACTATTACCTTGGTTGGCAGGAATCGCTGGATTCTATTGATCCAGCAGCCCGTTAGTGTTTTCCAGTTTGGGACGATGAGGTGAAAGCGGGTTTTTTATTATGGACGAGAATACTGCCATAGAGTACTTCTGCTTATTTGTAACAAGCTGCCATAACGGAACGAATGGTCGCTGGCGTGACGTATGGGGAGCCGATGAGGTTGCCAAGTATGAGCACCATGCGGCTGCTGAGCTGGGAAGCAATTGCGCTAGGTGGATGTCGACCGGTGAGATCACGAAGCTCTGAAGTAGACGTCGTACCAACACAAAGAGGTAACGTACTTGGAACAAGTCCTGAATTTTTATCAGATCACCGAAGAAATTGGCACGTCTGGTCAGCCAACTCGCGAACAATTCAGGCAAATTGCGGGACAAGGGTATGCGTCCGTGGTAAACCTCGCTATGCACAATTCCGATAACGCAATTCCCGACGAGGGTAGTATTGTTGCTGCACTGGGAATGTCCTATTTTCATATTCCAGTACCCTTCGACCAGCCGACGGCAGAGCATGTCAAAAAGTTCTTCCGTGTATTGGATGCGCTTGAGGGAGAGAAAGTGCTCGTGCACTGTGCGCTCAATGCGCGCGTCTCTGCCTTCATGTATAAATACCTCACTCTGTGCAAAGGGAAAACTGCGGAATCGGCCACGTCGCCGATCCTCACAATGTGGCTGCCAACCATGGATGCAGCCTGGACGTCGATTATGACTTTAAGCGCAACTGATGTTGGAGTGGAGCAGCAGCGATGATAATGCGAGCAACTTTCGATCGGCCATGTCATATGTATCTTTACCTGGAATGTCTCCATGACTGTTGAAACCAGTATCCATGGTCGAGCGCTTGTCATAAAAATGGCCAGACCCCAAAAGCGCAATGCGCTGAATTGGGATATCACTCTTGGCATCGATGCCGCGATGAATGAGCTCGAGGACAATCCACAATTGTGGTGTGGAATTCTCACCGGCAGTGATACGGTATTTTCGGCTGGCGCGGATCTGGCAACCGGCCCGGGTGAGCCAACGGAGCGCGGCGGTATTGTGGGCATCATCAACAGGCATCGCACCAAGCCATTGATTGCCGCCGTTGAAGGCATGGCATTGGGCGGCGGACTGGAACTGGTCTTGTGCTGCGATATGGTTGTCGCATCTTCATCGGCAGTGTTTGGCCTGCCGGAGGTTAAGCGTGGATTAATGCCAGATTTTGGCGGGGCATTCAGAATAAGTCGGTATCTTCCGACCAATATTGCCCGAGAGTTATTGCTAACCGGTGACAGCATTTCTGCTGATCGCGCCGATCGTTTGGGTTTTGTAAACCAAATCACTGAACCCGGACAGGCATTGTCAGGTGCATTAGCGCTGGCGGAAAGAATCACTGTCAATGCACCGCTGGCAGTGCGGGAGGCTTTGGCGATTTTCAATGCCGAGGTCAATGGTAAAGAATCATCGAGTTGGGATCGTAGTCATGCCGCGCATGAGCGGTTGCTCAAAACAGACGATGTTAAAGAGGGCATCGGCGCATTTTTTGAGAAGCGTCCGCCAAACTGGTCTGGAAAATAGTCGGGTACCGGAAAGCGACTGCATAGTTCCAGCATAGTCCCGGCGTCAGGAAGGTGATAATGTTTGGCAGGCGTGAGTAGCTTTGCGGCATCGCCTACACCTATTTTTCGTAAGAAAAGGGAGACATCATGGACTGGTATATTCAGGTTTTAAAGAAGTATGCGGTATTCAGCGGGAGAGCAAGACGCAAGGAGTACTGGTTTTTTGTCCTGTTCAACATCCTTATCAGTATTGCACTTTCCATGATTGATGGCGTCCTCGGCACTACAAACGCCGATACGGGTACAGGTATTCTGGGAGGCATTTACAGCCTGGCTGTTCTAATCCCTTCCATCGCCGTGCTGGTGCGTCGACTCCACGACACTGACCGCTCTGGATGGTGGGCGCTCATAGGGTTGATTCCGATTATCGGATGGATTGTATTGCTCGTCTTTATGGTACAGGACAGTCATCCGGGCCAAAACCAATATGGCCCCAATCCCAAGGAAGCCGCGCCTGACCTCCCTGTTACCATGTAAGTATCGCAATGGGCAGTGATGAAGAGCAAATATGACAACTGGTCGCCACCTGGATGGAGGCGACCAAGGCCGGTGATGTCGAGAATACTCATGTCCGACAATGGCAGATGGGTGCTTGCACGTGATGCCAATCTCCTGGTGCCCGTGACCGAGTAATAGCCAGCCTCTCCCCTTAGTGAACCTGAAGGAGTTTATGCCGGACATAAATGGTATTGCACACATACAACTTTGCGTCAGTGATATGGAAAAATCCGTGCCCTTTTACGCGGTTGTCCTCGCTGCGATGGGCCTGAAGCCTGTCATCGAGGATAAGACCTTTTACTATTGCATCGGCGGTCGCACCGGCGTTGCCATTACACCGGTGTCCAAAGAACACTCGCAGAGTAGCTTTCAACAGGGGACTGTCGGGTTACACCACGTGTGCTTTCGTGCCAAAAGCCGTGAAGACGTCGACGAGTTGTTCAAGGTTGCCAAGCAGCTATCGGCAAATATCCTGCGTGAGCCCCAGGAAGCCAATTTTGCCCCGGGTTATTATTCCACGCTGTTCGAGGACCCGGACGGGATCAGAATTGAAGTCAATTTTGTTCCGGGTAAGGGGTTGCTCAGTGAGTAGCGAGAACGCAATATTGAAAGCAGGCGGTTGCCATTGTGGCGCTGTCAGGTTTGAAGTTGAGTTTACCGAGAATCCGGTTGTTACAGAGTGTAATTGCTCGATTTGCAGTAAAACGGGTTTTCTTCATCTCATCGTTCCGGCGGAGAAATTTCGTCTGCAGGCTGGTAAGGATGCCCTGACTACCTACACATTTGGTACTGGAGTCGCAAAGCATCTTTTCTGCAAGGTTTGCGGTATAAAAGCGTTCTATATTCCAAGGTCACACCCGAACGGTTTTAGCGTCAATCTCAGGTGCCTCGATGAGGCGGGCGAGGTGAAGTACAGTACCCAACCCTTTGATGGACAGAACTGGGAGAAACACGTGACTGAGCTGAAGCACCTCACTGAACAGGCACAACGTTAGGCGGATGACGCCAAAATAAGGACTACACCGAATGATGTGGATTTGGATAGCGTTTATCGCATTTGTCCTGCTGATGCTGGCGCTGGACCTGGGGGTCTTTCACCGCGAATCCCGTGTCCTCGGTGTCAGGGAGGCGCTGGCCTGGTCTGCCGTGTGGGTCACCATGAGTTTATCGTTCGCGGTGTTCGTGTACTTTGCGTATGAAGGCCATTGGTTTGGTCTGGGTACGGCGTTGGATGCGGTCGATGGCTTGCTGAACAGCGGGTCAATGGCGACGGAAAAATACCTGACCGGGTACGTCGTTGAACTCTCGCTTAGCGTCGACAACATTTTTGTGATCGCGATGATCATTGGCTACTTCGCGGTGCCACCGCTCTACCAGCACCGGTTGCTATTTTGGGGCATTATTGGGGCTCTGGTCCTGCGCGGAACGATGATCGGGATCGGGGCAGCGCTGATTGCGGAGTTCCACTGGATCCTGTACGTTTTTGCCGCTTTTCTGATCTTCACAGCGGTCAAGATGCTCTTTTTCAGCTCGGAGGACGTCGATCCGAACAAGAGCATTATCGTGCGCTTGATACGTCGTTTTTTTCCGGTAACCGACAGATTTCACGGCAAACACTTTTACGTTCGCGCCGGCTCACCAGAATCGTTGGAGAGCGAGACCCCCGATGGGCCCACGGTCCCGGATGAGGCCGTGAGCAAAGCGTTGCCGGGAACCCTGCTCCTCACACCGCTGGCGCTGGCCCTGATCATGGTCGAAACCACCGACCTTATTTTCGCTGTCGACTCGATCCCTGCCATATTTGCCATCACGGCCGACCCATTCCTGGTGTTCACCAGTAATGTGTTCGCGATTCTGGGATTGCGATCGCTCTACTTTGCCCTTGCAGGAATGATAGAGAAGTTCCGCTACCTGAAGGTTTCGCTGGCGTTTATTCTGCTGGTGGTGGGTGTGAAAATGTTGCTTGCAGAATGGTTGAAGCTAAAGCTGGGCGAGCACTTCAATCTCTACCTGCTGAGTGTCATTGTTTCGATTCTGGCGGCGGGAGTGATTGCGTCTCTGGTAGCGGATCGCCGTGAACGTCATACCGGCAGCGGACACGGCGAGGACGGCGATTGAGACTGAGGAAAGGAGTCTGCGAATGAAGGTCTACGGCGACATACGATCAGGCAACTGTTACAAGATCAAACTGCTGGCAGCGCTAGTCGGTATCAAACATGAGTGGGTCCCCGTCGATGTTATGACCGGCGAGACCAGGACCGGAGATTTCCTTGCCAGGAACCCCAATGGTAAAGTCCCCGTGCTGGAACTGGACGATGGTCGAATGTTATGGGAGTCAAACGCTATTATTGACTATCTGGCGACCGGTACCGTTTATTTACCGCAGGACAGTTACTTACAGGCACAGGTACTGCAGTGGCAGTTCTTCGAGCAGTACAGCCATGAGCCCTATATAGCCGTGGCGCGATTTATCGCAAAATATCTGGGACTGCCGGACGACCGTAAGGACGAGTACCACGCCAAGCAACCAGGTGGCCATAAAGCATTGGCAGTAATGGAGTCGCGCTTATCGGTTCATCCCTATCTGGTAGGCTCTCACCTGTCGGTTGCGGATGTTTCGCTGTATGGCTACACCCACGTCGCCCATGAGGGAGGCTTTGAGTTGTCAGGGTATCCTGCCATTCAGGGGTGGCTGCGAAGAATCGAGGCAGAGCCCAGGTACGTCGGTATGGAGTAGGTATGTACATACCCAGATATTTTGAAGTCACGGACCGGGGGGAGATTTTTGCGTTTGTCGAAGAAAACGGCTTTGGACAGTTGATATCAACTGTAGAAGGCAGGTTCTTTGCGAGCCACCTGCCATTTCTGGTGACACAGGACAGATCCGGCATCATCTGCCACCTGGCCAAGCAAAATCCGCAGCACCTTGAGCTGGATGGACAGGAAGTGCTCATTACCTTGCAGGGCGCCCACGACTACATATCACCGTCCTGGTACGGTGGCCCGGGGGTCCCTACCTGGAATTACCAGGCAGTGCATATCTACGGGCGGTGCAGGGTATTTAACGATGCCGACAGACTCAGGAACGTGGTTGAGACACTGGCCAACAAGTACGAGGCGGCGTTAGATCCTCCCTGGCAACCTGCGTATGGAGCCGCAATGCTGTCCGCCATTATCGGCGTGGAAATAATCATTACAGACGTGCAGTGCAAGTACAAATTGAGCCAGAATCGACCTGTGCAGGACCGCGTGCAGGTTGTGGACAAGCTTAAATCCCTGGGTTCAAACGCCCTCGCAGAGGCCATGGAACGCAACGCCTTCCCGAGCAGGTGATACCCTATCGCTCAAACCCTTGTATACCCTAAGGTGTCACAATGTTGAACGTTTCGTTCGGCCGGTCGAACAGCGCGAAGAAGCCCAGAAGATCCATTTTGCTACCCTCAACGGAGACGTCATCCGAGAACAGTATGTCGCGAATGCCGGCATTGCCGGCCAGCATTTTCACGAATAATGCATGCGTGATTCGAATTGTCGCATTCGCCTCGGTGGCGGCTTTCCCGGTGCGACTATGCAGCACTGCATTTTCCAGCTGCAGGACGTGCACCTGGTCGGGGTCCAGGTCGGGAAACTGAATATTGAGGGTGAATGTTTTGCCATCGGCCTTGGGCCCGTTAAGCATGGCTGCCAGTAACACGAAGAATTGATCGACCGGTGTCGCACTGAGCAGGTCTGCGGCGTTGGCCACACCAAGCCCTTTTTTCGGTGCGCCCTGACGCAGCTCCAGGGCGCCGGTGAGGTAGACGTCACGCCATGGCGCGGACTCGGCCTGATAGGCCAGCTGGTCGTAGGTTTGTGCCAGCAGTGATTTAGCGGCTGTATTCTCGGGCTGGGCGAAGACCAGGTGATTTAGTAACTCGGCAACCCAACGGTACTCGCCCTTGTCAAAGTCAGTCTGGGCCTTGCTCAGGATCGCATCAGCGCCCCCCATTATCTCGACATAGTGCTTTGCAGCGTCTTCTGGCGGCAGTGGATCCAGGTTGGCCGGGTTGCCGTCATACCAGCCGAAATACTTTTGGTAAACCGCCTTGGCGTTGTGCTTCACGGTGCCGTAGTAGCCGCGATTGGGGAAGCTGCTGCGCAGTGCTGCAGGCATGTGTAGTTGTTCCGCAATTTCCTTCGGCGTATAGCCCTGGGCCGCCAGCCGTAGGGTCTGGTCGTGGATGTATCGATAGCCGTCGCGCTGCTTTTTCAGGAAGTCGATAATCGCGGCGTTATCCCATATTGGCCAATTGTGGCTGCCGAAATACACCTCGGTGTCGGGGAACAGGTTAATAGCTTCGTCAATGTACTGACTCCACTTGCGCGCATCGCGTACCTGGGCGCCGCGCAGGGTGTAGAGGTTATGCATCGTGTGTGTTACCAACTCGGCACCACAAAAGGCTTTATGTTGTGGCAAATAGAACGTCAGCTCGGCGGGCGCTTCGGAGCCGGGGACATTCTGGAAGATGAAATCCACACCGTCGATCGTGAGCGTCTCTCCAGTCGTGGTGATTATGCGGGTAGGCGCCGCGATGCCGGGACTGCCAAGGGCAGGACTCTTACCCAGCCCCGAGTCAACATGCCCCAGCGGTGAACGCTCCAGCTGGCTGCCGTACATATACATGGAGCGTCTGGCCATGGTGGTGCCGGCAATGACATTCTCACTCGTGGCCTCCTCGATGAAGCCTACGGGGGCTATGATCTCGGTATGCCCTGTGGCACCCAGCACTGCCAGCACCCCGCCAAAGTGGTCGAGGTGGGAGTGCGTAAATATAATCGCCGAAATTGGCTTGTTGCCAAGATGCTCCCTGGCAAACGCGATGGCGGCAGCAGCGGTTTCCCTGGTCGTGAGCGGATCCACCACGATCCAGCCGGTCTGTCCTTCGATGAGGCTCATGTTCGATACATCGAAGCCGCGCAGCTGGTATACCCCGTCGATCACCTTGTACAGGCCATAGTTATTGTTGAGCATGGCCTGGCGCCACAGGCTTGGATTGACGCTATCCGGGGCCTCGCCCTGTATAAAATCGAAAGAAGGCATATCCCAGACGGTTGAGTTGCCGGGGCCCTTGATGGTGAGCGCTGGCGGCGCCGCAATGAGGCCACGCCTGGCATCATTGAAATCGCGTGCATCGCTGAGATTCAATTCCTGACGCGGTTTGGCGTTAGCGGCGATCGTGGTTGCGCTAGCAGGTAAATTCCCCTGGGCGCCTGCCGCGGTCGCATGGGCCGGCGCATTGGCCGGCGTATTGCCCGGGGCGTTTTTCGTGGCATCGGTGGATTTACCCTGGCAGGCCAGCATAATTGCACATAAGGATGAGATCAGCAGGGCGTGTCGCAATGTATGAATATCAAGCATGTGCATTCTCCGACGTTGTACTGGACTGCATACGATTCGATAGTGCCCGCTTATTCCGGCAACGGCTGACACTAGCAGCTTGGCGCGTGACGCTCAAGCCGGGACAGGATCACGTTCGCCAATGTGTAGGCAGCGGTTTGTGATCTATACTCGCAGGGCATACTGCAACGGTTAACCACAGGTTGGCACAGTATCGAAACGGGAGTGGGCGATGGAAGAAGGGGTGCCAAGTACAACTTCACTGGCGACTTCACGTATGCGCGCGATTCATACCCGCTGCGATCCGCAGCCTATTCTGCGCGACCACTGGGCGGACCAACTGGTCCCTGCGACACTGCTAGTGGCCTCCTTGAACCGCGTTTCCGGTACGAATCCCGACGCTACGCAGGCGTTGAAGAAACACCGCATTGCCGAGTGCGGAATCACCATCGAGGCAGGTGTGCACTTTGTGGCAGCGGATCTGGCCAGGGAAGGATTGCAGGAGGTGTTATCCAGAACATCTTTCGACCCGTCTGTCCCGACCTTTTTCTCCTGGCTGGGGGTTACCATGTACCTGACTCGCGAGGCGAATTTGACAACGCTCGCGAGTATCGCCGCATGCAGCGCACCGGGAAGTGAATTGGTATTCAGTTATATCGACCAGAAAATGTTCCACCCCAGCGATGGTGCCAACGCGGTATTATTTGACGAACTGGAACAGGTCGTTAAATCGCTGGGTGAGCCCTTCATTTCAGGTTTTCACCCGGCGGCGCTGAACGATGATATTCGCGACCTTGGGCTGGATCTCGAAGAGGACTGCAATGAATATCAGCTGGTCGCGCGCTACGATCCTGCTGGTGTGAATGGTCTGAAACCTGTTGACAGAAGCCACGTCGCACGCGTGCGCGTGCGTGGAGCATGCCCTGAGCCAGCGGAGGCAACTGCCAATGGGTGAAGTCGCATCAATACTGATGTTCGTGGTAGGCGTAATCAACTTCCTGCCGGTGCTCGGCGTTCTGTCAGCGGCCAGGCTATCGCGGGCATACGCTATCGAACTGGACGATAAAAACCTTGTGATATTGCTGCGGCACCGGGCGCTGTTGTTCGGTATTGTCGGTGGGTTTATTCTTTACTCCGTCTTTGTGCCGGCTTACCAGGCGCCGGCGATGGTGATGGCGGCAGTGGCGATGATTGGGTATGTGTTCTTCATGTGGCATGCGGGAGGATACAATGCTGCACTGCATAAAGTTATGGTGGTTGATTTCGTGGGAATCTTTTTTCTCGCTGGCGCGGCACTCCTGAAATATTTTTCCGGCACGGCTGCGTGAACATTTCATTGTTTGGCGCGACCGGAAAACTGGGCAGGGAGTGCCTCGCGCAATGCCTGGAAGGGGGCCATCAGGTGACCGCGCTGGTGCGCAACCCGGACAAACTGCCGGAAGACCTGCGGCGCAGGTTGACGGTCATCCAGGGTGATGGTCTGGTATGTGAAGACGTGGCCAGGGCTATCCCGCCTGGCACCGATGCCATCCTGTTTGCCATTGGTGTCGATGAAAAGACTTCGCCACCGAACCTGTGTACCGATGTCACCCGGCATATTCTCACCGCCATGCGCCGTGAACAGATACCGCGGCTGGTGTGGTGCGGCGGTGGCAGTAATCTGCGCCCGGAGGATGTGATTACCTTTGGCGCCCGGTTTGTGCGCTGGTTTTCAGAAACCTTTCTCAAGCACCGGCATTCGGATAAAGAACATCAGTTGCGCCTGTTGGATGAAAGTACCGATGTGTGCTGGCTCGGCGTGCGTCCCCTGCAGATGAAATTCGGGCCGAAGACCGGTATCTACCGCCTGGGCTACAACGCGTTCAGTGGCTTCTCCAGTATTTCTTTCGCCGATTGTGCCCACGCCATGCTGACCATGCTCGACGACAATACCTGGCAAGGCAAGGTGCCCATTATTCAGTACTGAATACATGTCGAGAATCAACAAGCGGGATATGGGACGATGACACAGCTGGCCAATTCGATCAAAGCCTGCATCAAAGCCAATGGCGCGGCGCCAGAGTATTTTTTCGCCGAGGGATGTTTTATCACGGAGCTGTCAAACTCCCCTGATGATCCCGCGGTCTCGATTGCCCGCGCGCGCCTGGAACCCGGCAAGACTACCCGGTGGCATTGTCTGCGCGGGACGACCGAGCGCTATGTCGTACAAGAAGGTGAGGGTTGGGTGGAGGTCGCTGACCTGCCCGCACAGCGGGTGAGTGCCGGCGATGTGGTGATCATCCCACCCGAGGCGCGGCAGCGCATCAGTAACACGGGCGCGGGTGACCTGGTATTTCTGGCGATCTGTTCGCCGCGGTTTTCAAACGCCGTATACGTTGATGTCGATGATTGCACCGCATGAA
Source organism: Haliea sp. (assembly GCA_031431315.1). Lineage (GTDB taxonomy): Bacteria > Pseudomonadota > Gammaproteobacteria > Pseudomonadales > Halieaceae > Marimicrobium. Next base: position 14,871 of record JANPDE010000471.1, read on the forward strand.
GCTGCTGGGGCAGCGCCATAGAATTGATATTGGAAAGCATTGATAGTGGGAGGGTAACCATGGCGGAAAGATTCAAAAAGCTTGACGATAAGCACATGGCGTTTATCCGGGAGCAGCACATGTACTTCGTGGGTACGGCGGGAGCGCAGGGCTATGTCAATGTGTCGCCCAAGGGCATGGACAGTTTTCGCATCCTCGACGCTACCACTGTCGCCTGGTTGAACCTGACCGGCAGTGGCAATGAGACGGCCGCCCATGTGCTGGAAAATGGCCGCATGACGGTCATGTTCTGCTCGTTCGACAAGCAGCCCCTGATCATGCGACTGTACGGGCAGGCGACAGCAATTCACCCGCGTGACGAACGCTGGAGTGAATTGTACGAGCTGTTTCCCGCGTATACGGGAGCCCGGCAGATCTTCCAGATGGAGCTGGATCTGGTGCAGACCTCCTGTGGCTATGCCGTGCCCTATTACAAGCTCAAGGGCGAACGACCCACGCTGACCAAATGGGCGGACAATCGTGGGGAAGCCGGTATACAGGATTACTGGGTCGAGAAGAATACAAAAAGTCTGAACGATAAAGATACCGGGATTCTATAGGTTGCACTGATGTCGGAGATTAGCTTCACCCGCGAAGAACGCGAGATCATCTGTCGCAAGATACAGCTGTATTTGCGCGAAGAACTCCATCAGGAAATTGGGCAATTCGATGCCGGTTTCCTGCTGGATTTCTTTGCCGAGGAAATCGGTCCCTACTTTTACAATCGCGGTCTGTACGACGCCCAGGCGATTCTGGAAAGCCGCCTGGAAAATATCGCCGAGGCAATTTATGAAATCGAGAAGCCGACGCAGCTTGTCAGGTAGCGCGCTACCTCGCGCCTTGTTTTACCTGTTCGTGTTGTTGGTCATTCTAGCGGGCCTGTTTCTGGTGTATGCCTTATTAGTGTATGAAGAGCCACCGGTAGACCCTGAGTGGGCGGTGGGCGGCAGTCAGCATATTCCCCCCGGCGCTGTGACCGTGCGTTTCAGCGGCACCGCGACCCTGTTGTTCAGCGACGGTGAAACACAATGGATGACGGACGGGTGGTTCACGCGCCCTGGGCCGCTGCGCCTGCTGGCGGGTAAAATAGGCCCGGACCTGCAGGCGATCGAGCGGGGTCTGGCGAATAATCATGTCACCGCACTGGCGGCGGTGTTGCCGGTACATTCCCATTACGATCACGCCATGGATGCGCCGGAAGCCGCCAGGCGCACCGGCGCGCTGTTGCTGGGCTCTGAATCCACCGCCAATATTGGTCGTGGCTGGGATTTGCCCGAGTCGCAGATACAAGTGCTGGTGGATCGCCAGCCGGTGCATCTGGGGAAATTTGTTATTACGCCCATCGAGTCGCGGCATTTTGAGTTTCCCGACCCCGCGATTCGCCAGCGGGCGCTGGGTAGTCCGCAGATCAGTGAACCTCTGGCGCCACCGGTTCGCGTCTTTGATTACCGGGTGGGTACGGCGTATGTGCTGCATGTCAGTCACCCTAGGGGGAGTTGGCTGATCGTGGGTAGTGCCGGGTATGTGGAGGGAGCCTTGCAGGGGTTGGCCGCGGATACCGTGTTTCTGGGCGTCGGTGGCCTGGGTTCGCAGACTGCCGATTACATGGAGAGTTTCTGGCGTGAGACGGTGACGGCGGTCGCCCCCTCACGGATTATTCCTATCCATTTCGACAGTCTCACGGCGCCTGTGGAGGGGCCGTTCAAGGGGCAGGTAAAGGCCATAACCTTCCTCTCCAGCGATCGGGAAAATACGCTGTCTTTTCTGCACAGTAAGGCAGTCGCAAATCCCGCGCTGCGCTTTAATACACTGCCCCGGTTTGAGGAAGTCGTGTTGTTCGAGTGACGATGGTGGTGTAAACAGTGTTCGCGATCAGGCAAACACCCCGTGGATATACCATGGCCCGGCCAGGCGGTCACGAAACACCCAGTAGTGCTGGCCGCTACTGTCGGCGGCGATGTAATAATCCCGGCTCACCGCGTCCTGCCACCAGTTGTCCTCAATGCGCTCCGGCCCGTACACCAGGCTGAGGGCGCCGTTCCAGTACAGTTGCTCGCCATGCTGGCGCAGCGCCCGCGGCTGTGGCATCAGCCAGAAAGGGCGCTGGGCGCAGTGCGCTTTGCTGCTGTGCTCGTCCCCGTGCTGGCCGCTGCTGACCAGCAGCGCAAGCTCCGGCAGGTGTTCGTCCCGGCAGCCAACTTTTTCAATGGCCTGTAAGCCCAGGCGGTTGCGCAGCCTGTCCAGCAGGCTGGCCAGGGGCTCGTGCTGGTTGCGCGGGCTGAACAGGTCGATGCTGTCCTGTTGTCCGGCGCGCAATTGCCCGCAGGTCAGCGCCAGGCCTTCCACGCTGCCGCTCAGTCGCAGGCGTTCAAAGCGGATACAGCTGAGCCGGTACCAGTTTTCCCAGTCGCTGTGGCTGCTGGCGCTGCGCACGCACACATCTTGCAGCCGGTGATTCATGCCAACCAGCTGCCAGTTGATCTCACTGGTCTGGAGCTGGGTGTTGCGCAGGAAGCGGCACAGCGACTGCAGCAGGTGTTGCATCGCAGGCAGTAACTCGTTGTTGGTTTTTACCTCGTAGCCAAACCAGTATTCATCACTGAAGGTCGCGGGGGGGCGGTAATCCGCCTGCAAGTCCTCCCGCTGCCCCAGAAGCTGCTGCAAAAAAAGAGTGAATGCCCTGCCGCAGCGCCGGCCCAGTGCCGCCGGTGGCAGTACCAGCACATCGCCCAGTGTATGCAGGCCGGCGCGGCGCAGGGAGTCCACGGTGGCAGCGAATTCCCCCAGCAGGTTCAGGGGCAGGGGACCGAGCCGCTCCTCCAGTGGCCGCTGGATGGCCATGGCGGTGTCGCGATTGGCAAAAGACAGTAACCAGGCGGCCTTGGGTGTCGATGCCAGTCCACAGCACACACTGTATCCGCGGCGACTGCTGCCGTTAGCCACCTCCAGCAACAGGGGATCAAGCCCGCGGAACAGGCTCAGGCAGCCGCCGATTTCCAGTTGCAGGCAATCCGTTTGCCAGGTGTAAAGGCTAGGAGTGAAGCCATAGGCCCAGCAGCACAATTGTTGCAGGCAGCGTTGTTCGGCCTGTACATCCCGCTCCAGCAAACGCACCGGTTCTGTCCCCGCCAGTGCCCGCACCATTGCGGTGCCCATGTCCTGGCGAATTCCCAGGGCGGTGGCGCGGTCGTTGGCGCGCAGCACACGCTGTGCGGTCAGTACCACCACCGATTGTTGTTCGCAGCGGCTCAGGCACTGCAGGGGCAGCTGGTCAAAGCGCAGGCACAGCCACAGACTCACGATTTCCTCGCGAACCAGGGGGCTGTAGCCGGTGGGTGTAACATCCCTTCCACATCACTAATACTGTACATTTGCACAGTATTAGTGATGTGAATACGCTTGTCCAGCGAGGAGGAAACCGTCCCGCTGCGATACCTGGATGCCCTTTATTGGCCTCTAGGTTGTTACCGTATGTGACAAATTGGTGCATAAATTTATCCTTGCGACTATTTTTTCTGTGTCACTTTTCTATCTGATTTTTAATGAATAATTCACAACAAATCAGTTGCGATTGAGATGGGATGGGTAGATAGTGGTAACACTAGCTTTAAGTTGTGTTACTTAAAGTTACAAAGGAGGACCTAGTGATGAAAACTTTAGTAATGGCAGTCCTGCTCAGCCTGGCATTCAATGCCTCTGCCGCCTGCCCTGTAAAAAGGCCGGGCGAGGCGCCAGTGTTACCCGACAGCGCGGTGGCCAGTGAAGAGGAGATGTACCAGGCGCGGTTAGCAGTGGAAAAATACCTGTTACAGGCGCAAGCCTACATGGACTGTGGCGTCATGAACCGTCGGCAGCACCTGGCGTTAGCGACGCAAATGGAAGAGTTTTCCCAAACGTACAGGGAAAACATTGAATTCCAGATTCGCACCAATATCATCGCGGAGAAATAACGACACCCCGGCTGACAGCCTATGCTGTCAGCCATTCATCTGCCGCGGCACCGATGACGCCTGTGCCCGGTAATCCAGGGCGGCCTGTAATAACGCCAGCCCATCTTCAGGTTGCGTCTCGAACTGGCGGACGCGGGAAGACAGGATCAGCCACGGCTGCTTTTTGCTGGTCCATATATGGACCTCCGGTTCAACCGCACTGGTGTCTTCCAGTGTGCCGGCCTGCAATTTGGCCAACTCGGGATTGCTCTCGCCGATACCGTAAATAATGTTGCCGCAACTGGCACAACTGTAGCGTGTGTTGGTATGGCCCTGCTGCGAGACGCGGCTCCAGGATGTCAATGTCCCTGTCAGGTCCAGTGCTGTCGTCGCAATGACCAGACCCAGACTGAATGCACTGCCGGTACGCTTCTGGCAACTGCTGCAGTGACAGGCGTAGGTGAACAGGGGGGCGGCACTTATCACATAGGTGACGGCACCGCATTGGCAGCTTCCACGCAGGGGTGCATTCATCGCAGCGCTCCGTCTTCAGGTTTCGACGAGGATGTCGGTTTCCAGGTGGGTTTCGGCAGACAGGGAGTTGGTGACCAGGCAGGCTCCTTTGGCTTTTTCCAGTAGCTGTCGCGCCTTGTCGATATCCGTATCTACTGGCACTGTCAGCGTTGCCGAGACCGTAAACGTGGTAAAACGGGTTACCCGGTCGACCCGGTCCAAAACGCCTTCTGCGGAGGCCTCCAGCGTACTCCAGGCCAACTTTGAAGCCTGGGCCACAGCGCGAAAGGTCAGGATAAAGCAGTCTGCGACGCTGGCGACCAGCAGGTGCTCTGGTGACCACTGGTCTCCCGGGCCGCCGAATTGTGCAGGCGGCGCTGAAACCAGTTGTGGCAAATTGTCTGCCCTGAGGATGACATTACCTTCCGTTTCCGCATTGGCACTGATGTGGTATCGATGTGGTAGTCCTTGCATTGGTCTGTGTCCTTAACTGTCGTCACAGGAAGTATATATGCCTTTGTGTCCCACAGTGCATTGATACAGATCGTGTTTCTGTTGCCCTTGCTGGCCTCAGGCGACTGGCAATGTCACGCCCATGGCGGAATGGTGTTGGCTGGTGGCTGGCCAGGCCGGCAATTCCCACAGTTGTGGTTGCTGCGGCACATCCTCCGCCGGCGACAGCTCCACATCGATAGACTGGTTGCCGCCACGCTGTTTGAGGATGTGTACCTTACGGTACTCACGCATCTGCAGGCGCAGGCTGGAGGGAGTGGGTTGGTGGCACGCCTGGTTGGGGCGAAACAGGACTGCCAGGCTGTCGCCACTGGCGGCAGCCAGTTGCAGTTTGCGCAACTCGCTGTAACGGTAGTCCTGTGCGCCCAACCAGCTGAATACCGCACTGCAGGTGGTGCTGCGCAGGGCTTGTTCGGTGGCCCACAACAGGTCTTGCCGATTCTGGGGGTGGACCAGCAACACCTGCCGGGTATCGATACCCCGCGCCGCCAGCAAGGGGGCGTAGGGTGTATAGGGTGGGGCGATAAACGCCTGCCAGCGGTGCTGTTCGCTGAGGCGCTCCATGGCGGACAGGAACAGTCCCATGGCGCCCAGTCCGCAACCGTCGCTCAGCAGCTCAATGGTACTGTGCAAGGGCCAACCGCCCTGCTGCAGCTGTGCGTCCAGTGTGGCGTAGCCTGTGGCAAGGCCCCGGGAGTCGTGGCACTCACTGTTCGCCGAAACACAGTGCTGCGGAAAATGGCGCTGGTGCCCGCGCCAGGTGTCGCTGCGACGGGTGATCTGCTCCAGCATCTCATTCATGGCCTTTACCTCCAGGGGATAGTTACCCAATATACTGTATATACGTACAGTAGTATTGAAAGAGGCGGAATGCAAGCTTTGTTGATTCGAGATGGATCGTTCGGGCTGACGGGTTCGGGCGGGAAGGCCTTTTCGAATGCAAGTATCGGGGAAGCAGGCGAAAAGGCCTTCCCGACCGGAGCCGATGGCAAGAACGAACAGAACATTTCTGTGTCCAGCCGCAGCCGATAGCAGGGTTGAACTCCGGGTGAACAACCTGCTGCAAGATTACAGCTAGTGGTGTATGCGGCAAAGCCCCAGCACAAGACGTTCAAGATTGTCCCAGGGCTTGCCGTCAGCAAAGCCCTTGATACTGCCATCCACCAGGGCGGCCTGCTCCAGCAGCAGGGATAGGGATGAGGTGTCATGGCGCGCCAGGGCGGCCTGCACGAATGGCATACGGCTTGGCCACACGTGCCGCGCGGCCAGCGCCTGCTGTGCGCTCTGGCCCCGGTCGCAATCCACGCGCACTTCGTACAGCGTGCGGATCTCGCGGGCCACGTTCCACAGTACCACCGGCGGTTCAGAGCCTTCAGCGCGTAGTCCGTGCAGCATACGCAGGCTGGCGCTGGCATCGCCCTGCAGGGCTTTATCGGTCATGTCAAACAGGTTGTAGCGGGCATTGTCGGATACCGCTGCGGTGATGGTTTGCAGGGTAATCCTGGCATCTGTTGCCAACAGCTTCAGCTTTTCAACTTCCTGCACCGCGGCCAGCAGGTTGCCCTCTACCCGATCACACAGCAATTGCAGTGCGTCGTTGTCGATGCTCATGCCGGCATTGCGCAACCGTTGTTGCAGCCAACGGGGCAGGTTTTTAGCATCCACCGGCCACACCTGGATAGTGGCTCCGGCCTTGTCCAATGCCTTGTACCATTTGCTGTTGGTCGATTGCTTGTCAATCTTGCCGGACACAATCAGCAACACATCATCACCGCTGGCGATATCCAGATATTCGCACAGGGCGCTGCTGCCCTCCGCTCCGGGCTTGCCGCTGGGCAGACGCAGTTCAATCAGCCTGCGATCGGCAAACAGGGACATACTGGCAGCGCTGTGCAGGAGGTCCTTCCAATTGAAACCGGAGACCCCACTGTCGATCACTTCACGCTCGTTACAGCCCCGCTCCCGGGCCGCGCGGCGAATCTGGTCGCAGCACTCCTGTACCAGTAGTAGCTCGTCGCCGCTGACCAGATAGACCGGAAGAAGTTGTTGCTGCAGCTGCCCGGCCAGTTTCTCGGGGTAGAGGCGCATTAAGGGGTTGTGGGAGTTGCGGGTTGGGACTGATTGCTGGACGCGAAGAAACCGATGCGGCGCATGATCTGTTCGGCCAGTTCGGTGCGCATCTCAGCCTGGATCAGCTGAACTTCCCCGCTCTTGCCGACCACGTTGCGGGGATCGTTCTCCATCTGCTTGACGACCGACACCGTGGTCTGTGGCATCACCTCGGCTTTGCTGGCATTGAGTACCGTAAACTGTGCGCTCATGGAGAGTTCAATTTCAGCGACGCGGGCCTCGGAGTTGAGGGAAAGATTGCGCTGGCTGAAATTATCAGGGCCTAGCACCAGGCTGAAATTGGCACTGCTGCTGTCAGTCCACTGTACGCCGTTGGCGGCGAACAAGGCGGTGACATTGCGACTGAATTCGCCGTTGGGGTTAGAGGTGACCAGATTCATGCTTTTCCACGTTTCCGGAAGAGCCGTTGCGCTGTTACCGGTCCCGCGCAGCTGGAAGCCGCAGGCGCCGAGCAGGCAGGTTAAGCCCAGGATCAGACAGTAGTGGGCGAGGGACCGAACCATGGTGGGTCTCCTTATCAGGAATCAGTCACAATATTAACTAACTTACCCGGCACCACAATGACCTTGCGTACGTTCACGTCCTGCAGGAACCGACTGACGTTCTGCTGGGATCGCGCCAGCGTTTCAACGGTATGCTTGTCCGCGTCGGCAGGGACTTCCATCCTGGCGCGCACTTTGCCATTCACCTGCACCACCATCTCGATACTGTCGCGGGCGAGGGCGCTGGCATCAACTCCGGGCCAGGCGGCGTTGAGAATATCACCCTGGCCACCCAGGAGCGGCCATACCGCGTGACACACATGCGGCACGATGGGGTGGAGCATCAACACGATGGCGTGCAGGGCCTCGTCCATCACCGCGCGGCTGGACCCTGTACTGTCCAGCTTGCCCAGATCGTTGCACAGTTCCATGATCGCGGCGATCGCCGTGTTGAAGGTCTGGCGGCGGCCATAGTCATCGCTGACCTTGGCGATGGTCTCGTGCACTTTGCGGCGAATACTTTTTTGCTGGTCGTCCAAGGCGGTCACGTCCAGTGCCGGGGCGGGCCCCATTGCTGTGTGGTTGGCGGCCATTTTCCACAGGCGTTTCAGGAAGCGGTTGGCGCCCTCCACACCGGAGTCGGACCACTCCAGGGATTGCTCCGGTGGCGCAGCGAACATGCTGAACAGGCGCACCGTATCAGCGCCGTAGCTGTCGATCAACGCTTGCGGGTCCACGGTATTGCCCTTGGACTTGGACATCTTGGCGCCGTCCTTCAGCACCATGCCCTGGGTCAGCAGGCGAATGAAAGGTTCGTCGGAGTTCACCAGTCCCTCATCCCGCAACAGCTTGTGGAAGAAACGCGAGTACAACAGGTGCAGGATGGCGTGTTCGATACCGCCCACGTACTGATCCACTGGCATCCAGTAGTCTGCCTCTCTGTCCAGCATGACCTGGTCATTATGGGCGCAACCGTAGCGGGCGTAGTACCAGGATGATTCCATGAAGGTATCGAAGGTGTCTGTTTCCCGGGTGGCATCTGCGCCACAAAGCGGACAGGTGGTCTCATAGAACTCCGGCATTGTTTTGAGGGGCGAGCCCATACCCTCAAAGGCAACATCGGTGGGCAGGACGACTGGCAGGTCCGCAGCGGGCACTGGCACCGCGCCGCAAGCCGCGCAATAAATTATCGGAATTGGGCAACCCCAGTAACGTTGGCGCGAAACACCCCAATCACGCAAACGGAAATTGACACGATGCGCGCCCTGCCCGTTGCTGACTAATTCATTTTTCAGAAACTCAAAAGCTTGCTTGAAACTTTTACCGTCTAGAATTCCGGAATTTATAACTTGCAATCCTGCTATTGTTTTATCGGCGTACCAATCTTGCCATTGGGCCACATCAAAATTCTCATTAGGCACAGCGATAACTTGTTTGATTGGCAATGCGTATTTATGGGCAAATTCAAAATCGCGTTCATCATGGCCTGGTACTGCCATCACTGCGCCAGTGCCGTAGCCTATCAACACAAAATTGGCGACCAGACCGGCACGTTTTCACCTGAAATTGGATGTATGGCGAATACGCCGGTGAACATCCCTTTTTTCTCTTGGGTTTCCAGTTCCGCTTCAGAAACACCACCTTGTTTGCAGGTATCGATAAACGCCTGCAACTCAGCATTCTGCACAGCGGCCTGCAAAGCAATCGGATGCTCAGCCGCTACGGCTAAATAGGTAACACCCATTAATGTGTCTGGGCGGGTGGTGAATACCGTTAGCGGCTCACCGTTTTCAACGCCCTCACCCAATTCGCTACGCGAACCACCCTCTCCCAAGGTGAGAGGGGAATGTATAGCAAATTGGATTTCGAGGCCTTCGCTACGGCCAATCCAATTGCGTTGCATGGTTTTAACCGATTCCGGCCAACCGACTAGATCATCCAAGCCATCCAGCAATTCTTGTGCGTAATCGGTGATTTTCAAAAACCACTGCGGTATTTCGCGCTTTTCCACCAACGCGCCGGAGCGCCAACCACGGCCATCAATAACTTGTTCATTGGCCAATACGGTTTGATCGCTTGGATCCCAGTTCACCACCGAATTTTTGCGGTACACCATGCCTTTGCTAAACAGGCGGGTGAAAAACCACTGCTCCCAGCGGTAGTACATTGGGTCACAGGTGGCGATTTCCCGGTCCCAGTCGTACGCAAAACCCAGGCGCTGCAGCTGTGCGCGCATGTAGTCGATGTTCTGTGCAGACCAGTGGGCGGGTGGCACCCTGTTTTTAATCGCGGCATTTTCCGCCGGCAGGCCGAAGGCATCCCAGCCCATGGGTTGCAGCACGTTTTTTCCCTGCATGCGCTGGTAGCGAGCGATGACGTCAGCGATGGTGTAATTGCGTACATGGCCCATGTGCAGCTGGCCACTGGGATAGGGAAACATGGCCAGGCAATAAAACTTTTCCCGCGCGTCGTCCTGCTGTACGGCAAGGCTGTTATGCGAGCGCCAGTGTTCCTGTACGGCCTGTTCCAGTGTCTGTGGGTTGTAATGCTGATCCATCATGGGTTGCGCGCAGCGTCCTTAAAGAAGCGCGAATTCTAACAGTAATTTTTTCTGTCTGCTAAGTATTGGCGGATTAGTTGTCGCGCCAGAATCCCACGTACATCAACGCCATAATTAACAGGCCGATGAAGCAGCCAGCGATAATGGGGGTGGAGCCAAAACTGCTGAAGGGCGTATTGCCCAGCATCACTTCCGCCTCGCCTGTCAGCATGGTCGCCACGAATTGGTCGGTGCGTTTAACGATGCGGCCCTGGTGATCGATGATGGCGGAGATGCCATTGTTGGTGGCGCGAAGCACAAAACGCCCATTCTCGCGGCCACGCATCTGGGCAATCTGCAAATGTTGCCAGGGGCCGATAGAATCACCGAACCAGCTGTCGTTGCTGATGGTAACCAACAGGTCGGCATCGCGGGCATCGCGGGCTACGAGGTCGCCATAGACAATTTCATAGCAAATAAAGGGCGCGATGCGATAGGCGCCGGCCCGCAGGGGCTTCTGATCAGCGGACCCCGCACTGAAGGCTGACATCGGCAAATCGAAAAAGCCGATCAGGCCGCGCAACCAGGATTCCAGCGGCACATACTCGCCGAACGGCACCAGGCGCTGCTTGTGGTAGATCCCCTCGCCATAACCCAACGCGACCGCGCTGTTGTAGTAGCGATTGCCATCGTCAGGGCGAAACGGCGCGCCGGTAATCAGCGTGGTATTGGCAGCCGCCGCGCGCTTGGCCAGCGGCTCCAGGAATCCCTGGGCGCGTTGATAGTAGTTGGGAATCGCCGACTCCGGCCAGATCACGATATCGTGCCCCAGTACCGGGTCGGTGGCTTCGCGCAGCTGACGCAGGATGGGGCGGTACCACTCGGGGTCCCATTTGTTCTCCTGTGGCACATTGGGCTGGAACAGTGCCACCGTCAGTGGCACTTCGCTGGCTTTAGCGACCCACTGCGTGGGTTTGAGTACGGCACCACCGCCCCACAGGGTGACCAGAATCACCGCATAGGTCGCACAGGCCACAAGTTTGCGACTGCGCCATGCGAGAAAAAGGCAGGCGCCGGTCAGTGCGCAAATGAATGACAGTCCGAGTACGCCTGTGATCGGGGCCCAGCCCGAGATCCAGGTATCCACATGGGCGTAGCCCAGGTAGAGCCAGGGGAAGCCGGTGAACAGCCAGCTGCGCAGCCAGTCAGACAACACCCAGAGCGCCGGGAACCCCATCAGCATGCCGCCCGGCAGGGGGCGCACAAATTGCACATAGCACCAGGCGAACAGCGCCTGAAAGAGTGCCATTGCCGCACAAAACAGCGCCGTCAGCGCCACTGCCAACGGAACACTGGCATGGCCGTGGTCATGAATGCTGACGAAGACCCAGGACACTCCGGTGCCGAACAAGCCCACACCGTACAACCAGCCGCGCCACAGGCCCGCTCTCGCATTGCAGGTACTCAAGAGCCAGACATAGATGACGCAACTGAGAATACCCGCCGGCCAGATATTGAAAGGAGCGAGGGATACGGTGACCAGGGCGCCGGCCAGAGGCGCCCACAGCAGTACCTTTAGGGGACTAAGGCCGGATTCGGAGCGTATGGAAGGGTGTTGTTTGATACCGGCTAACTCTGCGGTGGACGCACACGCAGGGTATAAATTTTGCGTTGGTCGGCTTTCATTACTTCGAACCTGAACTCGTCAATTGTGGTGACTTCCTGGCGGGCAGGCATATACCCGAAAGCCTGGATGACCAGACCGCCGATGGTGTCGAATTCCTCATCACTGAAGCGGCAACCGAAATGCGCATTGAATTCTTCAATCGGCGTCAGCGCTTTCACCATAAACTCGTTGGCGTTAATCGAGTAGATGAAACGGTCCGCTTCGGGATCGGTTTCGTCCTCGATCTCGCCGACGATTTCCTCCAGCACATCTTCGATGGTGACCAGGCCGGCGACACCGCCGTATTCATCGATCACAATAGCCATGTGATTGCGATTTTCACGAAATTCCCGCAACAGCACATTGAGGCGCTTGCTCTCCGGCACCACCATGGTGGGACGCAGCAAATCCTCGATTCTGAATTTGCCGTTATCCGCGACGAGGATTTGCGGTAGCAGATCCTTGGCCAGCAGAATTCCCAGGATGTCGTCCGGATTGTCTCCGATCACCGGGTAGCGGGAGTGCGCAGAGTTGATGATCTGGGGCAGGATTTCCTGCAGCGTGGCATCCGCCTTGATAAACTCCATTTGCGAGCGCGGGATCATGATGTCCCGGGCCTGCGTATCGCTGACCTCCATCGCCCCTTCCATGATACTGCGAGCGTCCTGGTCGATGACTGCGTTTTCCGCCGCCACGGCAAGCACTTCCACGAGATCCTGGCGCGTGCGCGGTTCGGAGTTGAACAACAGGGCGATCCGATCTATCCATGATCGGTCACCGGCATAATTTCCTGAACGATCCTCACTCATCACGAGGAGTGCTCGCGGGGTTGAGTGGAGTCGTATGGACAACTGTAATTCAGCGCCCCGAGAATGGCGCTTTCCAGGGACTCCATGATGGTCGCATCTGCCTCCTCGATGTGATCGTAACCCAACAGATGCAGTGTGCCGTGGACCGTCATGTGGGCCCAGTGGGCGCTCTGGCTCTTGCCCTGCTGTGCCGCCTCCGCCCGCACAACCGGCGCGCAGATGACAATATCGCCGAGCAGGGGTAATTCCAGTTCTGCAGGCAGTTCAGCAGGAAAGGAAAGCACGTTGGTGGCGCCCGTCTTGCCCCGGTATGTTTGGTTCAGCGCCGCCATTTCATCCCTGTCCACGAGGCGTACACTGACTTCCACCTGTTCCTGCGGCGCCCGTCCGGCCAGGGCTGCCGCGATCCAGTGGCGTATGTCGGCCGCAGGGGGGACGGGTTCACGGCTAGCCATCTGGATATCTACGTGCAATTTCACCGCCGGCTCTTATCCAGGGGAGTGGCGTTGTCTTCGGCGCTGTCATACGCCTCGACAATGCGCTGCACCAGCGGGTGTCGCACCACGTCCTTGTTGCCGAAGTAGGTGAAACCCAGGCCTTCCACGCCGTCCAGTATGTTGCTCGCCTGTGTGAGGCCCGACGGTGAGCCGCGTGGCAGGTCGATTTGCGTCGCGTCACCGGTAATCACGGCGGTGGAGCCAAAGCCGATACGGGTCAGGAACATCTTCATCTGCTCGCGCGTGGTATTTTGTGCTTCATCGAGAATGATGAACGCATGGTTCAGTGTTCGTCCACGCATAAAGGCCAGGGGCGCGACCTCAATAATATTCCGCTCGATGTATTTGTTAACGGCTTCAAAGCCGAGCATTTCATACAAAGCATCGTATAGCGGTCGCAGATAGGGGTCGATTTTCTGGCTGAGATCACCCGGTAGGAAGCCCAGTTTCTCGCCGGCCTCTACCGCCGGCCTCACCAACAGGATTCGGCGCACCTGCTCTTCCAGCAGGGCTTCGACACCGCAGGCCACCGCCAGATACGTTTTGCCGGTACCGGCGGGGCCGATGCCAAAGTTAATGTCATATTTCTTTATGCTGCGCACGTAGGCCTGTTGATTTTTGCCGCGCGGCTTGATGGAGGCGCGTTTGGTGCGGATGATCTGGATGGGCTGTATGGACGGGTCAAGGCTCGCCTCCGCCAGGTGTTCCAGTCCCGCTTCCTGTAATTGCAGGTGCAGCGATTCGGGACTTAGCCCCACGCCCTGGCAGACCTCCGCGTAGAGGTGTGTCAACAGCTGTGCGGTGGTTGCGACATTTGCGGCGGTTCCGTTCAGTAATAACTGGTTACCGCGCGCGCTGATTCTGACATCCAGGCGCTGCTCAATCTGGCGCAAATGGCTGTCCAGATGGCCAGACAAATGAGCCAGATGACGTGCGTCATCGGGTTCCAGAGTGAGGTTTTGTTGAATCAACTGTCGCGGTGACGGTTGGGGGGGAGGTTCGCTGTTCAAAGTATCCTGTCGCCGCTATGGGCAATGCAATTACTGATAAGGATATACGGGAATTCGCAGGCGTCAACCATCGGATATCCGGCCGCGTAGGGAATTGGGCAGGGCGTCAGTGATCTGTACATCTATAAATTGTCCGATCAGGGTCTGGTCTGTCGCGGCAAAATTCACCGGCCGATTATTCTCGGTGCGTCCCTGCAACTGCCCTGGATCCTTTTTTGACACGCCGGTCACCAGAATGCGCTGCAGGGTGCCGACCATGCGCCGGCTGATGGCTGCGGCCTGTTGGATAATGCATGACTGCAGTATCTGCAAGCGCTGCTTCTTGGTGTCCTCGTCGGTATCGTCTGGCAAATCTGCCGCGGGGGTGCCCGGGCGGGAGCTATAGACGAAGCTGAAAGAACTGTCGAATCCGATGTCCTCTATCAATTTCATGGTGGCGGCGAAATCCGCCTCAGTTTCACCGGGGAACCCGATGATGAAATCCGATGAGATACTGATAGCCGGGCGGATTTTACGCAATCGGCGTATTTTCGATTTGTATTCCAATGCCGTGTGTCCGCGCTTCATCGCTGCCAGGATGCGGTCGGAGCCGCTCTGTACCGGCAGGTGCAGGTGATCCACCAATTGGGGAATGTGTGCGTAGGCATCGATCAGTGCGTCGGAAAATTCCAACGGGTGCGAGGTGGTATAGCGAATTCGTTCTATGCCGGGTATGCGCGCGACAAAATGCAGCAGTTCCGCAAAATCGACGATCTCGCCCTCGAAACTGACGCCGCGGTAGGCGTTGACATTTTGCCCGAGCAGGTTGACTTCACGCACCCCGCCCGCGGCCAGGTGGGCGATTTCCGCAATGACGTCGTCAAGCGGCCTGGAGACTTCCTCACCGCGGGTATAGGGTACGACGCAAAATGAACAATACTTGCTGCACCCTTCCATGACGGACACAAAAGCGCTGGGGCCTTCCACGCTGGGCTGCGGCAGATGGTCGAATTTTTCGATCTCCGGGAAACTGACATCCACGATCCGGGTACCGCCAGCGCCACGCTGCTGCAACATGTCCGGCAGCCGATGCAGGGTTTGGGGGCCGAACACCAGGTCGACATACGGCGCGCGACGGCCGATTTCCGCCCCTTCCTGGCTCGCCACGCACCCGCCCACGCCAATAATGAGGTCGGGATTTTTCTGTTTCAGGTGCTTCCAGCGACCCAGTTGATGAAAGACCTTTTCCTGGGCTTTTTCCCTTATAGAACAGGTATTTAACAGCAATACGTCGGCGTCCTCGGGAGTGTCTGTGGGGACCAGGTTGTGGCTTTCCAGCAACAGATCACGCATACGTGCCGAGTCGTATTCATTCATCTGGCAACCGTGCGTCTTGATGTAGAGTTTCTTGCTCAATGGCCTGTACCAGCGGGGGTGCCGCTGTGATCGCGCTGTGCTGAAAGAGGCTGCCGAGTATACCGAGTTGGGCAGGGCAAACCTAGAGCGAATGGCTAGCAGGCGGACCGCACCGGAAACTGGTATTCTGCAACCATGGTGGTAAGATTGCCGCCCTTTAAAATCAGGTGCCCCCGTCGTCGCCTGCCGGCGAGGCTCCTCGCGACCGCGTTACACGAGAATACAATGGCCAACCAACCCGTATATAAGGTGATTTTCCAGAACGGCAATCAGGTGTTCGAGGTTTTCGCCCGTCAAATCTACCAGAGCGACATGTGGGGTTTTATCGAGGTGGAGGAGTTCGTATTCGGGGAGCGCTCCCAGATCCTGGTCGATCCGGGGGAAGAAAAACTCAAAAACGAATTCAGCGGCGTCAAGCGCAGCTACATCCCCATGCAGGCGATTATTCGCATCGATGAAGTTGACAAGGAAGGGAGTAGCAAGGTGTCCAGTGTCACATCCAGCGAGAGCAACGTCACCAGTTTCCCCTTTGCCGGGTTTCCTCCCAGCCAGAAAGGCGTCGAAGAATAGGCCGGGTAATATCCTATGCGACACCATCGTTGCATTGTATTTGGACTCACCACGATAGGCGTCACCCTATACCTGCTCGGTTCCGGGCAGGTGTTTGCGGCGTCGGCATTGGCTGAAGAGCAGGCATTGGGTAACGGCGCTGGACTGTATGCCGTGTACTGTAGCGATTGTCACGGCAGTGCGCCCGCTGCGCGTCTCGATACGCAAGCTGAAAGCAATGCTGCGGACGATTACGCTGAACTGATTGAACTAGCGCAAAACAAAGCAGCAGCCGAGCAGACCGAGATTCCCGAGGAGGAATGGCCCGAATGGGCTGAACAGCCGAATCCTTATGATGAGAAGGCACCTGATGAACGCGAGGAGATCATGAATCTGGCCACTGCCGCTATCGAAAAAGCCCACGAGATCAATTCAGAGCCGGGTGAGCTTGAGAATGCGGGCGACAATGCCGACGAAATCAAGGTTGCAGGGTTTAAACCACAGCCTGGTGTCACTGACCTCTCCAGACCGCAGACTTTTTATTATGGTACTTCCGCAGAGGAAGTGTTCAACAGCACTGCCAATGGGACGGGTGCGGCCATGCCCGGCTGGCGTACCGAGTTGGGCAGCGATGAGTCCATTTGGGATGTGGTCAACTATATCCGCAGTTTCTGGGGCGATGAGTGGATGTAAGCTGGCACCAGCGCGAAGTGGCTTGTATTACGCTCGCTCCAGTCGCTGCTGGAGGGTGGCAAGTTTCACGCAAATAACAAACGCCTCCATGGCGGCCCTGACATCCGCAAGAGCGGGAAAGGTGGGTGACAGGCGGATGTTGCTGTCGCGGGGATCTTTGCCGTAGGGGAAGGTCGCGCCGGCGGGTGTGAGCTTCACACCAATAGAGTCGGCCAACTGCACCACTTTTCGGGCCAACCCCGGCAAGGTATCAAAAGCCACGAAATAACCGCCGCGCGGTGAGGACCACTGGCCCATTCCTTCACCTGCCAGTTCCTTTGCCAGCGTGCCAAGTACGCACTCAAAACGCGGCCTCACCAGTGCGGCATGCGCCGCCATGTGTTGTGCCAGTGTTTGTGGATTGGCCAGGAAGCGCACGTGGCGCAATTGGTTCACCTTGTCTGGCCCAATCGTCTGGAAGGCCAGGTGCTGCTTGAGTGCCGACATGTTCCGGTCGCTGCTGGCCATGAATGAGACGCCAGCGCCAGCAAACGTTATCTTGGATGTGGAACCGAACTGGAAAACGTTGTCCAGGGTGCCGAACTGTTGGCAGAAGTCGCGCACGCTCGCCAGGCGCGGGGCGTCGTCGTACAGGGTGTGAATGGCGTACGCGTTATCCCACATGACGATGAAATTATCTGCCGCGACCTGGCCGAGGCGTGCTATGCGTTCTACTGTCTCGTCGCTGTAGACGCAACCGGTGGGATTGGAAAAGCGTGGTACGCACCACAGGCCCTTGATCGTGTGATCTTCTTTTACCAGTGTCTCAACCTGGTCCATGTCCGGCCCGCTCTCCAACATGGGTACGGTAATCATTTCGAACCCTAAGTGTTCGCAAATGGCGAAGTGGCGGTCGTAGCCGGGAGCGGGACACAGGAATTTAACCGTGTCAGAGTTGCCCCAGGCCGAGGTGGATCCGGACAGGCCCTCGGTGAGCGCGAAATCAATTGTGTTGTACATCAGGGTCAGGCTGGAATTGCCCCCGATCAGGGTTTCTGCGGACGGTGTCCCCAATACCCTGGCAAACAGGTCTCTGGCCTCGGGCAGTCCCTCCAGTCCGCCGTAGTTGCGCACGTCAGTCCCATTCGCTGCCAGGTAGTTGCCGGCGAGTATGCCATCAAGCGCGTCAGACAGGGCCACTTGCTCGGTACAGGGCTTGCCCCGGGTGAGGTCCAGTGCGAGTTTCCGGTCTTTGAGCGCGTTGTAGTGCTGCTGCAGGGTTTCCAGTTGTGTCGCAAGCGCTGCGACGGACAGCTGATCGATATGCACGGTGTTGTCCTCGTGTAACACAACCTGATGGGCGATAGTTGTGGGCGCGCAAGTATAACGGGATCGGTGGCGCAGCAGTATGCCTTGATGACACGATGCTTGAAAAATACCCGATAGCCTATATAAAGAGGTGATTAGCGCGTGCGTCTGACGCGGATGGCACAGGATGTCGATTGCGATGAATAAACACGAACAGGCGGTGGACGTTGCAGTAGAGCCCGCCGAGGAGACGGATCAGGAGGCGGCTCAGACCCCTGCGGTGGCCGATGACGTGCTGCCGGATACCCTGCACCTGATACCTGTACCGTATCGACCGTTTTTCCCCGGGCAAGTGCAGCCGATAGCCATCAATACACGGGAGTGGGGGAGCACGCTGGAGGCGGTGCGCAATGCCGGGCACGGGCTGATCGGCCTGTCCTACGTGAATGTGGCGGACGCAAGCGGCGCCCCGCAGCCGCGGCAGTTTCCCGAAATCGGCTGTGTCGTGCGTCTGCATCGCCCGACTGTGCCGGGGGAACAGACGGGACAATTTCTCGCCCAGGGCGTCAAACGCTTTCGCATCGTGCGCTGGCTGAGTGACAAGCCGCCCTATCTGGTACAGGTGGAGTATCCGCGCAGCCAGGGTGACCGTGACTCCGATGAAATCAAGGCCTATGCCATGGCGCTGATCAAGCAGATCCGCGAGTTGCTGCCTTTGAACCCTCTCTACAGCGAGGAGCTGAAGCAATACCTAACCAATTTCAGTCCCAATCGGCCCAGTATGCTGGCTGATTTCTCCGCGGCACTGACGACCGCCACCGGGGAGCAGTTACAGGAAATCCTGGATACCCTGCCGCTGCGCTCCAGGATGGAAAAAGTGCTGGAGCTGCTGCGCAAGGAGCGTGAAGTCGCTGAATTGCAGGGACAGATCACCAGTCAGGTGAATGAGAAGGTGATGGAGCACCAGCGCGAGTTTTTCCTGCGCGAACAACTCAAAATCATCCAGAAGGAACTGGGAATATCCAAGGATGATCGCACAGCTGACGTGGAAATGTTCCAGCAGCGGATCAGCAACCTCAATCTGCCGGAGTACGCAGACCGGCGCATCGAAGAGGAGATGCGCAAGCTCGCCGTGTTGGAGACGGGCTCACCGGAATACGGCGTTACCCGCAATTATCTCGACTGGGTGACAGCGGTGCCATGGGGCGTATTGTCCGAGGACAATCTGGATCTCAAGCATGCGCGCGCGGTGCTCAATGAGCACCACGAGGGCCTGGATGACGTGAAGGATCGCATCCTGGAATTCCTGGCCGTGGGTTCTTTCAAGGGTGAAATTGCCGGTTCGATTCTGTTGCTAGTGGGGCCGCCGGGAGTGGGCAAGACCAGCATTGGCCGCTCCGTGGCCGATGCTCTGGGTCGCAAATTTTATCGCTTCAGTCTTGGCGGCATGCGCGACGAGGCGGAAATCAAGGGGCACCGGCGCACTTACATCGGTGCCATGCCGGGCAAGTTTGTACAGGCCCTGAAAGAAGTCCGGGTCGCCAACCCGGTGATCATGCTCGATGAGATCGACAAAATTGGCGCGTCGTTTCAGGGTGATCCCGCCTCCGCCCTGCTGGAAGTTCTGGATCCGGAGCAGAACAGCGAATTTCTGGATCATTACCTGGACCTGCGCGTTGACTTGTCCAAAGTTCTGTTCGTGTGCACCGCCAACCAGCTCGATACCATACCCGCGCCCCTGCTGGATCGCATGGAAGTCCTGCGCCTGTCGGGTTACGTGGCGGAGGAAAAGCTGTCCATCGCCAAGGATCACCTGTGGCCCAAGCAACTGGAGCGCCATGGATTGAGTGATGAACAGCTAAAAATCAATGATGCCGGTCTCAAGTATGTGATTGATTCCTACTGCCGGGAAGCGGGCGTGCGCACGCTGGAGAAACAGCTCGCGCGCATTATGCGCAAATCCATTGTGCGGCTGCTGGACGGGAAAGAGGACAAGCTGCGCGTGGGGAAGAAGGACATCGAGGTCCTGCTCGGTAAGCCGCCGTTCCAGCCGGAACGGCCGTTGCGCGGCCTGGGTGTGGTGACCGGACTGGCCTGGACTGCCATGGGCGGCGCAACCCTACCCATCGAGTCATCACGGGTGCACACACTCAACCGCGGCTTCAAACTGACCGGACGCCTGGGGGAGGTGATGAAAGAGTCGGCTGAAATCGCCTATAGTTATGTCGTTGCCCACCTCAAGGATTACAATAGTGACCCGGATTTCTTCGATTTGAGTATGGTGCACCTGCATGTGCCCGAGGGTGCCACACCCAAGGATGGGCCCAGCGCCGGCATTACCATGGCGACATCGCTGCTGTCGCTGGCGCGCCGCGAACGCATCAAGCGGCCGCTGGCGATGACTGGCGAACTCACGTTGACCGGGCAGGTGTTACCAGTGGGTGGCATTCGCGAGAAAGTCATTGCTGCCCGACGCAGCAGGATCATGGAACTGATTATTCCCTTTGCCAACCGACGCGATTTCGAGGAATTGCCGGACTACCTGCGCGAAGACATCAATATTCACTTTGCCCGCAATTATCGGGAGGTGTTTGAGTTTGTGTTTGATGAACATCGGGTGGATAAGGCGCTGCATTAAGACACCTTGGTCGACCTTCCGCTAGAAAGCGTCGCCAAAAAAGTGGCTTCCGAGTGTTGTGGCTACTATGCTAGTGTGGGCCACGATAAAGCTCGCCTCAAAATCGGAGTACGCTATGAAATTCCACAGCATCAGTAAACACTGCTCCCTTGTATTCGCGATAATGTTTGGTGTCAGTGTTGCCGCGCAAGCGGCAGATAAACAGCCCAACATCCTCGTTATCTGGGGCGATGACATCGGTACCCAGAATATCAGCCACAATAACCGCGGCATGATGGGCTACCAGACACCGAACATCGATCGCATCGCCAAAGAGGGCGTAGCTTTTACCGACTACTATGCCCAGCAGAGCTGCACGGCGGGCCGCGCGGCCTTCATTGGTGGCTCGGTGCCGCTGCGCAGTGGCATGACCAAGGTCGGCCTGCCCGGTGCAAAGGAAGGTTGGCAGAAGACAGACGTAACCATGGCCACGGTGCTCAAAGCCCAGGGCTACGCTACCGGCCAGTTCGGTAAGAATCACCAGGGCGACCGCGACGAGCATCTGCCCACGATGCATGGCTTCGACGAGTTCCTCGGCAATCTCTACCATTTGAACGCCGAAGAGGAACCGGAAAATTCGGACTACCCGAAGGACCCTGCTTTCCTCAAAAAGCACGGCCCGCGCGGTGTCCTTCATACCTGGGCTGACGGCAAGGGCGGACAGAAGATAGAAAACACCGGCATGCTGACGAAGAAGCGCATGGAAACCATTGATGACGAAACGGTTGCTGCCGCCAAGAAGTTCATTACCGAGAAAGTTCAAGCGGGCGTGCCCTTCTTCGTATGGTGGAATGGCACGCGCATGCACTTCCGTACCCACGTCAAGGCAGAGCATCGCGGTATTTCAGGGCAGGATGAGTACAGCGACGGCATGGTCGAACACGATATGCACGTTGGCGAGCTGCTCAAGCTGCTGGATGATTTGGGAGTTGC
>JANPDE010000472.1:0-33408 GCA_031431315.1 Haliea sp.
GACCTTCACCAGGCGCTTGCCGCTCACCCGCGTCTGGCTGGCATCCACGATACTGGAACGGGCATCGTGATTAAAATCACAGGATGCCAGAAGCTCCTCGGTATAGCCAAGGACGCCGTCAAACCCGGACTGTGACGCCTCTCGCAAAATACGATTGATCGCCAGCACATCGGTGTCACTGCGTGTTTGCACGGTAAGGTCCAGCGCCGACACAATGAGCGTCGGCACCCGCAGCGCCTGTGCACTAAACCGCCCCGCCATGGCTGGCAGCAAGCGCTCAATGCCTTTAGCCAATGCCGTATCCACAGGAATAATGGATTGGGAAGCGGCCCGCGTTTTGCGCAAATCCGTGTGGTGGTAAGCATCCAGCACCGGCTGGTCATTCATCGCCGAGTGAATCGTGGTAATGGTGCCACTCTCGATGCCGACGGTATCTTCCAGTGCCTTGATGACCGGTACAATGCCGTTGGTGGAGCAGGATGCGTTGGAGACGATGCGATGCGTGGCGCGCAGGTCACGGTGGTTGACGCCGTAGACCACGGTCTTGTCCACGTCGGCCTGGGCCGGCTGGGAAAACAGTACTTTGCCCGCCCCCCGATGCAGATGCTGTTCGGCGGTAACGCGGTCGGAAAAGGCCCCTGTGCATTCCAGCACCATATCCACACCCAATGCTCCCCAGGGCAGATCATCGATCCGCGAGTGGTTCAACAGGACGATGGCGTCGCTATCGATCCGCAAGTGTTTGGCGTCCCCCTCCAGGGGCAGCGGAAAACGCCCATGGGTGGAGTCGTAGCGGGTCAGGTGCAACACCGTGCCGGCATCGGCCAGTTCGTTGATGACGACAACCCCCAGTTCATGCCTCAGGGGACTCTCGTAGAGGGCACGCAGGATGCTGCGCCCGATTCTGCCGTAGCCATTGATAGCCAGACGCAACATGTAGATGCGCCCTAGAACAACACGTCTTCGACGACGGCGACCACATTCTCAGTCGTGAAGCCAAAGTGGCGCATCAATTCTTCGGCCGGGGCGGACTCGCCAAAGCTGGTCATCCCGACGACGCGCCCGTCCAGTCCGACCCACTTGTACCAGTAATCCGCGTGCAGCGCCTCCACAGCCACGCGGGCCAGTACATCGCTGGGCAGGACTGCTTCACGATAGGCTGCGTCCTGTTGTTCGAAAAGTTCTGCACAGGGCATCGAAACTACACGCACCTGTTTGCCCTTGCCTGCCAACTTCTCCGCGGCCGCTACTGCCAGTTGCACTTCCGAACCCGTGGCAATGAGGATGGCATCCGGTGTGCCTGAGCAGTCACTGAGCACGTAGGCGCCGCGGATAATGTCAGCAACCTGCTGTTCACTGCGCTGCTGGTGGGACAACGCCTGGCGGGAAAATACCAGTGAGGATGGGCCATCCCGGCGCTCAATGGCCGCTTTCCAGGCCACTGCAGACTCCACAGCGTCACAGGGGCGCCAGGTTTGCATGTTGGGCGTGGCGCGCAAGGTGGTTAACTGCTCAATGGGCTGGTGCGTCGGGCCGTCTTCACCGAGACCGATGGAATCGTGCGTGAAGACGAAGATGGATTGCTGTCGCATCAATGCCGCCATGCGCACAGCATTGCGGGCGTATTCCATAAAGATCAGGAAAGTGGCCCCGTAGTTGATAAAGCCGCCGTGCAGGGCGATACCGTTCACGATGGCCGCCATGGCGAATTCACGCACCCCGTAGTAGACATAGTTGCCGCTGGCATCTTCAGCGCTTATCCCCTTGGAGCCTGACCAGATGGTGAAGTTGGAACCCGCCAGATCGGCGGAACCACCGAGCAATTCCGGCAATAGCGGACCGAAGGCATTGAGGCAATTCTCGGACGCTTTGCGGGAGGCAATGCTCTTACCCTCCTGCTGGCAGCGAACAATATAGGCTGCCGCCTGCTGCGAGAAATCCGCGGGCAACTCGCCCGCCAGGCGGCGGCGCAGTTGGGCCGCAAGCTCGGGGTAGGCCAGTGCATAGTCCGCCATCGCCTGATCCCAATCCTTTTCCCGAACCGCACCCTGCTTGCGCGCGTCCCAACCGGCATAAATGTCCGCGGGAATCTCGAACGGTCCGTACTCCCACCCCAACACCTGGCGCGTCGCGGCCACTTCATCCTCACCCAATGGCGATCCGTGAGTGGCCTCGGTGCCCTGTTTGTTAGGAGCACCCTTGCCGATAATGGTCTTGCAGCAGATCAGGGTAGGATTGTCCGTCTGGCCTTGCGCAGTCTTGATCGCGGCTTTGACCGCGTCAATGCTGTGGCCGTCCACCGCGCTGATAACCTGCCAGCCATAGGCGCGAAAACGCGCGGGCGTGTCATCGGTAAACCAGCCTTCCACTTCGCCATCGATGGAAATCCCGTTGTCGTCGTAAAACGCAATGAGTTTACCCAATCCCAGGGTCCCCGCCAGGGAGCTGGCCTCGTGGGAAATGCCCTCCATCAGGCAGCCATCGCCTACAAAGACGTAGGTACGATGGTCTACCACATCGTGCCCGGGCCGGTTGAACTGGGCCGCCAGAATTTTTTCGGCCAGTGCCATACCCACAGCGTTCGCCAGACCCTGTCCCAAGGGGCCAGTCGTGGTCTCCACACCAGGGGTATAGCCGTATTCGGGATGGCCCGGCGTTTTACTGTGCATCTGGCGAAAATTCTGTATATCCGCCAATGACAAGTCATAGCCTGACAGGTGTAACAGCGAGTACAGCAGCATGGAGCCATGGCCATTGGACAACACAAACCGGTCGCGGCCAGGCCAGGCGGGGTTCGCCGGATTGTGGCGCAGATAATCGTTCCATAGCACCTCGGCGATATCTGCCATGCCCATGGGGGCACCGGGATGGCCACTTTTAGCCTTTTGGACGGCGTCCATACTCAGGACACGGATGGCATTGGCAAGCTTTGTGCGTGGGGACGACATCGAGTTCTCCAGGGCAGGATGGGGAGCTTAAAATGGGCCGCCATTTTCGCGTAAGCAGGGGCGAACGGCAAACAAATAGGCGGATATTTGGGCCATGTGCCTGATTTCATTGTTGTGACGGGTATCACAGGGGTATATCAAAAAATTTTGATATAGGTGTTATGTCCTGCTAGACTCCCGCCCCATGCTATCGCCAAATACCGCCAAACAGGTGGCACAGATGCCCAACCAGCCGCAGCCGGAGCTACGACTGGCCGCTCTCACCAACCTGTGCAAAGCCAGCGCTGACACCCTGCGCCTGCTGGTGTTGCGGGTATTGCGCAAGGATTCGTTCGGGGTATCCGAGCTGTGCACCATCTTCGACATCCGCCAGCCAGCCCTCAGCCACCACCTGAAAGTGCTGGCCAGTGCCGGGCTGGTGGCCGCAAGGCGCGAGGCCAACTCCATTTTCTACCGTCGCAGCGAACTGGGACAACACCCCGATCTGGAAGCGCTGCAACACAGTATTTTTGAAGCTGTGGATGAGATCGAACTGCCTGCGGACATCCAGGACAGGTTGGAGGCCTTGCACCGGCAGCGCGAGGAAAACTCCGCCAACTTTTTCCGGCTCAATGCCCACAAGTTCCACCAGCAGCAGGATCTGATCGCCAGTTATGCGCAGTACGCGGACGTGGTCGCGCAGGTGCTGGCGGATGCCCCGTTGGAGCGCCGCCACACAGTATTGGAAATAGGGCCGGGCGATGGTTCGTTCCTGCTGGAACTGGCACCCCGGTTTGAGCGCGTGGTGGCACTGGACAATGCACCGGGCATGCTGGAACAGGCCCGGGAGAAAATCGCCGCCGCCGGATTGCACAACGTGGAGTTCATCCTAGACGACACCCGCAGTGGCCAATTAGATAGCCTGCAAGCCGATTGCGTGGTGATCAATATGGTACTGCACCACACACCTGCGCCGGGTGAAGTACTGCGGGACGTGGCAGCGTGCCTCGCGCCCGGTGGTGTGGTACTGGTCACGGACCTGTGCCACCACGACCAGGGCTGGGCCCGGGAAAATTGTGGTGACTTGTGGCTGGGTTTTGATCCCCAGGATCTGGCGCAGTGGGCTGAAGATGCAGGACTAAACGATATTGCCAGTGTGTATCTGGCCCAACGTAACGGTTTTCAAGTACAGGTGCGGCTGTTTGGCCGCCCCTGATAAATTTAGTCACAAGGATAAAACTATGAGCGAATACAAACTGTTTACCTCCGAATCCGTGTCCGAAGGGCACCCGGATAAAATGGCCGACCAGATCTCGGATGCGGTACTCGACTACCTGCTGAAGCGAGATAAGGACGCGCGCGTCGCGGTAGAGACAATGGTGAAGACGGGAATGTGCATCGTGGCGGGGGAAGTCACCACCTCAGCGCATATGGATCTTGAGGAGACGATTCGACAAACCATACTGGATATTGGCTACGACAGCTCTGATGTCGGTTTCGACGGCGCTTCCTGCGCCATCATCAACGCCATCGGTAAGCAGTCACCGGACATCGCCATGGGTGTGGACGAGAGCAGGGGCCACGAGCAGGGTGCCGGTGACCAGGGCCTGATGTTCGGCTACGCTACCAACGAAACCGCTGTGCTGATGCCCGCGCCAATCTATTATTCCCATCGCCTGGTCGAGCGCCAGGCACAGCTGCGCAAGGACGGCACTCTGTCCTGGTTACGTCCGGACGCCAAGAGTCAGGTGACACTGCGCTACGAAAATGGCAAACCGGTTGCCGTCGATGCTGTGGTCCTGTCCACACAACACGACGAGGATGTCAGCCAGAAAGAAATTCACAAGCAAATCCTCAAACATGTTATCAAGGACGTACTGCCCGAAAAGTGGTTGCATAAAGGCACCAAGTACCACATCAACCCCACTGGCCAGTTCATCATCGGCGGCCCCGTGGGTGACTGCGGCCTTACCGGGCGCAAAATTATCGTGGATACCTACGGCGGCATGGCCCGTCACGGTGGCGGTGCGTTCTCCGGCAAGGACCCCTCCAAGGTGGATCGCTCCGCAGCGTATGCGGGCCGTTATGTGGCGAAGAATATCGTCGCGGCAGGTCTGGCGGAGCGCTGTGAAATCCAGGTGTCCTACGCGATTGGCGTGGCCGAGCCCACCTCGATTTCCATCGATACCTTCGGTACCGGCAAACTTTCTGATGATCGCATTGCAGAGCTGGTGCGCGAGCATTTTGACCTGCGTCCCAAGGGCCTGGTTGCGATGCTGAACCTGAAACGCCCCATTTATCGCAAGACGGCGGCTTATGGGCACTTCGGGCGAGAGGATAAGGATTTTACCTGGGAGAAAAAGGATAAAGCGTCAGCCTTGAAAAAGGCTCGCTAAAACACGGCGACAAAATTTTATTTAACGTTATAACCGGTCTTAGTAGACCCAGAGGAATTTAATCATGAGCACAGCAGAAAAATTGAAGCAGAAAGCGGAAGACTACAAAGTCGCGGATATCTCACTGGCCCAGTGGGGCCGACGCGAACTGGAAATCGCCGAAAGCGAGATGCCCGCGCTGATGGCGATGCGCGCCAAATATTCAACAAGCAAGCCCCTGACCGGCGCGAAGATTCTCGGGTGTATCCACATGACGATCCAGACCGGCGTGTTGATCGAGACGCTGATCCAGCTTGGCGCCGAAGTCCGCTGGTCATCCTGTAACATCTTCTCCACCCAGGACCATGCCGCTGCCGCCATCGCGGCCGCAGGAATCCCCGTGTATGCGTGGAAGGGCGAAACGGAAGAGGAGTACGACTGGTGTCTGGAACAGACCATACTCAAGGATGGCATACCCTGGGATGCCAACATGGTGTTGGACGACGGCGGCGACCTGACCTCCATGCTCCACGACAAGTATCCTGCCATGCTGGACAAGATACACGGCATTACCGAAGAGACCACCACCGGAGTTCACCGCCTGCTGGAGATGCTGGAGCACGGTAAGCTGAAAGTACCGGCCATCAACGTTAACGACTCTGTCACCAAATCCAAGAATGACAACAAGTACGGCTGTCGCCACAGTCTCAATGACGCCATCAAACGCGGCACTGATCATCTGCTGTCTGGCAAGAAAGCGTTGGTCATCGGCTACGGCGACGTGGGCAAGGGCTCGGCCCAGTCTCTGCGCCAGGAAGGAATGATCGTAAAAATTTCCGAGGTTGACCCCATCTGCGCCATGCAGGCCTGTATGGATGGCTATGAGGTAGTCTCGGCCTTTAAAAAAGGCATCAATGACGGCAGCGAGACGTGTATCAACCGCGACCTGCTGGGCACCACCGATCTGGTGGTTACCGCCACTGGCAACTATCAAGTCTGTGACTCGAACATGCTCAAGGCGCTGAAAAAAGGTTCCGTGGTATGCAACATCGGTCACTTCGACAACGAGATTGATACGGCTTTCATGCGTCGCAGCTGGAAATGGGAAGAGGTCAAGCCGCAAGTGCACAAGGTATATCGCGACCAGTCCGCTAACGACTACCTGATCCTGCTGTCCGAAGGCCGCCTGGTGAACCTGGGCAATGGCACCGGCCACCCGTCGCGCATCATGGACGGTTCTTTCGCCAACCAGGTGTTGGCACAGATCTACCTGTACGAGCGCAAGTTCGCCAACCTGGAACCTGAAATGAAGCCTTCGGCGCTGTCAGTTGAAGTCCTGCCCAAGAAACTGGACGAGGAAGTCGCCGCCCATATGATCGGTGGGTTCGGCGCGGTGCTAACCCGCCTGACGCCCGAGCAGGCTGATTACATCAAGGTCAGTCCGGACGGGCCGTACAAACCTGACAGCTACAAATACTGAGGAACTGTAACCAATGGCCGCGCGCAAACCGCGCATCAGCTGCGAGTTTTTCCCGCCCAAGACGGAAGCGGGAACGAACAAGTTGCTGACCGAGGTCACGCCTGCGCTGAATGCCCT
Source organism: Haliea sp. (assembly GCA_031431315.1). Classification (GTDB taxonomy): domain Bacteria; phylum Pseudomonadota; class Gammaproteobacteria; order Pseudomonadales; family Halieaceae; genus Marimicrobium. The sequence goes on from JANPDE010000472.1 coordinate 6,900, forward strand.
GGCTCCGGAGTTCTTTTCGGTAACTTACGGCGCCGGCGGCAGCACGCGCGACACCACCCTGGGGGTGGTGTCGGCAATCAGGAGTGCAGGCATTGATGTAGCTCCGCACCTCAGCTTTGGCGGAGATGACGAACATGCTGTGGCGTCACTGTTGGAGACATACCAGGGCAGAGGTATCCGACGCCTGGTAGCACTGCGTGGCGACATTCCGTCAGGAACTGGAGGTGCAGCGCAACTGGTTTACGCCAACGAACTGGTGGCGTTTATCCGCGAGCGCACGGGTGAGCACTTTCAGATTGAAGTCGCTGCCTATCCGGAAATTCATCCGGAAGCCAAAAGCTATGACAGTGATGTCAACTTTCTCAAAGCCAAACTCGATGCGGGAGCGAACAGCGCCATTACCCAGTACTTTTTCAATGTGGAATCGTACTTCTACTTTCTGGACCGCTGCACAGCGATCGGTATCGACAAACCGATCTACGCCGGCATCATGCCCATCATCAATTTTGCCAACCTGCAGCGCTTCTCACACAAATCCGGTGCGGAAATCCCGCGCTGGATTTGCCAGCGCGTGGAGGGCTATGGGGATGACCAGGACAGTATCGGCAAGTTTGGCATAGAGATTGTCACCCAACTGTGCCAGACGCTACTGGACAGCGGCGCTCCCGGCATTCATTTCTACACAATGAACCAGATCGAACCGACACAAGAAATCCATTCTAACCTGGGTCTGTAAATGCGGGGATAGGCTGCCATGCGCACAACACGCATTTATACCGCGCAGGAGCTGCACAGCAATTCCCTGGTCGATCTGGAGCCGGAACCCAGTCATCACTTGATCCGCGTCCTACGCCTGGGAGTTGGCGACGGGGTAACCCTGTTTGATGGTCACGGCGGCGAATACCCGGGTGAAGTTGCCGCACTCGACAAGAAACGGGTTCAGGTGGCGACAGGCTTGCACCGGCAACAGGAATGTGAGTCCTCCCTGGATATCCATCTGGGCATTGCTGTCTCCCGCAGTGAACGCATGGATTGGATAGTGCAGAAATCCACCGAGCTGGGCGTCGTATCCCTGACGCCACTGCTGACCGAACACACCGGCGTTAAACTAGTCGGTGATCGCGCGGAGAAAAAAATACAGCACTGGCAACACATTGCCATCAGTGCCTGTGAACAATGCGGTCGCAATCGCCTGCCGCTGATCAACCCCCTGCAGGCAGTTACGGCCTGGCTGGCGTCCACTGTAGCCGAGCGAAAATTCGTACTGCATCACCGGGCAGATAACACTGGGACAGGCAAGCCACCTAACAGTATCGCCCTGCTGGTCGGGCCGGAAGGCGGTTTAAGCGAAAGTGAAATCGAGACTGCCGCGCAAGCCGGTTACACGGCCCTGTCTCTCGGGCCACGTGTGCTGCGCACCGAGACCGCGCCGCTTGCTGCGATCGCTATCCTGCAAAGTTATTGGGGAGACATGCGGCCGGGCTGGTGCGCCCCAGGTTAATGCGCGCGCAGCCACTGGGCATGGGTCCATTCCAGAAAATCCCCAACAGCATGCACCGTATGGTCAGTGCGCACTGAATGAAAGAGCTCAAAGGCATGCTGCGCCCCGGGCAATTCGGCGTAGGCCACCGGCTGTTTGGACACGGCCTGCAGTGCCGAGACAAAGACCCGCGCTTCCTCTACCCAGACCAGGGAGTCGTGCGTGCCGTGTATCACGAACATGGGCGGGGCATCTACCGAAACATGACTGAGCGGCGATCCGGTATCCCACAGCTCAGGGTTATCCTGCCGCGAACACTGCATCACCCGGTCGGCGAGCAGACCATCCATGGACATCTCAGGCCGAATCCCATGGCGATCGAGGAAATCATACACGCCGTAGAACGGCACAGCGGCCTGCACGGCAGTATCGACATGCTCAAACCCGGGCTGCCATTCAGCACGATTGGGCGTCAACGCCGCCAGTGAACTGAGATGGCCGCCGGCAGAGCCGCCGGTGATCGCAATGAAATCCGGATTGCCGCCGTATTCCCTGATGTGCTCCCTGATCCACGCGATCGCTTTCTTGACATCGATAATATGCGCGGGAAATGCCGCCTTTGGACTCAACCGATAATTAATCGCCACGCACAGCCAGCCTCGCTGCGCCAGGTGGTACATCAGTGGCTTGGCCTGTTGTTCCTTCTCGCCAATAATCCATGCGCCACCGTGCACCTGTAACAGCACGGGAAACCCGCCCTCTCGAGGCTCATGCGGCTGGTAGATGTCCAGTAGATTGCGCTTGCCTGCATCCGCGTAGGCTATATGACTGTGCATACGCACCCCTTCGCGTTTGAAATTGAAAGGTCTTAGCCAATGGCGGGTGAGAATATCATCGCACAGGAGATGCTGCCGGTCGGTGGGTATGCCGGCTCTATAGTTCACCCCGAGAGCGCGGTGCAGGGAGGGACGAAGGTGGTGGGGCGTATCCATCGCCTGGCAATGCAGGTAGACAAGCCCCAGCCAGGCCAGCGCGAAAATTCCCAACCCGGTCTGCGCCAGCGGGTCGGACAAGACACCCAGAAACGCCAGCAGGGCAGTCAGGGCCACCTGCCACAACAGGTGGATTAACGCCAACTCACCGCACAACCAGGCACTGAAGAAATACACGGGCACCAGCCAGTAGAGGCGCCGCGCCTGCACGATCGCAGTGAGGGTACAAAAGGCACTCACTAGCGCCAGAAAGAAGTAGATACCGGCCAGACTCACGTTGCTCTCCCCTAATGGATATCAATCTCTGGGCGCCATTCTACGGCAATTCGGCGCTGATGGGTGCCGCGCTTATTGTCGAGAACGGCGTCACCGACTGCCTGTCGCGCCGTTTTGAGGTAAGCTACTGCCTTAAATTCCAGTCGGAGGGAGATGATGGCAATGCAGTGGAAGAGATCGACGTGTGTGTATCTGTTACTAATCGTGGCATTCGCTTGTCGATCCGTGACGGCCGACGAACTGCCCGGCATTCTGATGATCGAGATCGTTGGCCTGAAGCAGGCTACGGGGACTGTCCATATCGCAGTCTACAATTCCGACTCGACCTGGCTGGGCGACGAGGCTGTGATGACTGAGAAAGTCGCCGTCGCCGACGCGATGGACGGCGACCTGGTGCGCACCGAGGTGCAGCTTCCGCTGGGCAAGTACGCGATATCGGCGTTCCACGACCAGGACGATGACGGGGAACTCAACACCAACCTGATCGGCATGCCCAAGGAGCCGATCGCCGTGTCCAATAACGCGCTGGGGAAATTCGGGCCGCCAAAGTATGAGGACGCGGTCTTCACGCTGGACGCGGAACCGGCGATACAGCGCATCATCATGCGCGCAGTGGAGTGAGGGAGAAGCCGTCCAGACTGACTGCGAATAGCGCTGCTCCCTATCTAATTCGGCGCTCTATCGCGCGTCCGCCAGAGACAGCGCCTCGCGCACCTCGCGCTTGACGAATTTGCCGTTGGCGTTGCGCGGCAGCGGCGCATCCACCAGCCAGATATAGCGCGGAATCTTGTAGGACGACAGTTTTTCTTTCAGGTACTGGCGCAACTGGGCGATATCGACGGACGCGCCGTTCTTAGGGAGAATCGCGGCGCCCACTTCCTCCCCCATGCGCTCGTCCTCCACCCCGAAGACCACGCACTCGGCCACCGCCTCATGGGAGAAGAGCACGCTCTCCACTTCCGCGCAGTACACGTTCTCGCCGCCGCGCAGCACCATCTCCTTGGCCCGGTCCACCAGGTAGATGAACTCGTCGTCGTCCATGTACGCGATATCCCCGGTGTGCAGCCAGCCGTCGGTGATAGCCTCCAAGGTGGCATCGGGGCGATTCAGGTAGCCCTTGATCACGCAGGCGCCACGCACCCAGAGCTCGCCCGGCGTACCGGTGGGGACGGTATTGCCGTCCTTGTCCACACACTTGGCCTCAAAGGTCGGCATGGCGCGGCCCACGCTGGTCGGTCGGTCAACGAGGTAGTGGTCTGACAGGGCAGAAATAATGCCGCAGGTCTCGGTCATGCCATAACCGGCATTGGGCGCGGCATTCTTCATGGTCGTATGCATTTTGCGGGTGAGGTCGGGTTGCACCGCCGCACCGCCGCCGCCCATGCTCTTCAGGCTGGACGTATCCCGTTTGGAAAAATCCGGGTGTATCAGCATCTCGCGCGACATCATCGGCACAGCACTGAACGTCGTCACCCGCTCGGCCTCAATGATTCTCAGCGCTTCACCGGCGTCCCACTTGTACATGTGGATCAGCTTGCCCCCGACGGCGGCGATACCCTGCGCCACACAATTGTTGCCGGTGACGTGAAACAGCGGTGTGGCCACCAGTGCGACGTTGACCTCGTCGGCCGCCATCGCGCCTTTCGGCTTCTTTCCCGCCCGCTCGAGCGCGGTGGCCTGCAAGGCGCGGCCGAAGCCTATGTTCATCAGGTTCGCCACGCAGCCGCGGTGTGTCAGTTGTGCGCCCTTCGGCTTGCCCGTGGTGCCGGAGGTGTAGAACACACAGGCGTCATCATCCGGGTCTATGGTCACCGCGGGCATCGCGGGCGCGGTGTTGATCACCTCGACCCAGTCCACCACATCGCGCGGCGCGTCATCCCGCAGGCGCACAGCAGTGACGAGCAGTTGTGGAAAATCGTCGCGGATCTCCTGGAAGCGCAGCAGGCGCTCATGGTCGCAGATCAACACTTTGGGCGAGGAGTCCTGCAGCGCAAAGTGCATTTCATGCGGCACCCACCACGCGTTCATGCCCACCGCGACGGCGCCCATCGACACCACCGCCCAATAGGAGAGCATCCACTCCGGATAGTTGCGCATGGCGATCGCGACACGGTCTCCTGGCTGCACGCCCTGTTGCTGCAGCCAGTTGGCAATTGACGCGGTGAACTGGTGCGCCTGGGCGTAGGTGCAGCGCTCGTCCTGGTAGATCAGGTACTCCCTGTCCTGGTAGCCGGCGGTACCGAGCCAGATATCGCGCAGCGAGGCGGGTGCGTGTTTGTAGCTGCGTATAGGCGAGCCGCGCACCTGCAGGGTTTCGATTTCGAAAATCTGGCCGGGCGAGATCAGCTCATCCCAGGTACTCTTCAGTTCGCTGTACATTGAACCGCTCCATCATGGCGTGTTTCAGTCTGCGCAGGATAACGGGTGTGCCGATCCGCCTCAACACACCCCTCAACACACCCCGCACTTGCACCCCCGACCGCGTTTGCGTAAGTTAACAGGCCCTGGGGGCAAGAGAAACAGCACAATGACCATCAAGCTGGGCGTGGTGATGGACCCCATCGCCGGGATCCATTATCAGAAAGACACTACACTCGCCATGCTGTGGGCGGCCCAGGCGCGCGAATGGCAGCTGTTTTATATTGAACAGGCCGATCTCTATCTTCAGCAGGGTGTAGCGCGGGCACGCATGGCGCAGCTCACCGTGTTCCGGGATCCGGTTCACTGGTTCGATCTGGAGGAACCCCAGGACAGGGATCTTAACGATCTTGACGTCATTCTGATGCGCAAGGACCCGCCCTTCGATAACGAATACGTCTACAGTACTTATATTTTAGAAGCAGCAGAGCGCAAAGGGACTCTGGTCGTGAACCGCTGCCAGAGTCTGCGCGATTGCAATGAAAAAGTATTTGCCACTCAGTTTCCCCAATGTTGTCCACCGGTGCTGGTCAGCGCCGACATGCAACGCCTCAAGGATTTCCACAGAACGCACGAAGATGCGATCTTCAAGCCGCTCGACGGCATGGGTGGCAGCGCTATTTTCCGGGTAAGGCCGGGTGATCCCAATGTCAGCGTGATACTGGAACTGCTCACACAACACGGTCGACGGACCATCATGGCTCAGAAGTTCATTCCCCAGATCGAGGACGGTGACAAGCGCATACTCATGATCAATGGCGAGCCCGTGCCCTATTGCCTGGCCCGTGTCCCGCTGGTGGGTGAGACCCGTGGCAATCTGGCGGCCGGCGGGACCGGGCGTCCGCAACCGCTGACGGAGCGGGATCGCTGGATCGCCGCCCAGGTCGGGCCCGCGTTACGCGACAAGGGGCTATTGTTCGTGGGTATCGACGTAATCGGCGACTACCTGACCGAGATCAACGTCACCAGCCCCACCTGTGTGCGGGAAATTGACGCAGGTTACGGTCTGGACATTGGCAGCCAACTGATGGATTGTATCGAGGGAGAGTTGGGAAACAGGCGTTAGATTGTCCATGTACTACCTGGAAACAGGAAGCGAAAATCACACTCGTTTCAAAAATGCCTTTTTGCTCGCGTTTGCGGTACACGCCGTGCTGATTCTGACTGTCTCGTTCCAAGCCATCACGGCAAAGCCTTACACAACCCCTCAGGTGGAAGTCACGCTCGCCAGCAGACCCAGCACCCAGGCGCCTGCAGATGCCCACCAAATTGCGCAGGCCAATCAGGAAGGCAGTGGCGATGACGCCGGGATAAACCAGATCACCAGCCGCAACAATTTGCAGACTGACACTCTCTCGGTGCAGCAAGCACTCCAACAAGCTCCGCAGAAGCAGACTGCCAAGCAACGCAGTGTGGTAACCACCAGCGCCACGGCCCCCCGCAGCGTCGCCACGGACAAGATGGAGGAAGAGCAACAGGAAAACACTATGGAAGGGATCAGCCCCCAGGCGGAGCAGCTCAACCTGGAGGTTGCCGGCCTGAAGGGGGAGTTGGACGATGAAACCAGAGCCCACGCCGATCAGCCGCGCGTACGGCGCCTGACTGCGGCCTCGGCGAAACAATCCATCGATGCCGCCTACCTGCTGGATTGGCGCCGACGGCTGGAGGCAGTGGGCAACCAGTATTACCCCGAAGCGTCTATTCGCTACGGCATGTACGGCGACCTGCGCATGCTGGTCATCATCCGCCAGGATGGCAGCCTGGAAGACATACAGGTACTGTCGTCATCCGGCTATGCAGTGCTCGATGAAGCCGCTATCAAGATCGTGCGTATGGCGGCACCCTACTCACCTTTTCCCCCGGAGTTGCAGGCTACCACCGACAAGCTGGAAATTGTCCGTACATGGCATTTTCAGGAAAACCAGCTAAGCTCACCATGAGAGTTAACGCCATTGATTGCTCCTGATTTTTTGCCACACCAAAGAGACCGAGTCGTCCATGTCCGGAAGGTGTTCCGTGAGTACAGCTAAAAGTGGTGATTGCCTGCGGGATCATTTCCTGCTGGCCATGCCGCGCCTCTCGGAAGGAATTTTTTCACAAAGTATCACTTATATTTGCGAACATGGCGAGAGTGGCGCCATGGGCATTGTCATCAACCGGCCCCTGGATTTGTCAGTGGGCGAGATTTTTGAGCACCTGCATATCAGTACCCGACATGATTACTCCGCTGTGCCGGTCATGGCGGGCGGCCCCGTACAAATGGATCATGGATTCGTACTACATCGTTATTGCGATAAAACCTGGGAAGCCAGCCTGAAGATCACCTCCGAAATCACCCTCACCACGTCGCGCGATATTCTGCGTGCCATCGCCAGCGGCGACGGGCCGCGCGATCACCTGATTGCTCTGGGCTACGCCGGCTGGGCCGCTGGCCAATTGGAGCAGGAACTGGCGGAAAATAGCTGGTTATCCCTCCCCGGCAGTAGTGACGTGATCTTCTCCACGCCTGTGGACCAGCGCCTTACCGCGGCTGCCGCACTGCTGGGCATAGACATGAACCTTATCTCCGGTCAGGCCGGACACGCCTGAATACTCCAGCGGAGGGGTGTTTGGGATGAAAAAATCCAGTCGCACCATCATGGCGTTTGATTTCGGACTGCGCCAGATCGGTGTGGCGATAGGGAATTGCCTGCTTTGTACCACCCAGCCATTGCCCATACTCAGGGCGCAGGATGGCGTGCCCGAATGGCGCGCGCTGGAGGGCCTGGTCAAGGAATGGCACCCTGATCTGCTGGTGGTCGGTGAGCCTTTGAACATGGATGGCAGTGACAGCGAATTGAGCGCAATGGCCCATAAATTCGCGCGCCGCTTACACGGTCGGCTGGGCCTGGATGTAGCAATGGTCGATGAGCGGCTCAGCAGCTTTGAAGCAAAGTACAATAGTCGCGAGCAAGGGCACCGCGGCGACTTTAAACGCCAACCCGTGGACAGCCTCGCCGCAGAGCTGATCCTGCGGACGTGGCTGGCAGAGAATATCGCGCGCTAGTGAATCGCTGCTACCGTCCGAGGAAGCGTCCACCCGGATCGTGTTCCTCGAACGCAAGATCCAGGCCGTCACCGGTACCGAAATCACCCCTGTCGTGCATTTTGATTTGCAGGCGCACGTCATTGGCGGAGTCGGCGAAGCGCAGGGCTTCGTCCTTGGCGATCAGCCCGTCCTTGTATGCCTTCACCAAAGACTGGTCGAGGGTTTGCATACCAAGCTCGGTTGACTTGGACATCAGGTCCTTGATCAGGTGCACCTCACCCTTACGTATGTATTCCGCAACCAGAGGGGAATTGAGCAGCACTTCCACCACGGGCGTACGCCCTTTGCCATCCTTGCGCGGCAGCAATTGCTGGGCGACCATGGACTTCAGGTTGAGAGACAGGTCCATCCACACCTGATTGTGCAGCTCGGCGGGGAAGAAACTCTGGATCCTGTCCAGCGCCTGGTTGGCATTGTTCGCATGCAGGGTGCACAGGCACAGGTGACCGGTCTCGGCAAAGGTCAGAGCCTGCTGCATGGTTTCCGCGGCGCGCACCTCACCGATCATTATGACGTCAGGCGCCTGGCGCAGCGTGTTTTTCAGCGCCACGTCGAACGATTCGGTATCCATACCCACCTCGCGCTGGGTAACAATGCAACCCGCGTGCTCGTGGATATATTCAATAGGATCCTCGATGCTGATGATGTGGCCGCGGCTATTATGATTGCGGTATCCCACCATGGCCGCCAGCGAGGTCGACTTACCCGTGCCGGTGGCCCCCACGAAAATCACCAGACCGCGCTTGGTCATGGCAAGGTCCTTGATAATGGGCGGCAATCCCAGTTCGTCGATAGTGGGAATCTGGGATTGAATGCGCCGCACCACCAGACCGCACTTGCCGCGTTGTACAAAAGCGCTGGCACGAAAACGACCCAGAGTTTCAAAGCTCATGGCGTAATTGCATTCATGGTGCTTATCGAAGACTTCCTGCTGGTCCGGCCGCATCGTGGACAACACCAGGACGCGTGCTTCTTCGTCAGTCAGTGGGCGTTCGCTGATGGGATAAATCTGACCGTCTACTTTTATACTGGGCGGAGCATCCGCTGTGATAAACCCGTCGGAGGCGCCTTCCTTCACCATTCGTTCAAGCAAGTTCTCAATATTCATACAGACGTTTCTCGTGTGAGTTTGCGCCAGTCCAGTGACCTAGAAGTTCTCCGGCATCCTGGCCTTTTCGCGCGCCACTTCGCGAGTAATGGTACGTTTCCCTACCATATCCTCAAGACACTGATCCATGGTTTGCATGCCTATTGCACTGCCAGTCTGAATGGCCGAGTACATCTGCGCCACCTTGTCCTCGCGGATCAGGTTGCGAATCGCCGAGGTGCCACGCATGATTTCGTGTGCCGCTACCCGGCCACCGGTGCTTCGCTTAAGTAGCGTCTGGGACACCACTGCCTGTAGTGATTCCGATAACATGGAGCGCACCATGGACTTTTCCGCCGCCGGGAAAACGTCTATCACACGGTCAATAGTCTTGGCTGCGGACGTGGTGTGCAAGGTGCCAAATACCAGGTGACCGGTTTCGGCCGCTGTCAGGGCCAGGCGGATGGTCTCGAGATCGCGCATCTCACCCACCAGAATGATGTCCGGGTCTTCGCGTAGCGCCGATCGCAGGGCCTCAGAAAAACCCAAGGTGTCGCGATGCACTTCCCTCTGGTTTACCAGGCACTTTTTGCTTTCGTGCACAAATTCGATGGGGTCTTCGATGGTAAGAATGTGCTCGTACTTGTTGTCGTTGATAAAATCCACCATGGCGGCCAGGGTGGTGGATTTGCCCGACCCGGTAGGCCCCGTGACCAGCACCAGACCGCGAGGCATCATGGAAATATCGCGAAAGACCTGCCCCATACCCAAGTCCTCCATGGACAGCACCTTGGAGGGAATGGTACGAAACACGCCTCCGGCGCCCCTGTTCTGGTTGAAGGCATTGACGCGAAAACGTGCGACACCGGGCACTTCGAAGGAGAAATCTGTTTCGAGAAACTCTTCATAGTCCTTCCGTTGCTTATCGTTCATGATGTCGTAGATAAGCTCGTGAACCTGCTTGTGCTCCATAGGCGGGAGGTTTATGCGGCGAATATCTCCATCGACACGAATCATCGGCGGAAGACCCGCCGAAAGGTGCAGGTCAGACGCGCCCTGCTTGGCGCTAAAGGCCAGTAATTCCGTTATATCCATTTATCCACTCCCCCGTCGACAGTGTCCGTCGACTTATCCATGGCCAGGTTGTCGCTCAAGATTACGCGCACCGCCACGAAATATTATTCTCATGTCGTCCAGACTGTGAATCCGTTAACATTCGCGCCATGGACGAACAACTGTTTTCCGACAATATATCAAAGCTGCTTCAAAGAGTACGGCGCGGCGCACAAAAAAGCCAGTATCGCAATAGTGACATTCTTGTGGTTGCCGTCAGCAAATCCCGCAGCGCGCGGGACATCCGGGCAGTCCACGCCTGTGGCCTGACTCATTTCGGCGAAAACTACTTGCAGGAGGCCCTGCCAAAAATAAATGAACTACAGGACCTGCCGTTGACCTGGCACTTTATAGGTCCCATCCAGTCGAATAAAACAGGACCGATCGCCGAGACTTTCGACTGGGTTCACAGTGTCGATCGAGAAAAAATCGCCAGACGCCTCAGCGCACAACGGCCCCCGCACATGTCCCCCCTGCAGGTGTGTATACAGGTCAATATCTCGGGGGAAAACAGCAAATCCGGCGCAGGGTTGAAGGAGTTGCCGCAGCTGGCACGTACTGTCCTCGATTTGCCACACCTGAAATTGCGCGGCCTAATGGCGATACCCGCGCCTGATGCCGATTCCGGGCAACAACGGGACCACTTCAGGCAGATGCGCAATGCCCTGGAGCCACTCAGGCCGCTGGCTGCGGATATCGATACGCTGTCCATGGGCATGTCAGAAGACCTGGAGGCTGCGATCATTGAGGGCGCTACCATCGTCCGCGTTGGCACCGCCATCTTCGGTCCCCGCAACAGGTGATTTTGGCCTGCTGCGCCGTGTATACTGATCGACTGTTTTACCTCTGGCAGGCACATGGCAAACAAGAACTCACAGCCACCACACATCGCATTTGTCGGCGCTGGCAATATGGCCAGTTGTATTGTCGGGGGCCTGATCGAGAGTGGCCATCCGGCGGACCGCATCAGTGCAGCGGATCCGTTTCCTGCCAGCCTGGAACACCTGCGCAAGATTGCGCCGGTTGCGGTGTACAGCGGCAACGTCGCAGCAGTGCACGGAGCAGACATTGTCATTCTGGCGATAAAGCCGCAGGTAATGGCACAAGCAACCGACAGCATCGCACAGATCGTGCGCACCACTGGCGCCCTGGTGATATCCATCGCTGCAGGCGTCACTATCGCCAGCATGCAAGCCAGGCTGGGACCACAGGTCGCAATAGTGCGCTGCATGCCCAATACCCCGGCCTTACTAGGCTGTGGTGCCAGCGGCCTGTTCGCCAATGACCGAACCTCGGCGCAACAACGCGACTTCGCACAGCGCGTGTTGTCCGCGGTAGGTATAACCTGTTGGGTATCCTCGGAGCAGGAGTTAGACGCCATAACCGCGTTGTCCGGAAGCGGCCCTGCGTATTTCTTTCTGTTTCTTGAGGCGATGGTCGAAGCTGGCATCGAGTTGGGACTGGATGCACAGACGGCGCACCGGCTTGCGCTGCAGACCAGTCTGGGTGCGTCGCGGATGGCCCTCGAAAGTGATGTCGGCCTCGTGGAATTGCGCCGCAGGGTCACCAGTCCCAGCGGCACTACGGAACGCGCGATACAGAGTTTTGAACGGGACGGATTGCGCAAAACAGTCAGTACGGCCATGCGCGCAGCCGCCGACCGAGCCGCCGAAATGGCGCGAGAATTAGGCTGAGAGGAGATAAGCCTGCAGTGAACGCCATGAATGATATCCTGGTTTACCTTATCCAAACTCTGCTCAGCCTGTATCTGGTAGCGATGCTGTTGCGCTTTTTGTTGCAGTTGGTGCGCGCCGATTTCTATAATCCCATTTGCCAGTTCCTGGTAAAGCTGACCAATCCCCTGGTGTTGCCAATGCGCAAAGTGATGCCTGCTTTTGGCGGCATTGACACGGCATCGCTGTTATTGGCTGTGCTGCTGCAGTTGCTGGGTATAGTCGCCATTCTGGTGCTCAATGGCATGGGTATAGCGCCCATTCCGCTGTTGCTGGTCTGGTCTGGTCTGGGCGTTATAGGTCTGCTGGTCAACATTTATTTCTTCGCCCTGTTGGCCATGATTATCCTGAGTTGGGTGGCACCAGGCAGCCAGCATCCGGCGATTTATTTGTTGTACCAGATCACTGAACCGATCATGGCGCCGCTGCGCAAACTCTTGCCCCCGATGGGCGGCCTCGATTTCTCCCCAATCCTGGTCTTCGTCTTCATAAACGTAATCCAGATCGTCTTGCGCCATGTCGCCGAGGTTGTGGGTTTGCATCCCGCGTTGGTATTTGGTTTCTGACGGGCAGATCGTGAATCAGCCTGCAACCAGCCTCTCAGTTGGCATAGTTACGCCACAGGTCGCCCGCTTCGAGGAGCCACTGAGCCTGACCTGTGGCCGCGCATTACCCAGCTATGAACTGATTTACGAGACCTACGGCGAGCTCAACGATAGGCGCTCCAATGCCGTGCTGATCTGCCACGCCCTTAGCGGCAACCATCACGCCGCTGGCTACCACAGCCCCGACGACAAAAAAGCCGGCTGGTGGGACGAGTGCATCGGCCCCGGTAAGCCGATCGACACTAACCGTTTTTTCGTGGTGTGCCTCAACAATCTTGGTGGTTGTCACGGCTCCACCGGACCCAGTTCCATCAATGCCGCAACCGGTAAACCCTGGGGGCCTGATTTCCCCCCCATGCGAGCCAGGGACTGGGTACATAGCCAGGCCCGCCTGGCGGACTACCTGGGGATCGAGTCTTGGGCCGCGGTGATTGGCGGCAGCCTGGGTGGCATGCAGGCTATGCGCTGGTCGCTAGAGTTCCCGCAGCGCATCAAGCACTGTATTGTCATCGCCGCAGCCCTGAAGCTCAGTGCCCAGAACCTGGCATTTAACGAGGTGGCGCGCCAGGCAATCGAATCAGACCCGGAATACGTCGGCGGCAACTATCGGGCGAACAACACCACGCCAGCCCGGGGTCTGGCACTGGCGCGCATGATTGGCCATATCACATACCTGTCAGACGACGCCATGGCGAACAAATTCGGCCGCGATTTGCGCTCGGGCAGCCTGGGTCGCGGCGAGGTGGAAACCGCCGAATTCCAGGTGCAGAGTTACCTGCGTCACCAGGGCAGCCAGTTCTCGGGTAACTTCGACGCAAATACTTACATGCTGATGACACGCGCCCTGGACTATTTTGATCTGGCTCTGGAGTACGAGAATGATCCTGTCGCGGCCTTCCGCCACGCACGCTGCAGCTTTCTGGTGATCTCGTTCTCCACCGACTGGCGCTTTGCTCCCGAGCGCTCCCGGGAAATCGTCAACGCGTTACTCGCCGCAGATCGACCCGTTACCTACGCCGAAATCGAAGCGAATGAGGGTCATGACGCGTTCTTGATGCCCATTCCGCGCTACCTCGATGTATTTCGGGCCTACATGCTGCGCGTGGGGGGGACCAACTGATGCGCCTCGACCTCTCCCACATTCAGCGCTGGATTGCACCCAGTTCCCGGGTATTGGACCTGGGTTGTGGCGACGGCGTTTTTCTGGAGTTCCTGCGCGATCAGCGACAGGTCCGGGGTACCGGGCTGGAAATCGATCAAAACTACATCACCGCGGCCATCGCCCGCGGACTCAATGTTGTGGAACAGGACATGGACAAGGGCCTGGCCAACTTTCCCGACCAGAGTTTTGATACGGTGGTGCTGGCGCTGGCCTTGCAGGCGGTAAATTATCCAGACCGGGTTCTGGAAGAAATGTTGCGCATCGGCCGCGAGGGCATTGTGACTTTTCCCAATTTCGGCCACTGGCGATGCCGCCTGATGTTGGGTATCCAGGGCCGTATGCCGGTATCCAGCTTCATGCCCCACACCTGGTACAACACGCCCAATATTCACTTTTGTACAGTGTGGGATTTCGAGGAATTGTGCCGAGACAAAGGCATTCGCATATTAGCCAGGGATGTGGTGGGCAACACCAAGCGCCAGCCGCTACTGTCCAACAAGTGGCCCAATCTGTTCGCCGCCACGGCGATTTACCACATTACCCGATAGCATGCGCTTACTATCTGCCTTATGCATTACCCTGGTCTGGCTGACACTCCTTACCGGTCCGGCATCGGCACAACAGTCGGAGACTTTCGGACCCTTTGAGCTGCATTACAGCGTGGTCAATACCACATTCCTGGACCCGAAAATCGCCGCCACTCACGGTATCACTCGCGGCGACAAACGGGCAATTCTCAATCTGGCGGTGCGCGAAAACCTCAGCAGCGGCAGTGTGGCACACGCCATGCAACTACAGGGTCGCACCTGGGACCTGATACAGAACCAGACTCTGGAATTCAGGGAGATTCGCGAGGGCGAGTCCGTTTACTACATCGCTGAATTCCCTTTTATCAACGAGGAGTGGCGCCACTTCGAGATCACTTTTCGACCCGCCGGAGCGAACGAGACCTACACGTTTGAATTCAAACACCAGCTGTATATCAATTGATGGCTGAAGCAACGCATAAACAAACCGTGGTGCTGGCCAGCGGTAATGCCGGCAAATTGCGGGAACTGGGAGAAGTGCTGGCGCCGCTGGGCGTTGCGCTCAAGTCCCAGTCACATTTCAATGTGCCGGACGTCGCTGAAAATGGACTTAGCTTTGTTGAGAATGCCATCATCAAAGCGCGGGCGGCAACCCGGCACACAGGCCTCCCCGCCATTGCCGACGATTCGGGCCTCGAAGTGGACTATCTCAATGGTGCTCCCGGCATTTATTCAGCCCGCTATTCGGGCGCTGGCGACGAGGCCAATAATGTCCGCTTACTGCAGGAGCTCGGCGATACTCCGAAAGCGCAGCGCAGCGCTCGATTCCAATGCGTACTGGTGTACATGCGCCATGCCCTGGATCCCACACCGCTGGTTTGCCAGGCTAGCTGGGAGGGTTTCATCCTATTTGAGCCCTGCGGAGACAACGGTTTCGGCTATGACCCGCTATTTTATATCCCCGAACACCACTGCAGTTCTGCGCAACTTCCACCCGCTATAAAAAATCGCATCAGTCACCGGGCGAAGGCTAGCGCATTGCTGTTCCAAGCCCTGCGCCAGCGCTGATGCAGCTGCCGCCACTGGGCCTCTATGTCCACCTGCCGTGGTGCGATCGCAAGTGCCCCTACTGCGATTTCAATTCCCACGAAACCCGTGTTGTGCCCGAGGAACTCTATATTCGTGCACTGCTACAGGACTTGCGCCATGATCTGCCATTGCTGCAGCAGCGGACAGTGGACACACTGTTTATCGGTGGCGGTACGCCAAGCCTGTTTTCAGCAGGCGCCTTGCACAAATTAATGCGCGAAATAGCGGCACTGGTTTCTCTCTCCCCGACACTGGAAGCAACCATGGAGGCGAACCCTGGAAGCGCCGACGCTGACAAGTTCGCTGCTTTCAAAGAAGCAGGCATAACCCGTCTATCGCTTGGAATACAAAGTTTCGACAACACACAGCTCCAGGCACTGGGACGAATACACAACAGCGATCAAGCGCATGCGGCAATCGAATTTGCGCGCACTGCGGGATTTGAGAGTTTTAACCTGGACTTGATGCACGGTCTGCCCGGTCAAACTCTGCGCGATGCCGAAACCGACCTGTTACACGCCATTGCCTGTGAGCCCGCACACATCTCCTGGTACCAACTGACCATCGAACCCAATACGGTGTTTCACAAGCGGCCACCACAACTACCCATGGAGGAAGAGTTAGCGGACATTCAGCAGTGCGGCGAGCAATTGCTGGCGCAAAGTGGCTATGCGCAATACGAGGTATCTGCCTACAGCCAGAGCGGCCACCACTGCCGCCATAACAGCAATTACTGGTCGTTTGGTGATTATCTAGGCATCGGGGCCGGCGCCCACGGCAAAATCACTTTTCCGGACGGCCGAATTGAACGCTACGCCAAGCGACGCCAACCAGAAGAGTACATGTCCGCAGATCCCGGAAATTTTGTCGGCAGCACTCGAACGCTGGACCAGAATGAGGTCGCCGGGGAGTTCATGTTGAACGCACTGCGCCTGAATGATGGATTTTTGATGTCGCAGTTTGTTTCCCGAACGGGCTTGAGTTGCGCACAAGTGGAACCACAGCTGGATGCGCTTTGTCAGCGTGAACTGCTGTTGCGTGCTGGCGACAGGGTCAGGGCTACAGAGACGGGGAGGCGCTTTCTGGATAGTGTTATTGCCGAGTTTTTCCCCGACTAGTGTCAGGCCCTACGTGGGTGCGCGACAGAAAATCAGATCCCAAACCCCATGTCCAAGACTTTCACCGCGCATCTCAAACTTGGTGACAGGTCGATGATCGGGACGCGATGCGAATTGCCCCTCGCCAGAGGTGTTGGATAATCCCTCGGTGGCACTTAGCACCTCTAACATTTGCTGGGCATAGTCTTCCCAATCGGTCGCCAGGTGCAGCATGCCACCATACTTCAACTTGCGCTTCAGCTCAGCCACAAACAAGGGCTGTATCAGGCGCCGTTTGTTATGGCGTTTCTTGTGCCAAGGGTCTGGAAAAAAGATTTGTACCGTGTCCAGGGATGCATTGGGAATACAATCTCGCAGGATTTCCACGGCGTCGTGGCAGTAGATTCTAATATTGTCTACATCGCGCTCCGCCATGCAGTGCAGTAACCTGCCCACGCCAGGTTTGTGTACCTCGATTCCGATAAAATTCGTTTCGGGCTCGGCCTGGGCCATGGCAATGAGTGACTGGCCCATACCAAAGCCAATCTCCAACACCACCGGACCGTTGCGGCCAAATACCGCGTCGTATGCCAGTTCACCACCGCAACACTCAAGGCCCCAGCGCTGCCAGTGCTTTTGGAGTGCGTGCTTTTGCACCGGCGTCATCCGTCCGGTGCGCAATACATAACTGCGAATGCGCCGACTCTTGTCGCGATCAGTCAAGGGACGATCCACCGTTACGCCTGTGTTCAGACCAGCAGCTTCCAACCCGTTGCAGCCAGACAGGCCCATCCGCCAATAAACGCCAGTCCACCTAATGGGGTGATAGCCCCCAACCAGCGCACGCCGGTGACACTCAACAAATAGAGGCTACCGGAAAAAACTAGGATGCCGAGAATGAATAAGAACCCGCTGCTTTTAAGCAGCACTGTTTGGGGTTGGTTTAAGGCTATGACACCCACCGCCAGCAGGGCGAAGCTGTGGTAGAAATGATACTGGACCGCGGTTTGAAATACGCCTAAAGCGTCTGCATCGAGCTTGTCTTTAAGTGCATGTGCTCCAAACGCGCCAAAGACAACAGCGAGCATGCCACTGAGAGACGCCAGGGTAACAAATAATTTCGCCATTGTCGGAGTAACCAGGCGGCGGGAGAGCCGCCGCTAATGTAGGGAGGTTTTATGCCGCGATGGTTACTCGCAACTTTTCCATGGCAGTCTGTTCGAGCTGCCTGATCCGCTCTGCAGAGACGCTGTATTGAGCCGCCAACTCATGCAAGGTGGCTTTTTTTTCTGCTAACCAGCGCTGGGATAGAATGTCACGGCTCCGTTCGTCCAGTTCAGCCAGGGCATTGTGCAACTGCGCTTCGCTGCTGTCCTGCCAATTGCTGGATTCCAGTATCTCGGCGGGGTCCGCGCTGTGGTCTTCCAGATAGTACTGGGGAGCTTGCCAGGCATCGTCATCTTCGGCATCGACAGGCTGATCGTAGCCAACATCGCGACTGCTCAGGCGACCCTCCATGCGCTGCACCTCACGGATGTCCACCCCCAGATCGTCCGCGATGGCCTGCGCCTCTTCAGGACTCAACCAGGACAGGGACTTTTTCGCACTGCGCAGGTTAAAGAAGAGTTTGCGTTGCGCCTTGGTGGTGGCGACCTTAACAATGCGCCAGTTGCGCAGAATGAACTCGTGCATTTCGGCCTTGATCCAGTGCACGGCGAATGACACCAGACGCACGCCTTTTTCCGGATTGAAGCGCTTGACCGCCTTCATGAGGCCCACATTGCCCTCCTGGATCAAGTCTGCTTCGGGCAGGCCATAGCCTGAATAGCTGCGCGCAATGTGTACCACGAAACGCAAATGCGACATCACGAGCTCACGTGCCGCCTGCAAATTTTCGTTGAAAAAGAGATCTTTCGCCAACTCACGCTCGCGCTCCACGCTCAACACCGGGATGCTGCTGACTGCCTGTACGTAGGCCGACAGGTTACCGCCAGGAACCATCTGGTCAATCGGCTGTAAGCTCTTTACCATTTTTTCCATCCTTCTTCCGCTATGTGCCCGATGAATTTTAGCACTCCTTTGATTAGAGTGCTAATTTCAATTAAGTTCCGCAGGGGGGAGGAGATACGCCACTAATTGCTTTTGATTCAATTAGTTACCATGTTCGACGCCATTCGCGTTTTGACCAGCTAGCGCGGTTCGATGTGGACCAGATGACGTGAAACGGCGAGCCACGCCCCCGCCAGGCCCAGTAGTCCACCCAGGATGACCAGGTTCAGCGCTCCCATCACCCCCAGTCCGCTCAGATGAAATGCACTTTCGTAGAGCATGGCCAGTTCGCCGATAGGTTCCTCCATGAACCAGAGCGCCGCCGACACCACGAGGGCGGCCAGCACACCCCCGCCCACGCCATACCAAAGCCCGGTATACAAAAAGGGTCGTCGCACGAAACTGTTGCTGCCGCCCACCAACTTGACGATGACAATCTCATCGCGGCGACTCTCAATGGCGAGCCTTATGGTGTTGCCCAAAATTAGCAACACTCCGATCACCAGCATTCCCCCTACCGCCAATACCAGGCGTCGACCCAGATCCATCAGGCTGTTCAAGCGTTCTAACCACTCCATGTCCAATACCGCTTCGGCAACATCTGAATTCCCCTGCAGCTGCGTTCGCAACGCCGACACCGCTGGGCCGTCGAGGGTAGCGACTGGTGTGACCAGAATAAGGTCCGGCAGGGGATTCTCCTCCAGACTGGCCAGGACATCGGCAAACCCTGACAGCGTGCGAAATTCGTCCAGGGCCTGTTCGCGGGAAATAAAGCGTGTTTCGCTGACGTCCCTTCGCGCGCCCAGCTCGACTTCGAGTTGCCTTGCCCGGTCGACTGCCACTTCATCTTGCAAAAAGAGGGATATCTGTGCCGGACTGTCCCAACTGGCACTTACTTGGCTCACATTATCCAATGCCACGTTTAGGCATACTGGCAGGGCAAGAGCGATACCAATGACCAGCCAGGTAAGCATGCTGGAACCCGGATGCTCGAGCACCCGCAGCAGACTGTCTGCCGCCGAGAGGCGGTGGTGCTGTATCCAGGCGTTATACTGGTCGCGCAGACGCGTACGACTGACACTGGCCCCTTCCTTGCGACGCACAGGCTCGCGGCGACCCATCAAGGTGTGCTCCCGCTGACCAGGCTGCCCTGTCGCAAGGTGATAATTCGATGGTGCATTCGGGAGATCAGCACCAGGTCGTGGCTGGCAATCAAAACCGTGACACCCACCTGATTGAACTCTTCAAACAGGTCCATAATTTCCGCCGATAGGGCCGGATCAAGATTTCCCGTGGGTTCATCTGCCAATAAAATTTTGGGTTTGCCCACCACCGCCCTGGCAATGCCCACACGCTGCTGCTCTCCGCCGGACAGAGTGATCGGATTTGCTCGCTCTCGATCGAGCAATCCCACTTTGTCCAGCGCAGCGCGCACGCGTCTTCCTACCTCCCGATGGTCGTAACCCGCAATGATCAGGGGAAGCGCAACATTGTCGAAGACCGAGCGGTCGAACAGCAGCTGGTGATTTTGGAACACGACGCCGATATTGCGGCGGTGCTGTGGTATCCCGCGGGAGCGCACCGAGGCCAGATTCTGACCATCGACGGTAACCTGTCCGCGGCTCGGTCTATCCATGAGCATGATAAGTCTCAATAGAGTACTTTTACCCGCTCCCGAATGTCCGGTGATAAAAACGAGTTCATCCCGATTAATATGTACGCTGACTTCCCGTAAGGCGTCATGCCCTTCTTCATAACGTTTGCTGACCCGCTCAAAAGTGATCATGTGGCGGTATTTTCCACGTCGAACAAGGCCTCAATAAACTCTTCGGCCTGGAATGGGCGCAGATCCTCTATGGCCTCACCCACACCCACAAACCGGATTGGTAATTTGAGCTTTTTGGCTATC
Organism: Haliea sp.; assembly: GCA_031431315.1. Taxonomy (GTDB): domain Bacteria; phylum Pseudomonadota; class Gammaproteobacteria; order Pseudomonadales; family Halieaceae; genus Marimicrobium. Next base: position 27,525 of record JANPDE010000472.1, read on the forward strand.
GCGAAGATGATTCCGCCTTTGGCTGTGCCATCCAGTTTGGTCAGCGCTATCCCTGACACCCCGACCCACTGCTGAAAGTGCTCGGCCTGGGACAACGCATTCTGGCCAGTCCCGGCGTCCAGTACCAACATCACTTCATGCGGCGCCGCGGAATCGAGCTTGCCCATCACTCTAACGACCTTCTTCAACTCCTCCATAAGGTTGTCTTTGTTATGCAGGCGACCCGCCGTGTCCGCGATCAATATGTCCACCTTACGCGCACGCGCCGCTTGCAGTGCATCAAAAACCACTGATGCGCTGTCCGCGCCGGTGTGCTGGGCCACCACCGGGACGCCGTTACGCGCGCCCCAAACCTGCAGTTGCTCCACCGCAGCAGCGCGGAAAGTATCGCCAGCAGCCAGCATGACCGAACATCCGACGTCCATATAGTATCGTGCGAGTTTGCCGATAGTGGTCGTCTTGCCAACTCCATTCACGCCTACTACCAGGATGACAAAGGGTTGGTGGTCGCCTATCGTCATAGGTGCGTCACAGGGTCGCAGCAGCGCCAACAATTCTTCTCGCAGCGCGCCTTGCAGCGCTTCTGGTCGCGTTAACTCCTTGCGGGATACCCGTTGGGTGAGCCGCTTGATGATTTCCAGTGTAGCCTCCACACCCACGTCTGCCAGTAGCAGGCGAGACTCCAGCTCCTCGAACAGTTCGGCATCAATCTCCTTGTGCCCGAGAAACACATTGCCCAGGCCTTGCACCAGATTATCGCTGGTGCGTCCTAAACCGCGACGCAAGCGGGACAGGACACCCTGCTTTTGCTCTAACCCCGCCGCCGTGTCCGTCTCCTGTACATCGAGAACGAATTCATCGCCCTCGCCTGCCGGAGCGACAGTGTTCGAATCAAGGGGCGCCTCCGAGGCATCCGCGGGTTTATTGCGTTTAAAGAATTTCATATGTGTCGTGCTAGAGTGTGCGCAAAACGCTGGCCTGAAAAGACCTCTATCGTACCACCCTTGGATAAAGCGAAGAAATGTCGGGATCCGGAAGCCATCGCGGGACGCAGAGTCAGGTGCGCATTATCGGGGGCCAGTGGCGAGGGCGAAAGCTCACCTTTACTCCCACCGATGGTTTGCGCCCCACTGGCGATCGCATCAGGGAAACATTGTTCAACTGGCTGGCTACACGCATTGCTGGTGCCCGTTGCGCAGACCTGTTCGCGGGAAGTGGCGCCCTGGGACTGGAAGCGCTTTCCCGGGGGGCCGCGCACTGCGATTTTGTAGATTGCTCCAGTCCTGCTCTGGCCCAGGTGAGCGATCATCTGAAGCTGCTTGATGCATACGGCAAAGGCGCTTGTCATCCTGTTTCAGCGCTACAGTTCCTGCAGGTGGCGAGTGCACCCTACGACATTGTGTTTGTCGATCCACCTTTCAAGCTGGATTTGGTGGAGTCCATGTGTGCGGCGTTGTCGCAGAAACAGTTATTGCGGGAAAATGCTCTGGTCTATGTCGAGATGGGGGCGACACAGCCTCCGCCTAACATCCCATCCGAGTGGAGTCTGCACCGTGAAAAGCACGCCGGTAGAGTGACCTATCGTCTGTTCAGTGTTGGTCCGTCAGGCAACACCGGCTAAATTGCTCGCAACTCGCCAAGGTCGCATTGTCGCTCCTCGACAAATTGTTTACCATCCGCTGTCCTGCCTTAACAACCGGCTGTCTCCATGAGAACCAACTGTGTTATCTACCCGGGCAGCTTCGACCCGATTACCAACGGACACGTGGATTTGGCAGAGCGCGCTGCGCGTTTGTTCGACCGTGTGGTGGTGGCCATTGCCCACAGTCAAAAGAAGACACCGCTATTTACTCTGGAGGAACGGGTTTCCCTGTGCGAGATAGCTCTGGGACATCTGGACAATGTCGAAGTGGTAGGTTTTAGCAACCTGCTGACGGACTTCGTCAAAAGCCAGAATGCGCGCTGCGTGTTACGCGGCCTACGTGCGGTCGCGGATTTCGAGTACGAGTTTCAACTGGCCAATATGAACCGCGCTATGTATCCCGAGTTCGAGAGTATTTTTCTCACGCCCTCGGAGCACCTATCCTATATCTCATCCACACTAGTAAAAGAAATCGCCGCGCTACACGGCGATATCAGTCCCTTTGTGCCAACCCAGGTAGCTGCCGCACTGAAAAGCCGATTTGCCCACGACTGAGGCAAATCAATACGTGGTCATCCGGCTGTCCTGAGGCTCCGTCGCTTCCTGCTTTGCTTCATTGAACCTGCGGTTCGCTTCCGTATCCTTGCCGGAGTAGCCGGGATTCCGGCAGCCCAGGCAGCGCATAAAAGTAGTTTCCACCGGGCCACCAATCAATGTACCGGCTGCCTCGCTGGCATTGCCCGCCAACAGAGTGAACGGCAAGCTGACGAGCCATACGGCAGCCCCACCCACGGTCAGCACTGCACCGAGGGGGCGAGCCACCAGCAAATCTCCTACCATTGCCCACTCATTGGGACTCTCATCAATCGCCTCCTGAGCCCACAACATCTGTGGCAGCAACATACAACTCAAAACCAGAGCAACCGTGGTCCGACGCGCACCCGCTATTATTCTCATACTCACTCCCCCGGGCTGTTTACCCGCTCCCCTTTGTTGTTAGTGTAGCCTGTTCAACGCTGGCAGGTCACGCAATAGACACTGCTGCGCTGCCCCAGGCGCTGCTCCCGCAACAGGGTGTGACAGCACCTGCAGGGCTCCCCCGCACGACCGTAAACGAGTAGCTGTTGCGCGAAATATCCGGGCTTACCGTCACTGCCCACAAAATCGCGCAACGTAGTTCCGCCTTGTTCTATAGACGAAGTAAGCACTTGCTTAATTATGTTGGCCAGCAGCTCATAACGCGCCTGTGAGATGCGACTGGCCGCGCGGTCCGGGCGAATACCGGATAGGAACAGTGCCTCGTTAGCGTAAATATTACCAACACCTACAACGACCTTTCCGTCCATGATGAAGCTCTTTACGGGGAGCTTTCGGCCCCGTGCAGATTGATACAAAAGCTGGCCATCAAAATCCGCGGACAATGGCTCAGGTCCCAGGCCTGTGAGCAAGGGGTGTGATTTACCCGAAGGCATCCAGAGGAAGCAGCCGAAGCGCCGCGGATCGTGGTAGCGCAGGCAAACACCGCTGTCCAGCAGGACGTCAATGTGATCGTGCCGGCCTGGTGGCGCGTCGGAAGGGACAATGCGCAGGGAGCCGGACATTCCCAGGTGCACCAATACAGATCCCGACGCCGTGCGAAACAGCAGATATTTTGCGCGGCGCTCTATTGCCTGTATCACTTGCCCGGTCAACAGTGACGCCAATTGCTCCGGCACCGGCCAGCGCAACCGCGGTTCACGCACAATTACACCCCGTACCACGCGATTACGGCAGTGCGGTTCTACGCCCCGGCGAGTGGTTTCAACTTCTGGCAGTTCAGGCATAACGGCATGATAGCTTCGATTGTGCTAGCGGGTGCGGCGTGCCCCTGAAGCAAAAAACCCCGGCTATGGCCGGGGTTTTTATGCGGATCCTTATGGGGCATCCCTATTTGATTTTACCTTCCTTATACATCACGTGCTTGCGCACCACGGGATCGTACTTTTTCATTTCAAGTTTGTCCGGTGTGGTTCGCTTATTCTTGTCCGTAGTATAAAAATGCCCGGTACCAGCGGAGGAGTTCATTCTAACTTTTTCTCTCATGGCAATTCTCCTTTAAACTGCTTCGCCGCGCGCGCGAATATCGGCCAGCACCTGCTCAATACCCTGCTTGTCGATTATGCGCATCCCTTTGCTCGAAACCCGCAAGGTCACGAAGCGTTTTTCCGCCGGCAACCAAAAACGATGCTGGTGCAAATTGGGTAAAAAACGACGCCGGGTGCGGTTCTTGGCATGTGATACGTTATTTCCCGTCACCGGCCGTTTGCCGGTAACCTGACAGACTCTAGACATGATTCTTACTCTCCCAAGACGTGGGATATTGATAATGGTCGTGAAACTATACGGCCTGAACAGGACCCGGCCGCGCAGAGCGCGACTTTATACCAGAACACCCCAGCCATAGCAAGCGAGAGAAAACGGACACAATGGTGGATTAACAGCCCGATTTCAGGTCACAACAGCCCTTGTTCCGCGAATGAGTACTCAGTACCGCTGCCAACTATGATGTGATCCAGCACCCGGATGTCCAGTAGCGCAAGGGCTGCACAGAGGCGCTCCGTAATCCTGCGATCGGCACTGCTGGGCTCGGCCACACCCGAGGGATGGTTATGGGCGAATATGACAGCGGCTGCGCCATACTGCAGTGCTCTGACTGCCACTTCGCGCGGGTAGACAGCTGCCCCGTCTAATGTACCGAAAAACAGGTCTTCGCAGCGCTGCACGCGATGCTGGCTATCCAGAAACAGGCAAGTGAACACCTCCCTGTTACGACTCCCCAAGTGATATTGCAGAAAACGCCTGGTCTCCCCCGGGCTGCTTAACACGTCGCTCGTGGATACCTTTTCCAGCGCGTGGCGCCGCGCCAGTTCCAGCGCCGCGCGCAGGCGGGCATATTTTGCCGGCCCGACGCCCGGGCAATCCAGCAGACTGCCTTGCCCGGCTCGCATCAGTCCACGGATGCCGCCAAACTCATTAAGCAGTGTGCGAGCCATATCCAGCGCGCTACAGTTCCTGTAGCCGGTGTGCAGTAACACCGCGAGTAGCTCAGTATCCGACAGCGCTGCCGTACCACGCTCCAGCAGCTTGTCCCGCGGTCCTTCGCCTGGCATCCAACGGGCAATATTCATAGCAGCGCTCCTCCCTGAGCTCCGCGCCGACGCAGTGTCAATCACCGCGTCACAATGGTATCTTTCCTCCTCGACTATCATCCCCGTTTGAGCGAGCAAATGGCACATCTTTTCAATCGCAATGTTCTGCTCGGTGTCAGTGGTGGTATAGCGGCCTATAAGTCAGCGGAGTTGATCAGGCAACTGCAGGAACGCGGTGCCAGTGTGCGTGTGATCATGACCCACGGCGCCCGGGAGTTCATCACGCCGCTGACACTGCAAGCGCTCTCCGGCAATCCAGTGCACACTGAATTGCTGGATGAGCGCGCTGAACTCGGCATGGGGCACATTGAGCTGGCGCGTTGGGCTGATGTGCTGCTGATCGCGCCAGCCACCGCCGACCTGATCGCGCGACTAAGCGCCGGGCGAGCCGATGACCTGCTCACTACCGTGGCGCTGGCCACCGCCGCGCCGCTGCTGCTGGCACCAGCCATGAACCAGCAGATGTGGAGGGATGCCGCCACTTCGGCCAATGTCGATACCCTGGTCAAACGAGGCGCCCGGATCGTAGGCCCAGCGGCGGGACAACAGGCTTGTGGCGATGTCGGCCCGGGACGGATGGCAGAGCCGTCGGAGATTGCGCTCGCTACGGCCGGTCTGTTTGCGAATGGCCAATTGGCAGGTAAGCGCGTCGTCATCACCGCTGGTCCCACCCGGGAGGCCCTGGATCCGGTGCGTTTCATCAGCAACCACAGTTCGGGAAAAATGGGCTACGCACTGGCGCAGGCCGCTGTTGACGCAGGTGCGATAACAACCCTGGTCAGCGGTCCGGTCAATCTCGCGCCACCGGATCATATACAATTTTTTGGGGTGCACAGCGCCGAGCAAATGCTGGAGCAATGCCTCACGCTGTTGCCACAATGCGATATTTTTATCGCCTGCGCCGCCGTGGTCGATTACCGCCCGGCGAAAATCGAGACGCAGAAAATAAAGAAAGCGTCGCAGGAGTTAACACTGCAACTGGAGCGCACTCCCGATATTGTTACCGCAGTGGCGACTAGCGAATATCGTCCTTTTACTGTCGGTTTCGCAGCGG
>JANPDE010000473.1:0-17728 GCA_031431315.1 Haliea sp.
GCACAGTGATAACCTTGCTCTTGTGGTCGGTGTGGATATTGCCATCGCTGCGCTCACAGAATTTGCGCACCGTGACCGTGGTGGGTAGGGAGGCCAGCTCCATATCAAACTTTTCGCCCAGTACGCGCGCCATGGTCGGACCGCGCAATTCCTCCATGAGTGCCTCGAAGGCAGCGCCATAGCTAAGGTTTTCCAGGTCGTGGTTGGCGGCGGAGTCTATCTCGGGATAATCCCGGTTGACCCGTGCCAGTGCGTCGACGTCAAGAAAACCCGGCACCACCAGAAAGTCGTACGGGTCCGTTTGTAACTGCGCGGCGCGTAGGGCATTGATATTGATCAGTGGCATCGACGTATTTTATTACGGCCTTCGCAAGCCCGGCAAGGCAGCGCAGCGGCGCAGGATGTTAATAGTGCGGTAAATCAAGGCTTGCCCCCGTAGTGCGAGAGCGCGGGTTTTGCGGTAACATTTGCCGCCTTTTCAAGCTGTTATCGAGGATGGTCCTGCACATGGCCGATCAGGCACGCGTCGTGCTACGCCAACTCATTATGCTACTTTGTTTCTGGTTACCGGCTGCTCGCCGCAAGCAGATAGAACGCTGGCTGCGCGGTCGCGAGGAATACAAAAAGCTGCAGCGCAGTGACTGGGTACTGATGAGTTGGGGAAAATCCGGCAGAACCTGGTTGCGGGTAATGTTGTCCCGGGCTTACCAACTCAAGGGCAATCTGGCCGCCAGTACGTTACTGGATTTTGACAACCTCCGGCGCATTGATCGGCAGTTGCCCGCCGTATTCTTTACGCACAACAACTACCTGCGTGATTACACCGGTAATGAGCATTCCAAGAGCCACTTTAAGGGCAAACGTATTGTGTTGCTGGTGCGCGACCCGCGTGACGTCGCGGTGTCGCAGTTTTTCCAGTGGCAGTTTCGCATGCGTCCTAACAAGAAGTTCATCAATGATTATCCACCGCACGGCGCGAACATCGATATCTGGGATTTTGTGCTTGATGAAGAAGCGGGTGTGCCGCGTATTATTGACTATTTCAACGGTTGGGCACAGGCCATACCCGAGTTGCGCGATGTCCTGGTCGTTCGCTATGAGGATATGCGCAAGGAGCCCGCGGCGGTGCTGGCGAAGATCCTTGCCTTTACCGGCACTGCGGTGACCGTGGCACAGGTGCAGGAAGCGGTGGAATTCGCGGCGCTCGACAACATGAAGAAAATGGAACAGGATAAATTTTTCAAAGGCAGCGGTGCCAGGGTCAAGCCCGGTGACCACGACAACCCCGACTCCTACAAGACACGCAAGGCCAAAGTAGGAGGTTACCGCGACTATTTCAGCGAAGCACAGTGCCGGCAACTTGAGCAGATGGTGGCGCGGTTGGACCCGGTGTTCGGCTACGGGGGCCAACCGGCATGAAGCTGGCCATGCAGAATTTACGCCAGGGCTGGCAGACGGGCCGCAAGAAACTTGCGCGCCGTCTATTGCACTGGCGTATGCGCGGCCAGCCGGAGGCACAGATTCTGATCGCTGAACGACAACTGCGTGGCGAGGAACAGTTCGAAAAATTGCAACAGGCAGACATCGTGGTGGTCTCTTTTGGCAAGAGCGGGCGTACCTGGCTGCGGGTGATGATGTCCCACCTGTTTCGAGTGATGTACCAGCTACCCAAGAACGCTGTCCTGGGTTTTGATAACTTCCACAATCTCAATAACTCTGTACCAAAAATATTTTTTACCCACGACAACTACATCAAGGACTTCACTGGAGATACGCGCAGCAAAATGCCGTTTTACGACAAGCGTGTGATCCTGCTGGCCCGCGATCCGCGCGATGTCGCGGTGTCACAATTTTTCCAATGGAAATTTCGCATCAAACCCACCAAAGTGACGATCAACAATTACCCGCCCCAGGGCAGTGAGATTTGCCTGTTCGATTTTGTCATGCGCGACAACGGTGGCAGTATGCGAGCGGTCACGGACTATCTGAATCTCTGGGCGGAAGAGGTAAGCAGGATGGAGAATTTCCACCTGCTGCGCTACGAGGATCTGCGCGCCCGGCCGCGCGAGGAATTTCGGCGCCTGCTCGACTTCATGCGCGTGCATGCCACCGATGCGCAGCTCGACGCGGCGGTGGATTATTCCTCCTATGAAAATATGAAACAGATGGAAAGCGCGCAGCAGTTTCGCCTGGCGGGCGGGCGCATGATGCCCAGGGACAAGGACAATCCCGACAGCTACAAAGTGCGGCGCGCGAAGGTGGGCGGTTATCGCGATTACTTTACCGATGAGGAAGTGGCGGCGATCGATCGGCGCCTGGAGGAGACGCTGGCCCCCTTGTTCAACTATCACTAGGCGGAATTTGCCTACGGCTACTCTGATCCGCTATCCGCACTGGTTGGGGATTTCAAATTCATTTCGCGGATCATCGTCCGTGAGTGAAACAGGCCTGTTCGCTCAGAAGGCTAAGATATTCGCGCCCAGGCCATGTAACCTGTTGGACGTGCATGAAGCATGAGGTCAAATGCCAACTAGTTTCAATGCGTCCGGACGCAAATGTCCCTGCGCAATTTCGTCACGCAGCATTGCCTCGGTGAACTCGCCATCTTCCAGTGCTTCGCGCACCAATCCGAAAAAGAACGATTCCTGTCTTGGGTCGGGGTGGGCGTCGTACGTGCCGGCAAATTTGTAGTCGCCAAACAGGGCGCGGCGACCCCGGCGCAGCCAGTGCCTGGGGGGGAACAACTGAAAGGTGTCGGCGGGACGATAGTCGATCTTGAGGCCCGTTTTCCACGGTTGGGTATTCCGCTTGGTGTTGTGTAGCAGTTTGGTGTCAGCGGTCAGGTTATCGAAATCGTTCCAGTGGTTTTCAAATACGCCAATCGTCGCCGGATTTTCCAGCTTGAGCGAAACCCAGTCCATGTAATCCCTTTTCACCGGCTCAAACATCTCCGCGAAATCGCGTTCAAACTGCCAGTGCCGGAGCTTGGCACAATCCAGCAGCATCACGCTGCTGGCAAACGCACCCTTGCGGCCCTTGCGTCCGGATTTGGGGCGGCACATCAGCGCCGCTCCTGCCATATCGCGCTGCAGCAGCTCCCAGATGTCGCCGATGGCGAAAATGTCCGGGTCCATGATGACCGCCCGACCCTCGAAGTGCATGAGTTCCGGCGGTGTAAAGCGCAGCGGCGTGAACGATTGTAGATCGTCATTGACCCAGGGGCGCATTTCTCCGTCACGGCGGAAAAGCTGTCCCTCGCGTGCCAACATGCAGGGGTAGTTCTTCACTTCGACAAATTGCACGTCGAACTTATCCGCGTGTGCAGAGTGCTTGCGCAATGAGTAGCGACTCACCAGGGCACCTAGCATCTGCTTGTGGTTGGTATGTATAAAGACCGTCGGTTTCAAACTGTTTCTACTCATGCGTAATCTATGGGATAGTTTACTGCCAGCACGCTATTCCACAAACGGCTGGCTTTGGCATTTTTTGGAGCGATGCCAGGTCGGCGGCTCGCTGCATACCGCTATAGCGGGGCAGAATCATGACGATGTATCGAGTCAGGGGGCAATCCAGGCGTGCGCTGCGGCATCGCGTTGGACCGCGTGCAATTGTCCTTGCGAATCGAATGCGAAGAACCGCGCACGCGGATCGGCCAAGGCCTCGGCTTGCGCGGGTGGCGTGAGGAAATGCACGCACAACGCGCCTAGCGGACGTGTGAGCAGCGTGGTTCCTGCCACCTCGCGCGGCGCCAACGGCAGCCAGGTTTGGTCTACGCAAGCCGGTGCACGCACATACTGGAACCACGGTGCACGCTCGCTCATGATCACGCACTGCAGAGCCGCCGATCCTGGCGGCAACAGCGCCTTGACGGAGGCGTCGGCGACGCCGAAGAAATTCGGTGCCTGCGTCGCGCTGCCGAGCAGATAGATGTGGCATCCCGGGTCGAGACTCGTTTGCGCGCCCAGCACGCGTGCAGCCTCGACTGCGAAGGTGTACTCGCTGTTGTGCGAGTTCGTCGCCCATGCTTGGGCCTGCTTGTGGGCCGCGATGGCGCTAATCACGGTGAGCACCGAGCACGCGGCCAACAATAGCGGTCGACAGTGTGCTTGCGGGCGAGCACTGCGCCACTCGCGAGCACTCAGCACCATCGCCAGCAATGCAGTTAGGGCGGCGAGTGCGAGGTAGTAGAAGCGGAAATTAACCGGGATGTTGAGTGCGCCGGGCTGCGCCAGAATCGACCCGGCCACCGGTGCTTGAATCGCAGCTGGCGCGAACAGCAGCACCGTCAGGCCCATGGCGACCGGCGCCAGGCGCCTGCGCCAGATACGCCATGCCAGTAACGCCAGCAACGTTGCGGCCAATGCCAACGCCGGCAACGCGGGGCCGGTCGGCATCGACCAGCCGGGCACCAGCGCATTCGGCAATGCGCCCCACCAGGCGCCGGTGCCTGAGAGCATGGTGTCGAACCAGGTGGGCATGCCGGTGGTGACAGCCACGGGTTGCAGCAATACCGTGCGCGCCATCAACATGAAGATGAAAGGCACGGCGGTGCCCAGCAACAGTAGCGCGCGCTTGCGCCATGGTCGCTCGCGTTCAAGCAGCACGCGCGCGATCACCGCGGGCACCAACAGAATGCCCGTTTCCTTGCAGCCTGCGGCAAGCAGCGCCATCAGCCATACCGGCCAGGCGGGTCCACCACCGCGCAGATGGCGCTCCAAAAACCATAACGCCGCCAGACACGCCGCAGTACAGGTTAGGTCAAATCGATCGGCCAACCACGATGTCGTGCCGATCGCCGCCGGGTGCACGGCGAACAGCAGTGCCAGTACGAGCGCCAGTGCACGCGACACGTCCGCACTGCGTGCAAGAGCGAAGATCATCAGCGCATTTAACGCATGTAAACCGAGGTCGATGGCATAGTGCGCATAAGCCCGGGTGTCGAACAAAGCCACCGACAGCCACCAAAACGCCATGACATGCGGTCGATAGAAATAACTCGACGAATGATCGGCGATGTAGAACGCCAAAGGTGAGCCGATGTGACGAGACAGCGCGAAGAAGCCCCAGTCGTCGGAGGCCGGTGCTGCGGCTAACAGCGGATAGCCGACCGCTAGCACAGCGCCGATGATGAGCAAGACGGGAAGGAGGGGCCGCAGAGAGCTCACGTGGGCGCGGCTATGGACGCGGCATTGCGTATGGTGCGCGGCGACCCCGGCAGATCCAGTGCCTTGGTGTGGATAAAGACCAGCGGTTTCAAACTGTTTCTACTCATGGGGAATCTGTGGGATAGTTTACTGCCAGCACGCTATTCCACAAACGCCTGGCTTGGGCATTTTTCGCAGCGATGCTCCGCTGGCGGCGTGGATTCGTCCATGCGCAAATTGTAAGCTACGTCCCGTAAGATCGACCCGTTCCGACAGGAGAGAAACCATGAACGATGCTTCCCCGAGGCCCACCTACCGGAGCGCTTTTGGCGGCTTGTGGGTGGACCGCGACGACGCCTCGGCTATCCTTGACGCCAGGCTCGCGAGCGGCGCCCTGGAGTCCGGCGAGGAAGACGCGCTGCGGCAGTACATCGATCACGGCTACGCGATCCTTCCGCAGGCGGTCTCTCACGCGCTCGTCGACGAGTACGTCGAGTTCTTCGAGCAGGCATGGCACAAGCCCCCGCGGCACGTCTACGCGCACGCGGGGGGCGAGGTGGTACCCATGTCGATGGCATTGCGTGACCGCGTCGCGAAGGTGAGCGACCTGCACTACTTCTTCCCGAAGGCCGGCGAGATCGTGTTTTCGCCGGCGGTGCGGCGCTTTCTCGAACGGATCTACGAGCGCCCTGCGGCCGTCTTCCAGAGTATGTCGATGCGCAAGGGCTCCGAGGAAATTCTGCACATCGATACCGGTCCGCTCACGCTGTCGGAGCCGATGAGCCTCGCTGCGGCCTGGATCGCGCTCGAGGACGTGGTCGCCGGCGCGGGTCCGTTCCAGTACGTACCCGGGAGCCATCGCGTGCCGGAAACCCTCAATGCCGGCGTATCGAAGGGGCACAACGGCGACATGGCCGCGTACTCGCAGGTGCTGCAATCGACGCTGGATCACTGCGCGGCCGCGGATCTTTCGACGCAGTACTTTATGGCGCGCAAGGGCGATGTGCTGATCTGGTCCGCGGACCTGATGCACGGCGGTGCCCCGATCGACGATCATTCGCTCACGCGGCAGAGCCTCGTGTGCCACTACATGCCGCTGGGCGTGCTGCCGACGTTCTACGATGCCTTGCCCCTCCGGCCAGTGGAGTACCGCGGAGGCGGGTGGCACCTCAATCGTTTCGGCCTCTGAGGATAACGCGTGGGCGAGGGATCTATCACAGTCTGGTGCCTGCTGGGCAAAAAGGCAGGCGACAATACCCAGGTGCGGGCCCTGGCTGAGGAACTGGACTGGGGTTACGAGGAGAAATACATCTCGGCCCGGCCCTGGGAATTGCTAAGTCATCTCGGTGGCGGTGTCACGCTGGCCGGTATCGACCGGTCGCGCTCCAGTGTGCTGGCGGCCCCTTGGCCGGATATCGTGATCACTGCGGGCCGGCGCAATGAGCCAGTGGCGCGCTGGATTCAACGTAAGTCCCATGGCAGGACTCGCCTGGTGCACATCGGCCGTCCCTGGGCGCCGCTGTCCGCCTGGGATCTGGTGGTGACCACGCCGCAGTATTTTTTGCCCGAGCAGGGCAATATCGTGCACAACAGCCTGCCATTGCACCGTGTTGCCGGAGATGACTTGCGCGGTGCCGGCGAGCAGTTGCGAGTGCAACTCGCAGACTTGCCACGCCCCTGGGTGGCGGTATTGATTGGCGGCGATAGCGGTCGCTTTGTGTTGACTCCCAACAAGGCGCAGCGCCTCGCCGCGCTGGCGCAGGACCTGGCGGCTGCCGCTGGCGGGTCCCTATTGGTGACGGACAGCCCGCGCACGCCGCGTCTGGCAGGCGACGCCCTGCAGGCACAACTGCAGGCGCCGCATTTTTGCTATCGCTGGGGTAGCGGGAAGATCAATCCCTATCGGGGACTGCTGGCCCTGGCGGATGCCTTTGTAGTTACCGGTGAGTCCATGTCCATGTTGGGGGAGGCGGTAGACACAGGTCGACCCCTGTACATATTTGACGTAGGAGACGGCGCAGGACGCTGGTGGTCATTGCGGCACAACTATCGCTACAAGCCCCTCAGTCATCGTCTGGCGATGCACATCGCCCCGCGTCGCATGCGCCGCGATGTCGGCAATATCCAGCACTCTCTGGTGAACTCCGGCAGAGCGCAATGGCTGGCGCCCGCGATGATTGCCGCGGCGGCAGGGACCTTGCAAACGCGCGTCTCCCGGTCGCCCACGGTCGCAGCGGCAACCGGTTCTAGCGCAAGGGATGAGTTACAGCGTACGGCGCAGGCGGTCAGGCGGTTTGTGACACCGCGCTGAGTGGGTGCAGCGGCGCGGGGGCATCCAGGGTTGGGTATAGATTCCAGGGTGAGCGAGAATGATTGATTCGGCCAACGACCATCGACATCCCGTTGATACTTCTTATAATCAACTTTCACTTGCCAGCACTAGACGCGCCACCATGAATTTTCTCAGCCAGATACTGACACCGCAACGCACTGTGTGTCGCGTTGCGGGGGTGAGCAAGAAGCACCTGTTTGAAACCATCGCCAGGACTATCTGCGACGATCAGCAGTCGCTACCCTACGACGAGGTATTGGATCGCCTTATTACCCGGGAAAAGCTCGGTAGCACCGGCATGGGCCAGGGCATCGCCATCCCGCATTGTCGGATCAGCCACTGCATACGACCGCTGGGCAGCCTGCTGACGCTGGAAGAAGCGATCCCTTTCGACGCGCCGGATGATGTACCGGTCGATCTGTTGTTTGTGTTGCTGGTGCCCGTGCAAGCGCACCAGGAACACCTTGATATTCTCGCCAATATTGCGCAACTTATCAGTCAGGCGGATATCTGCGAACGCCTGCGCGCCAGCAGGGATGACCGCACCCTTTACGAAATCGCCTGCACTGCCAGGGTCTGAGCCAGAGTGTGCGATTGTTCAATGTCAGTGGACGCTCTGGCTCCGGCAAAAGTATTGCCCTGCATTCGTTGAAGGACGAAGGTTTCAACTGAATCGACAAACCTTCCCGTGGTGGGATATAACCGCGTTGACTTTCAAGATATAGCGCAAAATCTTTGGTTTTCTCGAGTTTTTTCTAGTTCATCATAGAAATGCCCCTGTAGGATTTCTTCAACGTCCACAGCTTTGCGCTGAAGAAATTTTGGATTGAAATTCATAGGGAACGAAACCCCAGGGGCACTGAAGATGAATACATCAAAACCGTCATTGCGCATTGCAACCGCGTCTGCGCTGGCCGGATTCCTAGCGCTGGTGGCTTTATCGGCACTTGCTAAAACGCCGGAACCGCCGGGACTATTCTCCAGTCTACCAATGAGTTCCAAAGCCGTGTTGCCTGAACAAGCCATGCCGGGAAAATCGATGGCTGTGAAAATAAATTACGGGCAACTGCGCAGCGGACGTTTTTTCGTCAGCCTGCCTGGTGGCGTGTCATATGAAGCAGTTCGGGAATTGCAACAGGACCTGGGCAAGGACCGCTCTTCCTGGGTGGGCCATGCCAGCGACGAACCAGAAAGTACGGTAGTGCTTGGCGTCAGCGGCAATGCCGTTGCCGGAAGCTTTTCCTATCACGGCAAATTGTTCAAACTTGAGCCGCGCGCTAACGGCAACCATGTGTTGAGCGAGGTGAAACCCACTGACCCGGCACCCGAACTCGACGCGATTCCTGTCGCCGATACCACTTCGTCTACCTCAAATTCAACTGCAAGTGCGAGCGTAGCCGCTGACACCAGTGGCTCTGTCCTGGATGTACTGGTGGTGTATACACCGGCAATCCAGTCGCTGTATGGCATCGAGGGTGCTGACGCGCTAAGTATCCAGGCGATTGCTGAAGCGAACCAGGCTTACACAAACAGCAAAATGACGACACGGCTCAACCTGGTGCATAGTGTACTGACTAACTACATCGAATCTGGTGATATGGGCACGGACCTGAGCAGGCTGCGTTCAACCACTGACGGTTTCATGGATGAGTTACACGCATTGCGGAATACCTATCGTGCTGATCTGGTGAGTTTGATTGCGAATGAACCGCAATCCTGCGGAATAGCTTATCGCATGGCCACTTTGTCTTCGAGCTTCGCATCCAGCGGTTTCAGTGTTGTACACCACAGCTGTGCTACCGGCTACTATTCGTTCGCGCATGAAATCGGCCACAACCAGGGTGCCCATCATGATTATGCAAATGCCACCGGAAGCGCAATATATCCTTACGCTTACGGGTACCAGGATCCCTTGAACAGGCTTCGGACAATTATGGCGTATGACTGCCCTGGCGGCTGCCCCCGCATTCAGTTTTTTGCCCGAGGCGATAACCCGGTGTCTGGCATACCCACAGGTGACGCCAGTTCCGCGGCGGATGCCGTCGCGATCGATCAGACGGCTCCAACCGTTGCGGCTTTCAGGCAGGTGGCTGCTCCACCGCCTGTGGCTCCTTCCAATCTCAATGGTATGGCGGCGGGGTCTACGCAGATCAATATCAATTGGTCGGACTTGTCTGGAAGTGAGTCGGGCTTTCTTGTGGAGCGGTCAAATGACAGCCTGAATTTCACTCAGATAGGGTCTCTGCCCACCAACAGCACCAGCTACGCCGATACAACACTACAAGCCAATACCTTGTACAGCTACAGAGTGAGGGCGTGGAACAGCAGCGGTAATTCAAGCTTCAGTAATGTGGCTAGTGCCGCCACGAACCCAACTCCGCCCTACATCGACCAAATAGCCTCGTCCGAGGTCAGCGGCGGCGGAAAAATCAGCGGCACATACCAAACTACATGGAGTTTGGACGGATCAAAGGAAACTATTTCCGAAGTTACGTCTGCCGGCTCCAAAAGGCAGCGTTACAGTTACCTGGAACACTACTGGACAGTCATGGTGCAGCCCGGACAGTCAGTTACGCTAAACGCGAACGTCGCCACCACCGCGACGCAGCAGTCATTCACTTTCGCGTATTCGACTGTCAACACGACTCTTGCGGCCAACAAGGCTGCCTGGGTCGATATGTTCTCGGTGACCGCCTCGAGCTCGGGGGCCAAGACATTTACCCTTCCCGCTGCGCTGAGTGGTCCGGTGTACATCAGTGTCAGGGACAGTCAGCGGGTCGCGGGTGTCACCACGGCGAACTCAGTGCAAATCGACTATCTCGCAATCCGGACGGGAACGGGTAACCTCTAAGGAACTTACCCCAAAAACGCGAAAGCCTGCTCTGGAGCAGGCTTTCAGTAATGGTGGCTTAGTTGATTTTTGTCAGCCGGCCTGGGCTTTGCGTGAGGCACCCAGCAAAACAAGGCCTAATATAATCATCCCGAGCGGGGCGGGCACTGGTACCTGCGGTGGATCGTCATCGGGGGGAGGTTCAAAGCCGCCTTCGCCCCCTGCAGTCCACTCTTCAAAAGTACCTTCCGATGGATAAGTGGGGAGCGATTCCTCGCCCGGGAAGAGCCCAAACTCGTTGTAGAGGTAAAAGAAATCGTTGGGTATTATCAAATTTGTTAAGTACAGCCGCTCATCAGCACCCTGCCGTGTCTGTCCTGTAAAGTCGAGTGTAGCTGCTTGCACGCCTCGTATAGATCAGCATTGTACCCCTCGACGGGACGAGCTTCAGCTTTTGCGTAGTACGAAGCGGCTACAGATGGATCGGAAGCAAGATTCAATGCGCTAAAAAGTTTAGTAAACTCTTCGTCCGAACCCTCACATAATTGCTCGTAGCCCAGAAAGATAGCATCCGCAGGCGATGTATGGAGGGCGAATTGATAGGTTTCAAGCCAGCACTGCAGCCAGTAATCAATATGGTTGCTATCCATCGTTGTTAATCGGCTCTCCTCGCAGTAAATATAGTGCTTATGTCCCAGTCCAAATTCATAGTGACCAAGCCAATTCATATAGTCGAGTGAGAACTTGTCTTTGCTGTGAAGCTGTAAAAACAGTTCATGTTGGCGCAACAGAGAGAGAGCGTGCTGCAGGGGTTCCCGGAAGGGAATAAGAATTAGGGCGTCAGGAAAAACCTTCTTTATAGTCGGAAGTCGCAACAGGTTGTTGTTATTCTTTGACAAATAGCGTGAGCGACTCTCTTTTTCCCGGCTATTGACTACATGACCTACAAATTTTCTGAAGTTCGTGCGGATGGCCTTAGTAGCCCCGTGAGGAATAAGACGATCTTTCAATATGTACAGTTCACCACAAAATGTTTGCCAGAAAATTTCTTCAAATGCCTCAGGACTGTCGTAATCCACCATCAAACGGTCGGCATGGGCACGCTCAGTTGCCTCCCGTTGTGTTTTAAACGCATATGATAACTTTCTCCACACTCCGCTCATCAATACGAAGGGCATATCTCTGTATGTCAATGAACGAAATTGTTGACTCTGGTACAGGGAACCAAGAAGTATAGAACTGCCGGAACGCGCCAGACCGGAAATAAACACGGGCTGAATGATTTCAGGTGCGGGTCCTCTCACCGCGAGCATTTCTTCCAGATCCAGAGACGCCTGGCCTATAAACGGCGTCCCCAACGCGATCCGATGCAATGTACGTGAGAGAAAGTTGTAGTCAGGCCGAGACAATTCGCCTCCGTAGGTAGAGATAGATCAGCGCAATGAGAGTCGCTAAAAATATTCCCTCAAGACTCATCGCGAATTCTATAACGGAAGTATTTTTACCCATCAGCATATCGAGCAGATAGGCACTCACAGCAACAACAACAAACAGGAGAACGAGCCAAAATGCGGTCGTAAGCGAATACCGCGCCATATCCCGAGCGTAATACTTCAACGCCTTTTCTTTCCAGTGGTCAGATATCCGTGTAGAAGACAATACTCTGAGCGATTTCTGGCTAACCTCTGCCAGGCTGACAATTGGCTTCAGGATGGGGAAAAACAAAAAGAGTTCGACAGTCAAAATACACAGTAGGCACAGGGCCAGATACGTCATGGATTTTTTGAGTTCTCTGCGAGATGGGGTTTAGCTTCAAGTGCGGGAGAATCGCCATCCTCAATGTCATCCTCGCTTTCAACGCGTTTACGAAAAATCATTCGCTTTATGGGATACCAGAAAAACGCGAACAGGGCGAGAAGTATAGAACCCAGAAGCCCGAATACCACGCCAAGGGTGCCCGCCCCCAAGCCAGGGCCTATATAAGCGAAAGCCTGGCCAGGCAGCAGCACCAGGCAGAAAAATTCCAGTAAGACGAATTTCCTAATCAAGTACATGGTTACCCCGGTGAATGAACAACTATCAAGTGACAACATAAGCTAGTTGCTGCATTTTTTCCAGAATTCTGTGTCGAAATAATCCTCTTTGAAACGCAAAGATTCGGAAAGATGCAGCGCACGCCCCTCGGCCGAATCGATAACATTTACAAATGAAGAAACAATCTTACCTGAACGATCAACTTCGAAGGCCCACCCCTGTTGGGAGCTCGTAACATTGCGCGTGCCAAAGTCAGTCAACTGATGGCGTCCGTTAGCGGGAGAATAGAAATCCAATTTGGAGCCGTCGACCACAATGCGGTGCTCCATGGTCTCAGGGTCTACAGTTACAATATCGGAAAAATGATTGTCAGAACGTTGATTATTACTAAAAATCGCTATTTTACCGTCTGGCTCCCAGTTCGGATCGTGCTGGAAATCACTAATCCCTACTCGCCACCATTTCACTTTCAGCGTCTTCGGATCCAAAATGAAAATCAAGTTCGTGGACGCGTAGCTGATAACAAGATCACCCACTTCAAAGCCGGGGAAGTTGGCTGCCATAGAGGGTGTTAGCGGTTGGATATCGTTGCCGTGGCTCATATGGCCGATTTCAGTATTCCCAAGCACCGACAGCTTCCATAGGTGCAAATCCGGATTTGCGCTGCGCACGTCGGCCGTGTGTATTTCATCGACAATTTTGCCTGTCTCTATGGAGACCTTGACCATATCCTGCTCAAACGTCTTGGACTCTCCCTTAAAGCTCCAGAAGTAGCCCATATCATCCGGCGATACTGTGTGATGGAACTGGCCTTCAAGATTCCAGACGACATTACTACAAGCATCGACTTTTACGAGGCCGCCACTGTGCTCTTGCATACTGAAAATAATGGATCCGTCGGGAAATACGTGCAAACCATAGAGATTTTTTCGCTGGTCCTGTTTGAACTCGGCGGGCAAGTGTTTTGTCGACAGGTTCCAAACGTGAACAACTTTACCCTCAGAATTTATCAAAATTCCGCCCCAGAAGGACTTCTGAAAATCGAATGCACCCAGGATAACTCGATATCCATCACGGTGATTTTCGTCAACGTATAGCCGCGGCATTTCATTGCGTTTACTCAATTGGGGGTGCTCAACCGCTACTGCACCGTCTAGGGCGCGCTTTGGATAAATGTAGTCCCAGCGACGAAAAGAAAATCCCAAATCGTTTTGCAGCTTGCCGAGGGCAGATGATTTTTTCTCCAGTACATCTCCTGCGGCGAACGTCTGGTAGTCCTGTACGTAATTTTCAACAAAGTTGTATGGAAATATTTTAAACCGACCTACGGCATATCCGTATACAAGCACTATCACGACAAGTAAGTATAAAAGTGCAATTTTTTGGATTTTATTCATAGACTGAAATGGAGAGATACCGGGAATCAGGGTTAGGCGGCTTGTGACACCGCGCTGAGCGGGTGCAGCGGCGCGGTGGGCAGGTCCGGTGTTTTGGCTAAAATGTCCAGTGCGTCGTGGCGCACATGATTCTGGGCCATTTCCGCGCGCAGGAAGTCCTCAGTGATTTTGTCCTCCTGCAAGCACTCCTTGAGTAGCCCGAAGAAGAACACTTCCTGGTTGCGGTCGGGGTGCTGCTTGTAGTTGCCCAAAAAGGCGTACTCGCCAAACAGTTTGCGGCGCGCGCGCATCACCCAGGCCGCAGGCGGGAACAGGCGGAAACGCTCCGCAGGACGCCAGTCGGTGGGCAGTCCGGTTTTCCAGGGTTGGGTCTTGCGCCGCGTGGTGTGCAGCATCTTGGTTTGAAGCGTGAATTTGTCGAAGTCGTTCCACTCGGCCTCAAAAAAATCGATGGAGTCGCGGTTTTCTTCCTTGAGGCAGATCCAGGGCTGGTAGTCCTGGGTGAAATCGAACATTGCCTCGAATTTTTTATGCGCGTCCCAGTGCGTGAGTTTGGCGCAATCCAGCAGCATGACACTGCTGGCCATACACTTGTCGACCAGGCCCTTGGGGCCAGAGCGCATGCGGCACATGATGGCTTTGCCGTGCATGTCGCGGCTGAGCAGTTCCCAGATGTCGGCGACCGCGAAAATATCGGGGTCAATCACCACCGCGCGGCCCTCGTAGCCCATTAATTTCGGGGGCATGAAACGGGTTGGGGTAAAGGACTGCAGATCGTTGTTCATCCAGTTGCGCTTGACGCCATCGCGCAGGTATTCCTGACCTTCGCGGTCGGCGAAAAAGGGGTAGTCGCGGGTGTCCATAATCTGGACATCAAACTTGTCGTTGTTGCTGGAGTAGCGGCGCAGCGCGTGCTCGGCGACGATGGCGCCGGTGATTTGCTTGTGGTTGGTCTGGATAAATACACAGGCTTTCATGAGGTTGCAGGGCCGCCGCACAGTGGCTTTCTTCGGGCTGGAACTATAAAGGATAGCGCCCTTTTTTGCCATTTTCACGGCTCGCCTTTGGGCGTGAATAGTACGTAGTACGAGCTCCAATGTGGCCCGGCGCCCACCTTGTCCGGCAGGCTCTGGAAGTTGGTATTATTTGAATATCCCGCGGCGATACAAGCCCCAGAAGAAGCCCCATAGATGGATCAGCGGCGCACGCCTGACTCGGTCCGGAATGACGATTTTGGTGCCTGAATGGCGCTCCAGCTTCCACGCGATGTAATCCAGTCCCCCGGCAAACGTAAACAGGGCCTTAACCAGTCGCACGACAGAGAGTAGCTTGCCCTGCATGCGGCGCAGCGCCCAGGCCAGTGTCGCACTCCGGCGCTTGAAGTTGCCTATCTGGCATCGGTAAAACCAAGCCCCATCCCGCTCGTACAGCGCAAAAGGGAATCCAAGTTGTGCGGCGTGCTGCTGCGTTAGTGCGGTGTAGAAATCGCGGGAGGAGTGCGCCAGTTCCTGCGCCCGGCCACTGCGTTCGGTGCGTAGTTCGGTGGCGTAGCTAAGGCCCAGGGCCTGCTCCCACAGTGCGGTGAGGCTACCCTCCGCAGGCAGCGCCGGGAGGGCGTTGCACAGTAGTGTGTGGGCCGCGCGGGTGAGGGCGGCTTCCACTTGTGCCCGTAGCGGCTCGTCGCGGGCATACAGGATGCGCGTCGGCTGTGCGAAGCGACCCCAGATATAGGATTCAAACCACAGCGGCGAGCACCCGTGCTGGAAATCGCGCAACGAGATCACCGTGACCTTGCTACGCAGCGTTTTGCCCGCCACGCTCCCGGCCGCTGGCGGCTGTTCGGCGTAGAACACGTTAGGCGGCAGCAGCCAGTTAACCGCGCAGAGCAGCGGGCGGCGATAGGCGGCGCGGTAATGGTCACAAATCACATACAGGTCCAGCAGTCCATCGTAAATATCGCCGCTGCGCAGGCAGGAACCGTACACCAGGGTGCAACCGATGGCCCCGTGAAAGCGCGCCTCGAGCTGCGCCAGCAGCGCAGCCAGTGTGGGATCCGCAGCCGCATCGGGGCCGGCTACAGTCGGGTAGGAGTTCACAGTCGCAGGAACTCAAGGGGCTCACTGGCGCTGATATTCACTGCGCCCGCGACCTCCAGCAATTCTCCATCCAGATTGATCTTGCCCTCCATCACCAGCCTGATCCGGTTGGCGTTGTAGCTCTGATAACCACTGGCGGGTATCGCGTTGCGGTTAGGTCGGCCGCGCACAATGGAGAGAAAGGTGCGGGCAAAGCGCGTGCAGCCTTGTTCCATGAGGGTGATGCGGATGGCGCCCGGCCCTGTGGCCCAGAAGGGGCGCATGCCAAAGGCCAGGCGTTGCAGGGTACTTATCGCGAGTATGAGGGTATCGTATTGGACCGGCGCGCTGTCATCCAGGAAGAGGGTGATGGACACATGCCGATTGAACATAGGATCGTCACGCAGGACTCCCCACACAGTGCGCACGGTGCCCAACGCGAGGCTGAAATCGTCGCGTAGCCCCCGCGAGTGGATTTCCTTGTGGGCGTACTCGGCTCCATGAACGACGGCGCCACTACCGAGAAACATCCCGTAGCGGGGAAGATGAGTGTTGTCGATAATTACACGCAACATCGCGCGTTGCACCACTTTTCCCGTTATCTTGCGCTCGCCCTCACACCAGCGGCAAAAGCTGTCCACCGCCCGGCGCAAAGAACCACGCACACCCATGTCCCCGGCGTTCATGTTGGCGGTGCCACCGGGCAGCAGGGCTATCAACGGCGGTCGGGCGAACAACTTTGACTCCAGTAGCTCACCCAGGATGGCTGATACTGTGCCATCTCCGCCGTTGATCGCCAGTACTGCAATGTTCAGTGCCGCAAGCTCCCGCAACGCCGGCACGATATCGGCGGGGCTATGGGTAATGCGGTGGTGAATGCCCGGTCTTTGCGCGATGCGCAAGCGAATGTCTTGAAACTGCTCACGGTTGTGGCCACTGTCGGGATTACTGATCAAGCCCACCGGACCAGCCGGTACACTCACTGCCGGGAATCCCTCATGGTGACGGATTTGAGATTGATGGCGGTCGGACCGATGCGCGGCGCGACGCCGCGTATCTGCAGCGGCAGGCCGGAATTGCGGTCGAAAAACAAAATGATCTCGCCCTGCAAACCGAGCAGGCTGAAATCCGTGTCTTCCGCGAGCGCGCCCTCCGGAGTCACCTGCAGCGCGACTGCCAGGGTTTCATGCCGGCCTCTGACACTGTCTTGCCCGGTGACGGTATAGTCCCTGTCGATCGGTATGCCATTGCCGCTGGTCATGCGCACGCGGTAGAAATTCAAATCCGTTTGCACAATCACGTCCATGGACTTGTCCGTCCCTTGTGCCTGCAGCCGCTGCGCGAGCAGAATGAGCAGGTAGGGTTCAGTCAGCGTGGTGTCTTTGGCAGCGGCCGGATAGGGCACTTGCCCGCTATTGGAGACCGGCCACTCCTTGGGCGGCACGCTGTTGTCAGGGCCGGGGTTGCGGCGCTCGCGCACGATGGAGTCGGCCTCATACGTCCACGACTTGAAGCGCTGCTCCTTGCCCCGACTCAGTCGTGAGCGGCTGACCGTCCGGCCGGAAGCGGGATCGAAACGCACTACAATCTGCTCCGAGTTGTCGACAACAGAGCTCAGTACAGTGAGTTCCCAAAGTTTCTTGTCGTCGGGTACGGGGAGAATTTCCAGGCGGGATCGCGCCGTGGCCCAGAACGCTTTTTCCTCAAACTCCAGGACCTGCCAGTTGGGCAGTTGTGGCAACGCGTTATCGGCGGACCAACTGACGCCCACCAGCGTCAGGCACAGGCCAATCAATACAATCCGGGGTAATCTAGTCATGTCGCAGCAGGCAGTAAAACTACCCAAATTCCAATAATATCAATTGCTTGTGAAGCCGGGCGAAAGCCGTTAAAAATACCACACAATCTTGAGAATG
>JANPDE010000474.1:0-10958 GCA_031431315.1 Haliea sp.
TCGAGGAACATCTCCTTCCTCGTCCTCTTTCGGAACCGTTCAAAACCCGTTGCTTCAAGTGATTGCTGTCGCATGATCCAAGTCCCCGATGACACTGTCCTCATTTTGACATACTCTGCGAATTAATCAGAGGTTCCCTAACTATATTTCAGATTTCGAAATGTATGGAACGATGCTTATAATTGCTACAGATCGGGGATTGTTCGCATCTGACAATCACCTCTCTTTGATGCAGAATTTGGGCGACACAGGGGATGGAATTTCGAATCCAGACGTTTATAGCCTGTTCAGAGATGGAAAATACATATGGATTGGAACAATCGATGGTTTAGACATTTTGTCCTTCGCTCCGTTTGAGTTATTTAACTCAAGAAATAGCAGCGTTGCCAATTCTGTTCAAGCGTTTGAAGAGGACGGCCTGGGCCGCGTCTGGATTGGCACATACTCGGGGCTCTATATCTATGATGATGATACACGCGCTCACTCTAGGTTTAACTATAATATCAAATCTGATTCATCTGTTTTGGGCAGTCAAGGAGTAGCGACGATAGCAAATACAGACAATGAATTATGGTTAGGTTTTTTTCAAAGTGGCGTGAGGATAGTGGATGTTGTGACTAGCAATTACCATACACCTGATTTGAACAATGCCGACAAGATGGCGATAACAAAGATATCCGCCGGTAACGATAGTGAAGGAGTGTGGATAGCAACATATGAGAATGGTCTATTTCGTATCACCGCAGAGAATACATATTCCTATTACGAGAACCAGACCTTGCCCGAAAAAACCATAACATTGCTATTCCAATCAACGACCGGTCTTCTTGCCGTCTCCGAAAATCGAATCTACCAACATGATCGTCAATCCGACCAGTTTAGACTCATTGAATTTAAATTCCGTTTGGGAGGAAAAAGACCTTTTATCTATTCCATGGCGCAAGCGAATAACGGCGACATTTTGATAGGAACAAAAGATCACGGCTTGTTTATTTGGTCCCGAGAAAACCAAATTGGCGATGTGTATTCATTGCAGCAAGCACAAGGTAGTGATCTCACCACATCAATAATCTACGCAATTGAACTGGATTCAAAGGGAAATCTGTGGTGTTCAACTCAAAATGGAATAGTTAAATTAGATTCAAAGGGTCACTTGATAAAGCGATTCACAACCGCTGACGGCTTGCAGGGCAACGATTTTGCTTTGGGAGCGTCATTCACCAGTAGGAAAGGATTGATTTACTTTGGCGGAGTTAATGGATACAACAGGTTTGATCCAAATGAGGTTAGTATTGACACTTCGTCGTCACCAATGAGGTTGACAAGTATCAAACTTCCCCGATTAGACGAGAGAAACTTAGGGGATGTTAATGAACTGGAGTCTCTTCAACTAACCCATAGGGACCACTTCGTTACATTTCAATTCAGTGTACTCGATTTCATTTTTCCGGAAAGAAATCAATATCGCTACAAGCTTGAAAATTTCGACCCGGACTGGATTGAAAATGGCAAGAGAAATACCGCAACTTACACTAATTTACCCGCAGGGAATTACGTTCTCCGCGTACAGGGCGCAAATTCCGCAGGCATCTGGAATCGCGAAGGAATTTCTCTTGCAGTTCATGTTGTACCGCCTCCCTGGTTTACATGGTGGGCATATTCTATATATGGCATGGCATTTATCTTCCTCGTGTGGGTCGCGCATCGGATTTATCACAGCTATGCCATTGACAGGAAGTCAGCCCAATTGGCCACACAGATGTTCGAAGCCGCAAACAGAGCGGACGACGACATGCAGGAGCAACTGGAACTTCAGGACGAACTCATTCATTCATCTTTTGAGCATACACGAACGACGTTAGGCTTAGTAAGTGATTGTATATCTCATCGAAGTGGCGGCCAGTCAGAGAATGAAATACGTGAACTAGCGGAGAGCAGTGTGAAGCGGATAGCTGCCCTGTCTATACTTGAGGATAGCCTGTACTACCAGGCAGGGGAGTCTGTTGCGAATCTTCACAAATACACTGAAGACATAATCCCGGTATTACTTCAAAGATCGTCTGTCAGGCCGGAAACAATCATCACGATCAATGAAATTACATCAGTATTACTTCCGACGCAGTTGGCAACACCACTTTCCATGGTGATCTACGAACTATTGCAAAACTGCATGCAATATGCCTTTGATTTGCGTTCGCCTGCAAACTATATCCACTTGAAATTGATACTCAATACAACCAATGAGTCCACAGCAAGCAACTTTGAACTTTCTGTCCGCGATAGTGGTATTGGGCTTCCCGATTCTATCGAAAACCTGGCTCTTGAGAGTTCCGGAATTTCCATCGTACTGTCGATCGTGACGAAACTGGGTGGCACATTACAGTGTTCGGACACCAGCGGCACGACAATTTACATCACACTCCCCAATCCAAATGAATCGAACTACCTGGACACGAAAGTGGGTCTCACCTAGTCAGCCTGCCGGCTGCAGTGGTACATTGTCGGTCGCTGTGGCTACATCAATTCCCGACACGGGAGTGATGGCATACTTAACCATGTCTTAAATAATAATGCTTCTGGTAGGGGATAGTGGACAAAAGCGAAATTCGACTGCATGTATTCGGTAGGGCGTGCCACCTTATTGTCGACAATGGAGATGGTCGAGGCGCAGACCTTCTCAATCTATGCCAGAACGAACTAAAGAGACTAGAAAATAAATTTAGCTCTTATCTGCACGACAGTATTACCAGCCAAATAAATCAGTCTGCGGGAACGGGTAGCTTTGTACCGCTTGACGCGGAAGCACGAAGTTTATTTCAGTATGTTGATGCGCTTTGGCACGAGAGTAAACATATCTTTGACCCTACCACGCGGGTTCTACACAACTGCTATAACAACAGTGGCAACTTACTCGCTTCCCATAGCCAGCTAGAGGGTATGCTCAAGCTGGTGGGTTGGAGCAATATCGAGATCACAGATTCAGGCGCACGCATGGCAGCAAAGGGAATGCTTGTTGATTTAAACAGCTGTGTTCGTCCCTACGCCCTGGATACGATACGCAAACTTTTGCTGCAAAATGCTGTAAACAACGCGTTTCTCGAGTTGGACCAGGAAGTAGCCACCATCGGCAAACAACCAGACGGGGCCAATTGGCTGGTCGGTGTGCGCGTGCCGAAAGGTTCTCGGGCCGCGATTGTTCGAATTAAAATGAACCACAAAGGTTTAGCCATTCGCGGCGACTTCGAGCACACAGTGGTGCATGAAGGAGAACTCTTCGGGCGTGCTTTGAGTCCGGTGGATGGCCAGCCTATCCCAGGTTTACTCAGTGTTGCTATTATTGCGGATAATTGCCTTACCGCCTGCAGTGCGGCCACTGTAGCGCGATTGAAAACCGAAGCCACAGGAATAAAATGGCTGGAAAAACTCGGCTTGCCATGGATGGCTGTGGATCGACAGCTTAATTGCCATGGACCTTTGGCCCCAAAAAACTAATGCCTTCACCGGCCCTCGAAATGGGGGCTACGTTTTTCACGCTTGGCTGCGAAACCCTCTCGCAGGTCGCGTGATTCAAGGCACAAAGCTGATAATCCTCCGGCAAACTTTGGGTCGATGGCACCGGCAGCAGCTTGCCGCAGAATACTTTTCATCGATTTAACCGCCAGTGGCGCGAGACCAGCAATGTGCTGGGCAAAATTATTCGCAAAGTTATCCAGGTTCTGCGGCGATACCAAATGGTCCAGGAAACCGATCTCGAGCAAAGTTGATGCGGTGAACTCCTCAGAGGCGACCAGAATCCGTTTGGTCAGGTTCACCCCCAGGCACTCGACAAAGCGGTTAATGCCCGACAGTGGATAGCACAGACCAATGGCGGCAGCCGGTACCCGCATGCGACAGCCTTCAATGCCAATGCGAAAATCACAACTGACAGCAAGTTCAACCCCGCCCCCGAATACATCTCCGTTCAAAGCGCAGATGGTTGGAATCGCCAGATTGGCAAGTTGGGAAGTCATCTGTTGGAAAGCGTCGTCACCGATTTGGCCGTCGCTCAACTCTTGCAAAGATGCTCCGGCACAAAATGTCTTTTCGCCGACGCCGGTTACAATCAATACCCGCAAGTGTGGATCAGCCTCTATCCGGGTCAGTCGGTCTTTGATAGCCTCAAGTTGTTCCCGGCCGAGGGCATTGTGGCGCTGAGGATTATTCAAAACCAACCTGCCGACATGCCGAGTGCAATTATATAGAATTGTGTCTGTCATACAGTTTTCATTGGAGATTGCCGAAGGCAGTCTGGCACAAGGTGGTAATTGCCGCCACTGCCACGCAAAATTAATGGACTCTGACTTCACCGGACAGCATACTGCATCAGACTGGGAGGCCTTACTCAATGACAAGTCGTTGTACCTGGTGCGGGGAAGATCCTCTCTATGTTGCGTATCACGATACGGAGTGGGGCGTACCGGTGCGCGATGACCAAACCCTGTTTGAGTTCCTGATCCTGGAAGGTGCACAGGCGGGACTTTCGTGGATTACCATACTGCGCAAGCGCGAGAGCTACCGCAAACTCTTCGACCAATTTGATGCACAGAAAATCGCCCGCTACAGCGACAAAAAGCTGGACAAGCTGTTGCTGAATCCCCAGATCATCCGAAATCGTCTCAAGGTGTATGGAGCGCGGAAGAATGCTCGCGCCTTTCTTCAAGTGCAACAGGAACGCGGCAGGTTTTCTGACTATGTATGGGATTTTGTCGACGGCCAACCGATTCAGAGTTGCAGGCAATCGGTACGAGATATACCGGGAACGAGTGCAATTTCTGACGCCTTGAGTAAGGACATGAAGATGCGCGGTTTCACTTTCGTCGGATCTACCATCATGTATGCCCATATGCAGGCGACTGGGATGGTCAATGACCACACGATTGACTGCTTTCGTCACAGTGAATGCCAGCGATTGGCTTAGGCCATATAAATCCGCTTTGAACTGATAAAATAGCGCGAATTTACGAGAGCTCCCTTTGTCAGCTTCCCCACCAACGGAACACACCTCAGCCAGCCGGAATGTCTGGCGCCTGGCGTGGCCAACCATTATTTCAAACCTGCTGGTAACTACCGTGGGCTTTCTGCACATCAAAATTGTAGCTCCATTCGGCACTACGGCAGTGGCCGCAGTAACAACGGGGCACCGGGTGTTTTTCCTGGTGCAGGCAATCCTCATGGGAGTATCGGTAGCCTCCACCGCCCTCATCGCCCGCAGCTGGGGCGCACATCAGCCCAGGCATGCGGAACTGGTATCCTGGTCTTCCCTCGTGATTTCTGTGGTGCTGGCGGCCGTACTCAGCGTGCCGATACTGCTCGCGCCCGCGGCACTAGCAGGCCTGTTCGGACTGGACGTCGAAACCACAACACTCGCGGCGGGCTTTATTTTCTGGTTGGGCTGGTTCAATGTCTTCGCGGCCATCAACATGATGTTGGGCACCGCGCTACGGGCCACCGGGGACGTCATTACCCCCTTATGGTTTTTACTGGTCAGTTCCGTGTTGAATGTGGCTTTTGCTTACCTACTGGCCTTTGGTGTAGGACCCCTGCCCCAACTCGGTGTTTCCGGGGTTTCGTTGGGAGGCAGCTTTGGTGCAGCTCTTATTACAACTGCTTTCGTGGCCTTCTGGTGGCGTGGCAATTTCAACCTCAAACCGCCAGAGCAAATCGCCGTGGACTGGGCCGCTACTCGACAGTTGATCTCAATCGGCGCACCGTCGGTTCTGGAACAGGGCATTGTTCAGTTGGCCTTCCTGGCTTTTTTCGCCATTGTCGCTCACTACGGAACCGAGGGGTATGCTGCTTACGGTATCGGCATTACGTTGGTCGCTTTTTCAATTGTAATCGGGTTTGGTTTCGGCATTGCCACGGCTACTCTCGTAGGCCAACATTTGGGGGCGGGACAATCCGAACTGGCAGTGCTGGCGGTTTCACGCTCGCTGCGCATGTCTCTGGCGGCAATGACCTTCCTGTCTATCCTGCTGGCCTGGTTCGCAGAGGAATTGGCAAATTTCATGATTCACGATCCGGAGGTTGTTCAACTCACTGTGGTATTTATCTACATCATTGCCCTGGCGCAGCCATTTATGGCCGTTGAATTTACCCTGGGTGGTGCGTTGCGCGGCGCCGGCGACACGAGATTCCCGTTGATTGCAACGTTTTGTGGCATCATTTTGGGCCGTCTCATTCCAGCTCTGCTATTCCTGTGGTTAGGATTCTCGATCTATTGGATTTTTGCTGTAATGCTGATGGATTACAGCATCAAGGCAGTGTTGCTCGTTCATCGCTATCGCTCGCGGAAATGGCTAAACATCAAAATAGGCCTGCCGGTCTAAGTACCTTACTCCGGTGGGCTAATTCGCAGGAAAATTTATTGTGACCGATGATTTGGAAGCGCTTCTCAAACTTCTCGAAGTCGAGCAGATAGACAAGTACCTTTTCAGTGGCAACAGCCCCAAACGCCCTTCGCGCATTTTTGGTGGCCAGGTGCTGGCACAGTCACTGAACGCAGCGCTGCGCACAGTGGACGTGACCCGGATTGCGCACTCGATGCACGCTTACTTCCTGCGCCCGGGTAACCCCGAAAAGAAAATCATCTACGAGGTGGACCCGATTCGTGACGGCAAAAGCTTCACTACCCGCAGCGTGGTCGCCAGACAGGACAGTGTTGCTATCTTTAATACGACGATCTCCTTTCACATCGACGAACCGGGAATGGCGCACCAATGTGCTATCCCGAACGTACCCGCACCAGAAGAGCTTGAGTCCGATTACGATCGCCAGTCCCGACTGGCAACGGAAAACCCGGGAATTGTAGATGCTCCCACCAAACAGCCGATCGAACGCAGAACGGTTCACCCGCGCGACTTTCTTGATCCACAACCCCAGGAGCCATTACAGCAGGTCTGGGTGCGGGCGCTGGGAGATCTGGGAGACGAACTGAGCCGGCACCAGACGGTATTAGCATACATTTCGGATTTTGCCTTGTTAGGCACAGCACTCATGGCACATCCTTATACGGGAATGAGCAAGAATCTGCAGTGGGCAAGCCTGGACCACGCTTTGTGGTTTCACCGTCGCTTCAGGGCAGATGAATACTTGCTGTATTCCATGGACAGTCCCGTTACTCTCGGCGGGCGTGGCTTTAGCCGGGGAACTTTCTACGCGCGCGATGGCTCTCTGGTGGCATCCACCGCCCAGGAGTCATTGCTACGTCTTACCCGATGAATCCCTCCAACTCACGGCTGCCTCGCTGTGCCTTACCTGCAAGATATCCATGAAATCAGCGCAAGCCGCTTAGCGATAGGTGAGCAAATTTTCATTCCGCTGCCTGCCTAGAACCTGCAGGAACGAGCAGTCATTGAAACAGGACAGCGAAATTTTGGAGCTGCTGTAAAACAACTGCGTAACGGAACAATTCAGCATAGGCTCATAAAACTGGTAAGTCTGTTCACCGCCCAGACCAAGGACCTGGGCAACGATAGTGGCCAATGTACCGCCGGAGGTGAATATCCCGACCGTTTTACCTCTCCCCTGTTCCTGTATAACATCGGCAATGGCCTGGCGGGTATCCTCGGAGAACTCGGCCCAACTCTGTATTCGCGGATCGTCGCACGCCGGAGACACCCAGTAGTTGAACACCGCATCAATGACTTTCTGGTAATCCTTGCTGGAACTCAGGCCCTTATCAACCAGCGACTGTATCTTCGGATTGACTTTTACAACCTCAGGCATAAGGCATCGCAACTGCGCGTCATTCTGTATTTCGTTGAAGCGGGAGTCGATGTGGTGGGGTACTTCTTTAGGTTGACCGGCGATAACCAGTCGGGCGGTTTCGCGCTGGCGTGACAAATCACCACTGTATACCGCATCAAAGTGCACTCCGATGTCGCGAAAATACTCACCCGCCAAGGCCGCTTGACGACATCCGAGCTCGGAGAGTTGGTCGTAATTTTCTGCGCCAAACGACGCCTGTCCATGACGTATGAGATACAGGGTGGCCCTCAGGCACTCTTTGATAGAGTTTTGGGTTGGCGACTGAAGCGAAGCTCACGCCGATAGGGAAAGAAATCCTCGACGTGGCCACTGGATATTCTTTGTTGCAGTCCTTGCCAGAACGACGCCTCGTAAATTTCGCTGTGCAGCGTGTCGAACACCTCACGCGCCCTCTGGTTGCCAGAGAAAAATAGCGAAAACTCCTCTGGAAAAATGTCATTGGGGCCCACCGTATACCAGGGTTTGCTGGACATCTCCTCCGCTTCAGTACGCGGCTTGGGTATGGTACGGAAATGACAATCGGTCAGTGGCACAATTTCATCGTAGTCGTAAAATACTACCCGTCGGTGACGCGTTACGCCAAAATTTTTCAGCAGCATATCGCCAGGAAAGATGTTGGCCGCCGCTAACTGCTTAATGGCATTGCCGTATTCGTCCATGACCGCCTCTACCTGCTCATCGGTAGCATTGCGTAAATACAGATTGAGGGGCGTCATACGACGCTCCACGTAAACATGCTTGATCAGCAGCGCTTTGCCATGCTCCTCGACCACTGAAGGCGCGACCTTGCGCAACTCTTCCATTAATTCGTCGGAGAAGCGCTCCCTGGCAAAAGCGAGGTTGGTGAATTCCTGGGTGTCTGCCATACGTCCGACGCGATCCCAACGTTTTACGAGAGCGTACTTGGCCTTCACCTGCTCACGAGTCATATCCTTGGGCGGCGTAAACCTGTCTTTGATCACCTTGAATACGAAATCGTAGGATGGCAGCGTAAATACCGTCATCACCATACCTTTGATGCCGGGAGCGATATTGAACTGGTCACTGGTGCTCTGCATGTGCCGATATGCACACCGGTAGTAATAGGTTTTGCCATGCTTGTTGTGTCCCAATGCACTGTAGATTTCCGATATGGGTTTAGCCGGCATAAGTTGCTGCAGAAACAGCACCCATTGCGCGGGGATCGCGGCATCCACCAGGAAGTAGGATCGGGTAAAACTGAATAACACGCTGACCATATCCGAGCCGAACAGGATTGTATCGACGTACACTGCGCCCGCTTCGTTGTGCAGGACGGGCACCACAATGGGCATGGTCTGACCACCAGAGAGAATCCGCCCGACAATGTAGGCGCCCTTGTTACGGAAAAAATGGTGTGCCAGGATCTGCAACTCTACGTCATCTTCATTCAGGTTGAAACGCGGTGCGAGATTCCTGAGAATTGACTCCCGGATATTCTCAATATCCCGATTGATGTCTTCATAGGGAATCGAAAACGCATAGTCCGTGAGAAGTTTTTCCAGCAAGGAATTGAGCGGTCCATCCAGTTTGTAGGATCGATACACCTTGCTCACATCTGCTCGCGGCATATCACCCTGGGACGAAAACACGAATGCGAATTCATTGCGAATTTTCCGATGCCTGAAGACCGTGCAATAGACCGAATTAAAGAATGTTTCGGCGATCTCAAAATTATTGTAGCCATCGATCAACTGCGCGTAACTCTTCCTTGCTCCTCGCCAGAATTCGAAATCGTGAAGGTCCTGCCCCGCGATAAGTTCAACCTCCTCATAAATCTGCCGAGTCCTGGCCTTGTAAATGTCGATTCGTTGAATGGACGCGTTTCGGATACCGAGCCAGTCGGCATTTTCAAAGTATGACCTGGCAGCCCGCGTAATAGTCTGGAACTCTGCAAAATAGGACTCGAAACCATTTAATATGGCGCGCGCAAAGCGCTGGTGGGATTCCGTCCCCTGACTCACAGCATTTCCCGAGCAAAAAGCTCCAGGATCGCAGGACTGCTCACACTTAACAGCATGGAACCTACTTCGTCGCGACTACCAGCTGCCTTCCAGGGCGCCAGCCGCTCGACGATCCTGCCGTGTGATCCCACCAGGGCCACTTCGTCTATCAATTCATTCGGCACCAGGGCCTGGGCTTCCACTTTCTTCCCACTGAGGTATAAGTCCTGTATTCGCGTAGCCACCTCACCATAGCCAAGACGCGTGGCGTAGTCGTGGTAAAAATTTTTGCCCTTCGCTCCCATGCCGCCGATATACAGCGCCAGCCAGGGTCGCAGTGATTCAAACGCCGCGGCAAGATCATCGTTCGCCGCCACCATGACAAAGGGAGCAATATCGAAATTCTTCAGGCTTTTGCCATTGCCTGCCTTGGCGAAACCCTGTTCCAGATGTTCGCCAAGAATGTGGTACTTATTGGGGTCCATCCACACCGGGAATACGCCATCGGCTACTTCGCCAGCGCAGTGCAATCCCGCTGGTGTAATGGACGCAGTGTAAATAGGTACCTCGGGACAGCGCTCCAAAATGGACTTCAAGGGTTTGCCGAGGCCAGTGGTGCCTTCCCCCCTGTTTGGCATGTGGTAAATCTGGCCATCGAACTCCACCGGTCCGTCGCGCTCCATTATCTTGCGCATGATCTGGATGTATTCCCTGGTCCTGGTAACCGGCTTGCCGTAGGGGACACCGTACCAGCCTTCGATCACCTGCGGCCCGGAGGGGCCAAGCCCGAGGATGAAGCGCCCGCCGGTCAGTGCATCCAGCGTCATCGCCGTCATTGCGGTGAGGGCGGGAGAGCGTGCCGGCACCTGCAGTATCGACGAGCCGAGCCGGATGCGCGTGGTCTGCCCGCCCAGCCACGCCAGCCGCGTCACCGCGTCGACGCCATACGATTCGCCGCACCAGGTGGAATCGAATCCGAGCCGTTCCGCTTCGCGCACCAGCGCAATGAGTGCCGGGCCGTCGGCCCCGGCCGTTGTCAATCCCAGACGTAAACTCATGCCGTTCTCCCCGGAAATCGAATCAGGCAAGCGGCTTGCGCTTGTCGTGATTATCTCGCCTGTCCTGCCCGCCTGAATCATTCCTCAATCTTGATATTGGCAGTCTTGATGATTTTGGCATTCTCGGCGT
>JANPDE010000475.1:0-2345 GCA_031431315.1 Haliea sp.
GATCGTGTCGCGACCCGAAACCGCAGAGAAGGCGGTAGAGGACTTGGCAGAGCTGTTCCGGTCCAGCCTCAAGGAAAGCCGTGAGCCGACCACGGTGAAGGACGAGATCCACCTGACCCGCTTATACCTGGGTATAGAAGAGTTGCGCTTAGGTCCGCGTCTGCAAGTGCATTGGGACGTGGACGAGAAGACCCTCGGGGCTTCCATGCCGACCCTGGTCTTGCAGCCCCTGGTGGAGAACGCGGTGTATCATGGTATATCCCGCTTGCCCAAGGGGGGGAATATCGACATTCGCATTGCGCGCAAGGGTGATGAACTCGCCGTCTCGGTCGATAATCCGGTGCCCGGGGCGGGCGCCACGGCTAGGGGCCACAAGATGGCCCTCGCCAACGTGGCGCAGCGCCTGCAGGCAATTTATGGGCCGGGGGCGACCCTGGAAGTTTTTCCGGGTGTAGAACACTTCCGGGTTGAACTCGCATACACGCCGCCTTTTCGCTGAACCCAAAACTGTGAACTAATCCGCAGTTGCAGCCCCTGCTTACCGCTGGTCGCCCGTGACCGGCCACTTGTCAGCGCCATGGTGGTGCCGGCGGTAGTGCTCTGCTAGCTTGATTACATGGCTTTGTAGATATGGGCACAGGGGGTAGGTATCAATGACACTCAGAAAGTCGAGTGGCGGGTTCACGCTTATTGAGCTGATGATTGTGGTGGTCATAGTGGGCGTGCTCACGATGGTCGCCTACCCGGCCTACCGGTCGTTCACTGTTAAAGCCAATCGCGCGGAAGCCAAGTCTTACCTTATGCACCTGGCGCAGCGTGAGCAGTTGTATTTCAACGATTCGCGTGTCTATGCCACAGACGATGAGTTACGTGTCTATGACACAGACGATGATGGGGATGGGACAATAACAGACGATGAGGAGGGGACAATACCTGAACGTGTAGAAGATAACTATGTTGTGACTTTTGATCTTACAACTATATCACCCGTACCGAGATTTACCATCACAGCGACACCCATAGACGGTACACGCCAGGAAGCTGATGGCAATTTGTCGATCGATAATACGGGTGAAAAATTGCATGCAGGAGAGGCGTGGTGAGCAACGGACCCACTGGCGGTTGTGCCTTGTACAGTGCAAGATATTGCCTGGCGCGGGCCGGTGGTGGGTCGAAAATACCGCATCGTGGGTTTAGCTTGGTGGAACTTATGATCGGCCTGGTATTGGTCGCCATTCTCCTGGGCATCGGCTTACCCACCTTTCGAACTTTTATTCTGGAGCAGCGCTTGCGCGCCACCAGTTCCGATTTGCGCGTCGCTCTGACGTTGGCGCGGTCCGAGGCGGTAAAGCGCAACGCTGCCGTTGAGTTGCTGCCGAACGCGGATGGATGGGGCGACGGGTGGACGATCCCGACCCCACCTGATGCTAATCCCGACAATGATGATCTCGACATTCTGAATCATAAGCAGGCAGGCGATGTAATAATTACTGGTCCCGATGAAGTGACATTTACTCCAGCGGGACGTTCAGTGGCGGCAGCGGAGTTTGAAATCGATGTTGGCCCGGAAGCGAGCGACGATGTGGGCTGTTTGCAGCTACAGTTGGATGGCCGGATGACTTCCATTAGAGGCACCTGTCCATGACAGACTCCCGTCCCTCAAAGTCGTCCCGTGGCTTCACCTTGATCGAGGTGCTGGTGACCATTGTCATCCTCGCCATTGGCCTGCTCGGCCTTGCCCTGATGCAAACGACCTCATTGAGCAACCAGCTCGAGGCTTATCAGCGCGCCCAGGCGATGCTGTTGTTGGAGGACATGGCGAATCGCATTCGGGTTAATAGTGCTAAAGCGATGGACACGGGTGCTCCTGGGTACCCAGACGTGAACGACCTTGGCGTCACCGAGGAAGTGTGTCTCGCGACCCCTCCCGCTACGCCAGAAGAAATTGCCGCAAGGGACGTGTGCCAGTGGAAGAACGCCCTGGCAGGCACGGGCGTTACCCTGGGTGATAAAAATGTGGGCAGTCTGGTGGGCGCCAGAGGCTGTATTGAAAACCTTGCCGGCTCTGGCGATGGCGATATCATCATCAGATTGACCATAGCCTGGCAGGGCACTGCGGCCACGGTGGAGCCCGATTCTGACTGTGGCAGGGATGACTTTGGGGATGATGACAGCCTGCGCAGGGTAGCGAGTGTCAATGTTGTGTTAGGGGATCTGGCGCTGTGACTATGAAACTAACGCATAGACAACCGCATCGACCGCCGGCGGGCTTCGGTATTATCGAGATCATGATTGCCCTGGCGCTGGGCATTATCATCATGCTGGGTGTCACGCAGATTGCCACC
>JANPDE010000476.1:0-6332 GCA_031431315.1 Haliea sp.
CCCACGCCAAACCTGGTAATAGAATCTGCCCAAACCGACGTTGTTGTAGGGCAAACCACCAGCGCAGATACCAAGGGTAAGATGATAAAGGCTTCGATTTAATACGCATTTTGCATCCTGGGAGGCTTAACCGCGTCGCCAGGCATGATAACGCTGCGCGTAGCGCAGTAATCGGGTCGGTGCGTGGGCGCGCTGCCATTGTCCTGCGCTAAATTTAACTGCTTCGTTCCAAGTCGGATAGACGTGAATAGTGCCGAGAATTTTTTTGAGGCCAATACCGTGCCGCATCGCAAGCACAAACTCCGCCAGCAATTCGCCAGCGTGGGCGCCGACAATCGACACGCCGAGGATGCGATCGCGACCCGCTGCAGTCAGAACTTTGATAAATCCGTGCGCAGCGCCTTCGGTGATCGCGCGATCTAGATCGTCGAGTCCGTAACGCGTCACATCAACCGCAATGCCTTGGGCGCAAGCATCGGTTTCATTTAAACCCACGCGAGCCACTTCGGGATCAGTGAAAGTGACCCAGGGAATCACAGAATAATCGACGCGAAATTTTTTCCAGCAGCCAAATAAGCCATTTACCGCGGCATACCATGCTTGATGCGCTGCGGTATGAGTAAACTGATACGGCCCAGCAACGTCACCGCAGGCGTAAATATTCGGGTA
The DNA here is from genome assembly GCA_031431315.1 of Haliea sp. Taxonomy (GTDB): domain Bacteria; phylum Pseudomonadota; class Gammaproteobacteria; order Pseudomonadales; family Halieaceae; genus Marimicrobium. Next base: position 670 of record JANPDE010000476.1, read on the forward strand.
AGCGGTTTGTAAATAGGCATTAGTCTCTACCGTACCGTTGGCGCGACGGCTAATACCGATTTCATCGAGACCGAGCCCCTGCGTATTTGCGGCGCGCCCAACGGCGACTATTAGCTTATCAAATTCAATGCGAATGCGCTGTCCCATGTGCTCGCAATATAAGGCCTGTACGTTATCTTCTCGTGTAAATAACACGGCTTTATGATCGAGCCGCACATCGATTTCTTCATCGCTAAATTTTGCTAATACGTATTCAGATATTTCCGGATCTTCGCGAATCAATAAGCGTGGTAGCATTTCCACTTGGATAACTTGGGCACCTAAGCGTGCGAATGCTTGAGTTAATTCGCAACCGATTGGGCCGCCGCCGAGAATCAATAACCGTCGCGGACAATCTGACAACGACCACACCGTATCGGATGTCAGATAATCAATTTGATCAAGCCCTGCGATGAGCGGTATGAACGGCTTACCGCCGCTGGCGATAATAATGGCACGGCTAGTTAGGCAACGCACTCCTCTCGGGGAATTCACCTCCACCATCCACGGTGAAATGAAGCGCGCATCGCCTTGCACGCAATCGACTCCGAGATCAGTATAGCGCGCGATTGAGTCATGCGGCTCGATCGCCGCGATAATGCGCTGCACGCGTTGCATGACTTCGCTAAAAGCGACACCCCGTACGTTGGCATCGATACCGAACTGCGCGGCGCGATCGATTAAATGTTTAACATTGGCGGAGCGAATCAACGCTTTAGATGGTACACAGCCAGTATTCAGGCAATCGCCACCCATTCGTTCGCGTTCGATTAATGCAACTTTCGCCTTTACTGCACTGGCAATGTACGCACTGACCAAACCTGCCGAGCCAGCACCGATTACTAACAAGTTGTAGTCGTATTGTCTGGGACGCTTCCAACGCGCATACAGGCGCCGCCGCTGCCAAACAGTAAGACCCCATTTCGCCAGTAGCGGAAATACGCCAACCAATGTAAACGATAATAGCAACGGCGGTGAAAGAATATCCTTTAACGAATTAATTGCGGCCAACTGGGTGCCCGCGTTTACATATACCCACGTGCCAGGCAACATCGCCAATTGACTGACGATATAAAACTGACGCGCTGGCAGTGACGTGAGACCCATTAGCAAGTTAATTAGAAAAAATGGAAATAGCGGGACCAGGCGCAGGCTCGCTAAATAAAAAACACCATCGCGCATGATGCCGGCATCAATGCGCTGTAACAACTCGCTATGGCGTGAAAGTAAACTGTCGCGTACTTTTTCTCCAAAAACAAACCGAGCGCTGAGCATCGCCAGCGTGGCACCGATCGACGAAGCGAACGATACGAGCAGCAGGCCCCAGCTCATGCCGAATAGCGCACCGGCACCCAAAGTTAGTACCGCTGCACCGGGTAGTGAACATGCAGTGATTAAGACATAGGCAGAAAAAAATATTACCAAGGCAGATAACCGGTGGGATTCTATCCAATCGGCTAGCGCAGTCTGGTTGGTCTTTAACATGTCCAACTGCAAGTAAAGCGAGCCATCGAAGAAAATAAACGCCGCGATCGCAGCGACAATCAGAGCCAATAGAAATCCGCGAGACTTCATGGGTGCTTAGTTCCCTCGTGGTTCTAATGGCGTGCTTGAAACGCAGTAGTGAAATGCCTGATACGTTTTGCATTGGTACCCAGATCACCATCACCGACGCGTGACACCGAACGCAAATCAATTATGCTGCCGCTTTTTTCGTCAGCTCGAATACGAATGACGATGTCGTCTTTAAAGCGAAACAGTGCGGTAGTTTCAACCGCCTCGATGCGCCCTTGCTCGGCATCCTGCGCATAAACATCCCAACCCAATTGCCGCGCTACCGTCAGCGCATCGACAAATGCTTGGGCTGGCGGGCGATCACTAATCAGCGTGTCTAGGTCGGGGTAGGCTTGTTGTTGCAAGGACGCGTTTTTAGTATCGTAGACCAATGAATTTTGGGCAGCGCGAGGTAGCGTCGGCGCGGTAATAAACTGCGGTGGGTCGTGGGTGTCGGTGCTGATATCGTGAATTCTTGGCGCTCCGCTACCGCTACTAATCGTTAACGTGGCAAGCGCCAAGGGTGCTGCGGTCAATGCAATCGCCAACAGCAATTTTTTATCGTAGCCGTGGCGTAGCGCCCACAAGCTGGCGAATAATGTGATAAGTGCCAAGAGCGCGGCCAAGGCTACCGCCAGCAAGCCGAATTGAAACGGCAGCAATTCGGTGCGAGTCAATAGAGGGCCCAAGATCAATAGCAGCAGCGCGACAATGGCCAGCGTAAGACAAATTTTTACATATCGTAGCGAAGCCATTGGTATTTCCTCGATCGGTTTTATCTTGCGCATTTATGCTGTACGAATCCGCTTGTCGATAGTTGAAAATAGAGCCGCGCGGTGGTTCTAATGTTATGAACCATCCCCACCCACGCCGTTAGTCCGGCGCGGTCCTTGAGTCTAGCATTCCTGCTGAAGTATCTTAACCTTTGATGGGAGAACAACATGAATATTAGTATAGTGGGCATTGATATTGCCAATAGTGTTTTCCAACTTCACGGCACCGATCATGCTGGCAAGGCGAATTTCTAAGAAGCTCCTGCCTCGGCATCAATCAAGCCATGAATGACCGTTTCGGCATACATTACAAGCCGATAAAAGAGCGTTATTAGCTAAAGCCGTATTTCATGAAATTTGCGATTATAAGTCCAAGATAATATCTCTAGACGCTAGAGGATCGGGAGTAGAAATGCAGCTGTTCCTTGGAATACTTTTTGTAATCGCTGTGCCCTTACTGGTGCTGGCAATACAAAGGACATTGAGCAAAGTCAAGAAAGATTTAGTCAGAACCGGCAAACGTCCTACAGGTCTTCAAGCAAGTAACCCCTGGAGAGCAGCATCGATTGTTTTCAATGGACACGCATGTGAAGCAGTGAAAGCCATAGGCAATAAATACTTCCTTGATATCGAGGCGAACTTCCCTGCATTGCCACTGCCCAATTGCGATGTATCCGCATGCAACTGTAAGTATGCGTTCTATGAGGACCGGCGCGAGCGCAACGAGGATCGACGGCATCCGGCGTCGCGGCGATCAGAACGGTATGATAGGACTGGACAGCCAACTCGACGGCAGAGGAAACGTGGGCGTCGAAAGGGTGATGGGGATTAGTGGCTACTTGCTAATGTTCTCACCAACTTCCCCAAAAATAATCACAATTCAACCCGACGAACTCGACGCGAGTACAGTTCTTACCAAGCCTTAAGGTGCATGACCAGCGTCGAGTACATCAGGTTCATCGGGTGTAAGTGGAGAAAGTATCCCCGGGGGTACACCCCAAATTCGCCCTACATCCCAAAATGAATCTGCGCGGGAAATTTTTTGAGACTTTCTTATAGAGCCTGATCGGAAGAGACGTTAGCGGTAGAGGGAAATCATTGGTCTTATGCGCAAAAGACAACAGCTCCCGAAAGAGCCGCTGCGCTTGATAATTGTCTCGTTTATCGGACAAGCTGGGGAGGACCTGGCTAGGTAATTTGACGACGGACATCACGTTTACGAATTATACCAACACCCACGAGACCTATACCAAATAGCGCCAGTGTCGCCGGTGCGGGCACAGCGGCGAGACCGATAAGTTGAAATTGCGCGAATGAACCAAAATTAGAAACGTCACGGCCTCGACTGAACGGGCCGAAAGGACCCGGATTCGCTGAGGTGAAACCGGTTACATATTGATAATTGAAAGCGTCATACCTGTAAAGTACGCGAAACCCAGGGGTTCCTTGATAAGCAGGGTTCCAATCAAATAGCGGAAATGTGGACAGTAATGAAGTTGCGGCCGCATTCGCTTGTGAGTCAGTGAAAAATGTCAATCCAGGTCGCAAAGCGTTAAAACTCTGATCCTCTAAAACGCCCAAACTGTCGTAAAGAATACTCACGCTGTACATATTGGACAAGATGCTAACCTCGCCAACATAGGATGTCATGGGGCCCGCCAGTGCCGATATGGAGAATATATAGAGTGCGGCTGTGTGGAAAACGCTTTTAGAACTGATCATTTTTGTAGTCTTCTTATTTTTTAATTGAGAAAGAGAGCAATCATATTAGCGTTGCAAAAACAGTGCCATAAACTGCGAACCCAGAGTTGGCAGGGGTTTAAGCGTAACACTAATCCGCCTATTCACGAATACTGTAAAGAATACCGACACCTTCCAAAAATGGCGACTGGGGAACGTCCCGAGTGTATGCGGAAGGTTCAACTCCATCTGGTCCCATCGTTTTGACGCTTCACCTTTACAAGGAGTCCGACATGGCTGTGAACCCGATGACCGAAAGGGAATTAAAAAGGTACCGACAAGTTAACTAGCGCGTCAGGGCTGATCCTAAACAACAACGGCTGGGCTGCCCAAAATTTGGCTATTGATCTCCGTGTGATGGTGCCAATAGGGCCAAAAGCGAGTCTGAAATCCCACATTTTGAAAATATTTTAGTTAGCTTGTCAGTACCCTTTCAGTCGAGTAGACGCTGTGTAAGACCGCCATAAGCATCGATACGACGGTCACGTAGAAACGGCCACAGGCGCCGAACGGTTTCGATGCGGCTGGAATCTAGCTTCACAAGCAATTCTGTTTCTTCGCTGGTATCAGCCTGAGCGAGCACTTCGCCCTGGCATCCGGCCGCAAAGCTTGAACCCCAGAAGACGGCTCCGCCGGGTTCAGAACCGACCCGATTGACGCTGAGCACCGGAATACCATTGGCCACGGCGTGCGAGCGTTGAACGGTGATCCACGCATCGCGCTGGCGTGCCTGTTCTTCGAGGGTATCACTCGCGTCCCAGCCAATGGCGGTAGGATAAATCAGAAGGTCGGCACCGGCCATCGCCATCAGGCGCGCCGCTTCGGGATACCACTGGTCCCAGCAGACCAGAACGCCCAGTTTTCCCAACGAGGTGCTGATGGGCTCGAAACCCAGATCGCCAGGGGTGAAGTAGAATTTTTCATGATATCCAGGATCGTCAGGAATATGCATCTTGCGGTATTTTCCTGCGATGGTTCCATCGGTTTCCATCACTACTGCAGTGTTGTGGTAAACCCCCGGTGCCCGTTTTTCAAAGAGGGACGTCACAATCACGATCGAAAGTTCGCGGGCGATCGCGGCGAAGATTTCGGTAGAGGGGCCGGGAATTGTTTCGGCGAGTTCAAAGCGGTCGGGATCTTCCTGATCACAGAAATAGAGCCCGGTATGCAGTTCCTGAAGTACCACCAGTTTGGCGCCGCGCTGTGCGCTACGGCGAATACCAGCGATACTCTTTTCAATGTTCCCGGCGCGGTCGTCCGTACATGACTGCTGCACCAAGGCTACAATTAATCCGCTCATACTACTCCTTCGGGAATCTGCATAGTCATGCAATGCAGGGATCCATGTTGAAGAATCAACGTGCTGCAATCTATACCGATAATTTCGCGGTCGGCAAACGCCGTTCCAACGACATCCAATGCCTGGGAATCCGCCGGATCATTGTAGGTCGGGACAAGCACCGCGCCGTTGATAACCAGATAATTGGCATAGGTTGCTGGCAGACGGTGGCCTTCAGAATCATATTTTGCGCTCGGCCAAGGCAGGGGCAGGAGGCG
>JANPDE010000477.1:0-39351 GCA_031431315.1 Haliea sp.
GCTCGATGCTGGATTGCACTGCATCAAGGTAGCGAATGTCGGGGCAGAGTAAAATGGACTGTGCATTCTCGTCGTGTTCTGCCTGGGAGAATAGATCCATCGCCACCCAGTCAGGATCGGTGCTGCCGTCACCAATGATAAGGATCTCCGAGGGTCCGGCCAGCATATCGATACCCACGCGCCCGAATACCTGGCGTTTAGCCGTTGCCACGTAGATATTGCCGGGGCCGACGATCTTGTCCACTGCAGGCACGGTGGAGGTGCCGCAGGCCAGAGCCGCAATGGCTTGGGCCCCACCAATGGTGAAAATCCGATCCACGCCGGCAATCAAGGCCGCCGCAAGTACGAGATCATTGATTTCTCCACCCGGCGCGGGCACTACCATAATGACTTCCTCCACACCGGCCACTTTGGCAGGCAGGGCGTTCATCAATACGGATGAAGGGTAACTGGCTTTGCCTCCGGGTACATACATTCCCACCCGTTCCAGCGGTGTAATCTTCTGTCCCAGCAGATTGCCGGCATCGTCATGATACTCCCAGCTCTGCTGTAACTGGTGCTGGTGAAAACTGCGCACCCGCTGCGCGGCATAATTCAGCGCCTCGCGCTGTGATGGATCTGTCCTATCAAGGGCCGCGATCTGCTGCTCCCGGGAAATTTCCAACTGAGCAACCGAGTCGACCTCCAGGCGATCAAAACGCGCAGTGTATTCCAACAGCGCCTCGTCACCGCGCGCCCCAATATCAGCTATGATTGCCGCCACAGTCGCGCCCACGACGGACTCCGACTCACCGTCCCACGCCGTCAAGTGTGCCAGTAATGTGTCGAAATCCGCACTGGTGGTGTCAAGTCGTCGCATCCTCGACCTCCCGCACCACTCTAGCCAGGTCGTCAATTATCCGCTTGATGACAATGTACCGGGAGCGCAGGGCAGCCTTATTCACGACCAGCCGTGAACTGATAGCGGCGATTTCCTCCAGCGGTTCCATGCCGTTTGCGCGTAAGGTGTTGCCGGTGTCGACAATATCGACAATCAAGTCTGTCAGATTCATGATTGGAGCAAGTTCGAGCGCACCGTAGAGCTTGATCAGGTCAGCGTGCACGCCCTGGCGGGCGAAATACTCCCGGGTAATGTTGACGAACTTCGTCGCCACCCTGATGCGGGCACTGCTACTCTTCCAGCCCACGCGTCCCGCAGTCATTAATCGGCAACGGGCAATCCCCAGATCCAGTGGCTCGTACAGACCCTCGGCGCCCTGCTCCATCAGGATATCCTTGCCGACCACACCCATGTCCGCAGCCCCATGGCGTACGTACGTGGGGACATCGATGCCGCGTAGAACTACCAGCTGAACATCGGGGCGATTGGTTTCGAACACCAGTTTGCGACTGGTCGTCATATCTTCCAGCGACTCAATGCCGGCGCGAGTCAGTAATGGTAGCGCTTCCTTCAGGATTCGCCCCTTGGTCAGCGCTATGGTCAATTTGTCGTTCATAATCTTAATCTGGAGCTCGTGCCAGCCACTCTGCCGGGGTAAACGTGCGGATATTCACTGCGTGGATGCTGCCATCGGCGATATGGTTGCTCAGCGCCGCATATACCAGCTGCTGCTTTTTCACCGGTCGCAAGCCCTCAAAGACTGCGCCAATAGCCGCAATGTCATAGTGACTACCCTCGCCCTGCACATAAAACTCACACTCCTGCAGGTGATTTTCTAACAAGGTTTTAACTCTGGCTGCGTCCATTTGACACTCCCGGAATACTCCCGCCCGTTGGGCAACGTACCCGTGGATGGATCACACCCATCCCCGAACACTCGCGAAAAGGACAGCATTTTATGAGAAAAGCAAGCGGATAGCGACCGCTTCCTCCCGGCGAAATCAACTTTCTCCATTGCGAGAATTCCCCGGGCGGCGGTGACCCGTACTTGGTGGCGGTGTCTCGCCCGGTCGCATTAATTTGGGGAGCATATTCAGAACGCTGTTAGTGTCTCCCCGCGCGCTGTATTATTATTCGATCTATCCAAGCGCGTTGGCCAGGACACCTTCTATGCCGGAGCACAGCTCCATCAGTTATACCGCCTCGGCGCAGCGCACCATCCGCATGGAAGCTGCCGCCGTCGCCGCTCTGGAGGACCGCATCGGAACAGACTTTAACAACGCGTGCGCGTTGCTGCTGCATGTGCGTGGTCGAATAATTGTCACCGGTATGGGCAAATCAGGGCATATTGCCCGCAAGATAGCGGCCACCCTGGCCAGCACCGGATCGCCCGCTTTTTTTGTCCACCCCGGTGAAGCCAGTCATGGTGACATGGGAATGATCACTGCTGAGGATGCTGTGATCGCCCTCTCCAACAGCGGCGCCGTACCGGAAATCCTGACGCTGTTGCCCCTGCTGAAGCGGTTGGGTATACCTTTGGTAAGCATGACCGGTAACGCGGATTCCCCGTTGGGACAAGCTTCCGATGTGCACCTCGATACGGGCGTGGAAACCGAGGCCTGCCCCCTGGACCTGGCGCCGACTTCCAGCACCACGACGGCACTGGTCATGGGCGATGCACTGGCTATTGCCTTGTTGGAAGCGCGAGGTTTCACCGCAGATGATTTCGCATTCTCTCACCCGGGCGGCACCCTGGGCCGTCAACTCTTGCTCAGGGTACGGGACGTCATGAAATCCGGCGCGGACATTCCTGTCGTGCAAGACGCTATAATGCTGTCTGCGGCGCTGCTGGAAATCAGCAATAAACGCATGGGCATGACGACGGTCGTCGACAAAGCAGGTAAATTGGCGGGTGTCTTTACGGATGGGGATTTACGTCGAGCCCTGGACTCGCGCATCGACATCAATGAGACGCCTATCGGGAAATTGATGAGCCCCGGCGCCAAGACGATAGTCCCGGATATGCTGGCTGCTGCTGCCTTGCGCATCATGGAAGAAAACGAGATCAGTTCCCTGGTGGTACTGGACGACAACGACACCCTCACCGGTGTCCTCCACCTGAAAGACCTGCTGCATGCAGGCATCGCCTGACAGGGGATTGACTTTTTATGAGCTCCACCGAAAATCGCGCCGCAGTCGTTCGATTGTTGGCGCTTGATGTGGATGGTGTCCTGACTGACGGCCTCATCTATTACGGCAACTGTGGCGAAGAATTGAAGACCTTCAACATCAAGGATGGCCTCGGCATCAAGATGCTGCAAAAGGCGGGAGTCAAGGTGGCTATTATCACCGGTCGCCAGTCACAGATTGTCGCGCGCCGCGCGCAGGAACTGGGCATAGAGGATGTGATACAGGGGCGTGACGACAAACGCCAGGCACTGTTGGAATTATGCCAGCACCACGGTATCGGAATAGAGGAATGCGCCTATATGGGAGATGACTTGCCAGACCTCGGTGCTATTACCGCGGCGGGACTGGGCATGACTGTGGCCGATGCCAGCGACGCTGTGCGCGATGCGGCCCAGTGGCGAAGTCGTTTTAATGGCGGATGCGGCGCGGTTCGAGAGGCCTGTGAATTTATTCTGTCCGCCAGAGGCGAGTGGTCTGAGATGGCAGCGGAGTTCGCCTGATGCCGAGTCAGTTCAACCATTTCTTGCCATCACTCACGGTGGAGTGCATCTATGTCCGGCTGTGTCCCTGACCAGTACGCCAGAATGCTGAAATCCTGCGCCAGTATGCTGTTACTGCTCTTGAGCGTCCCCGCACTCCTGACACAGGCCCTGCCCGATGATCGCGACCAACCCATCCACATTACTGCGGACAAGGCCCTGCGCGATGATAAAAAGGGGGTGACCATCTACAGCGGTAATGTGCAACTGGTGCAGGGCAGTCTGGAGCTCGAGGCGGACAAACTCACCATTTTCCACAACTCAGAAGATGCCAACGAGATCATCGCCGAGGGGCGGCCAGCCAAGATGCGGCAGCGACCGGAGGTGGATAAGGGCATCGTCAATGCGCACGCTGAAATCATCAAATACTTCAGAGCCGAGGATCGGGTACATTTACAAATAAATGCCCGTATTGAACAGGATGGTGCCGTCGTGGCCGGAGATTCCATTGAGTACTTTATCGCCAAGCAAGTGATCACCGCAGAATCAGACCCAACAAGACCAAGCGGTCCGGTGGTGGTCGTCATACCGCCCAACGTACAGCAAAAAGAAGGCAAAAAAGAGGCCGTTGAAGAGGGCGATAGTGGCGCAACTAAGGGCGAATAACCTGGCCAAGACCTACCGCGGTCGAGAGGTGATTCACGACGTATCGCTGGCGCTGGACAGTGGCCAGATCGTCGGCCTGCTGGGGCCGAATGGCGCAGGCAAAACCACCTGTTTTTACATGATCATCGGCATTATCGCGGCCGACCGCGGCAGTATTACTGTCAACGGTGAGGACATTACCACACTCACTATGCATGAGCGGGCGCGACGCGGTATTGGCTACCTGCCCCAGGAGGCTTCGATTTTTCGCAAACTCACTGTCGGCGACAACATTCTGGCTATATTACAAACCCGCTCAGATCTCGACAAGAAGCAGCGCCTGGCGCGGCGCGATGAACTGCTGGAGGAATTCCATGTACAGCACCTGCGAGAAAATCTGGGCCAATCCCTGTCCGGCGGTGAACGGCGGCGCATCGAAATCGCGCGTGCGCTGGCTACTGAGCCTGATTTTATTATGCTGGACGAGCCGTTTGCGGGCGTAGATCCCATTTCAGTCACCGACATCAAGCAGATCATCACCCACCTGCGCGACCGGGGCATCGGCGTGCTCATCACCGACCACAACGTGCGCGACACCCTGGATATCTGTGAAAAGGCTTACATCGTCGGCGAGGGACGTATCATCGCCTCGGGCACCACCGAAGATGTGCTCAACAATGTCCATGTGCGGCAGGTGTATCTCGGGGAACAGTTTCGCATGTAGGTGGGGCCGCCCAGGTGGGGCCGCCCAGGTGGGGCCTGCAAGGCGAAGGCTCATCCGGCGCCACTTTCGCCAGCCGCTTTTTTTGATTTGTTGAATTAACAAGCAATTTTCACGCCAAACTGTTGCCACGTCACGGAAGGGGGATATACACTGCGGCTTTCAACCCTTATCACAGGGATCACAGCGGGCACAATCCAGAGGAAAGTCCAGGCCTTTTAATGAAGCAATCACTACAGCTCAAACTGGGCCAACAGCTGACGATGACACCGCAGCTGCAACAAGCAATTCGATTGTTGCAGTTGTCCACACTGGATCTCCAGCAGGAGATTCAACAGGCCCTGGACAGCAATCCCCTCCTGGAATTATCGGAAGACGATTCTTTTGAACCTGCGGATTTTCCGCCAGACGAATTGGACAGCGATTCCGGTGCCGGGTCGATGCAGAATTTGGAGCAAACCGCCTCCGGAAGTCTCGATGATGGCTCCGAATGGACTTCAAGTGAGTCGAATGAGCCGACGACCATGCCCGACGATCTCCCGGTCGACATACAATGGGAAGATCTTTTACCTTCAGCATCCGCGCCAAACCCTCAGGGCGATGATTTCGCTGACTCCGATATGGGATCGCGCAATTCGGCCCACGAATCACTGCGCGAACGCTTGCTCTGGCAACTGAGCCTGACGCGGCTATCCGACACCGACCGTCTTATCGCCCTGTCCATTATTGACGCAACAGACTCCAACGGGCGTGTCATGGCAAGCCTGGAAGACATTCATGAGTCCCTGATGCACGAGCTGGACATTGATCTGGACGAATTGGTTGCAGTGTTGCACCGTTTACAGCAATTCGAACCGTCCGGGGTTTGCGCGCGCGACCTGCAGGAATGCTTGCAGGTGCAGCTGGACCAATTGCCAGCCTCTACGCCTTGGCTGGATCAGGCCAAATTGGTCATTAGTCGCTACATGAACCAACTGGCAAGCAGCGATTATGATCAGATTCTGCGTCGCACCCGACTGCAGGAGCACGAACTTAAAGAGGTGCTCGCCCTGATTCAATCGCTCGACCCCAACCCGGGGCATACCGCCGTACCCGAGGAGATCGAGTACATCGTGCCTGATGTGTTCGTGAGCAAAAAGAACGGCCGCTGGTTGGTGGAACTTAACCCGGATATCGCCCCCAAACTGCGTATCAACAGCGACTACGCGAGCTTGATCAAACGGGCCGACAACAGCGCGGATAACACCTACTTGCGGGACAATCTTCAGGAAGCGCGCTGGTTCCTGAAGAGCCTGCACAGTCGCAATGAAACCTTGATGAAAGTTGCCAGCAGAATCGTGGAACATCAGCGGAACTTTCTCGAGTATGGCGCCGAGGCCATGAAGCCACTGATTCTGCACGATATTGCCGAGGCGGTGGAGATGCATGAGTCGACGATATCCAGAGCGACCACAAACAAGTACATGCATACTCCCCGAGGCATTTTTGAGCTGAAATATTTTTTCTCCAGCCACGTGGCAACGACCGCCGGTGGGGAGTGTTCGTCGACGGCCATTCGCGCACTGATTAAAAAGCTGGTCGCGGCGGAAAACCCGCGCAAACCACTAAGCGACAACAAGATTGCCCAAATAATGAAGGAACAGGGTATCGAGGTCGCCAGGCGCACCATAGCCAAGTACCGTGAAACACTTTTTATACCGCCGTCCAATGAGCGCAAGCGATTGGTCTAGAATCAAACTATTAGCAGGCGGGCCTGCCAGTACCGGGGCCACCCATCTTAAACTTGTAAAGGGAGCTTTCTATGAAACTTACGATCACTGGTCACCACCTCGAAATTACCAACCCCCTGAAAGCCTATGTGGAAAATAAGTTAGAGCGCCTGCAACGCCACTTCGACCAGATCACCACCATACATGTCACGCTCACCGTAGAGAAAATGGTGCAGAAGGCTGAAGCAACGATTCACATCGCGGGCGGAGACCTCTTCGCACACTCAGAGTCGGAGGACATGTATGCCGCTATTGACGCCCTCGCCGACAAATTGGATCGCCAGTTATTAAAACACAAGCAAAAACACCGCAGCCACTAGACCCGCACCATGCTCGCCAAACCCATGCGCTTGATCATTATCAGTGGACGCTCCGGCTCTGGCAAAAGTACGGCTCTGCACCAGTTGGAGGATGAGGGGTTTTACTGTATCGACAACCTCCCTGTTTCACTGTTGCCCGCTCTCATGGAAAAAACCAGCGGCCAGGAATTTCACCTTTTTCAGGGCGTGGCGGTCTGCATCGACGCCCGCAACGCGTGGAAGGACCTGGAGAACTTCCAGGCGATTCTCGATTCGCTACCGGCATCAGTGGACACCCAGGTCCTGTTTCTCGACGCGCAGGAAATCACGCTGCTGCAGCGTTTTGGTGAAACGCGACGCCGTCACCCACTGAGCACGGAATCCATCCCACTGCCGGAGGCCATTGCCAGAGAGCGCGAATTGCTGGAGCCCATTTCCAGCAGTGCGTCCCTGGTGCTGGACACCAGCCAGATGACTGTTTACGAATTGCGTGATGCCATCAAGCAGCGGCTGCTGGGAACCAGCGCCGGGAGCATGTCGATTCTGGTTCAGTCATTCGGATTCAAGCGCGGGGTTCCCGCCGACGCCGACCTCGTCTTCGATGTACGGATGTTACCCAACCCCCATTGGGTAAAGGAGTTGCGACTAAAGACCGGGCTTGATGTCGAAGTGCAGGAATTCCTCAAAAACCAACCCATGACCATGGAGCTGTATCGCGATATCTGCCACTACCTGGACAAATGGCTGCCGCGCTACCGGGAAGGCAATCGTAGCTACATGAACATTGCGCTGGGTTGTACAGGGGGCCAACATCGGTCAGTATATTTGGCGAACCGACTTTTTCACCACTATAAAGAACTGTATCCGACCATCCATGTACGACACAGGGAACTAGTGTAAATAGGTCAGCATGTGATCCGTACTCAGCTAACCATCATCAACAAACTCGGTTTGCACGCGCGGGCAGCGGCAAAGTTTGTGGCCTGTACCACAGCGTTTTCCAGCCGCATTCAAACAGGTAAAGACAATCAATTGGTTGACGGAAAAAGCATCATGTCGGTCATGATGCTGGCTGCCGGCAAAGGCACGGTCCTGGATTTTGAAATTGATGGACGCGATGAACAAGCCGCGCTGGTAGCGCTACAAAACCTCATTGAGAATCGCTTCGACGAACCCGAGTAGGCCGCAATTCCGTAACTAATCACGTTGTTGCAGGTACCGCTTTTCCGGATAATTCGGCAGGCACTGGGTCTGGCCTGAGGTTTTTATCCGGGAGATAAAATGGTGCAGCATCAAGTAGCATCCCGACAAACGCTCGACAAGCTGTCCATTGCCTTGAACAGCGGTACCTTCGTCGATGTGCGCCGGATGCTCAATGGTCTGTCTCCCGCCGACGTCGCTCACCTGCTCGAATCTTCTCCACCCAAATTCAGGCACATTCTGTGGCAAATGGTGGACGTTGATCGTGAGGGCGAAATCCTGGGCGAATTGGGCGACGAGCTGCAGTCGCAGTTCCTCGGCGCTATGGACGCCACAGAAGTTGCACTGCTTACCGAAGGATTGGAAGACGACGATATCGCCGACATCCTTCAGCAACTACCCGGTCACGTTACCCAGGAAGTGCTCACCGCCATGGACCATCAGGACCGGGCACGCCTGGAACGGGTCATGCATTACCCGGATGATGTCGCCGGCGGACTGATGAACACCGACACCATCACCATTCGTGCCAGGTTGACCCTGGATGTGGTGTTGCGCTACTTGCGCCGGCACGATGAAATTCCGGAAATGACGGATAACCTGATCGTGGTCAACCGTGCCGACCTGTATATCGGGCTATTGCCCCTGCGTACCTTGCTGGTATCCGACCCGGCTGCCTCCGTGCGGGAAATGATGGTTACCGATGTAGAGCCCATCGGGGTCAATACACCTGACACCGAAGTGGCGCGCCTGTTCGAGCGCAATGACTGGGTATCGGCGCCCGTCGTTGATGACAACGGTAAATTGTTAGGGCGCATCACTATTGACGATGTCGTGGACGTCATTCGCGAAGATGCTGATCGCTCACTGATGTCCATGGCGGGGCTCGACGAGGATGCGGATACCTTTGCCCCCTTCACGCGTGCTGCACCGCGCCGCGCCATTTGGCTGGGCATCAATCTGCTGACCGCTTTCATCGCCGCCTCGGTCATCAATCTCTTTCAGGATACCATTGAGAAAGTTGTCGCGCTGGCGGTGCTGATGCCTATTGTCGCGTCTATGGGCGGCGTCGCAGGCACACAGACGCTGACCCTGGTGGTGCGAGGTATCGCCATGGGACAGATCGTCAAGAGTAACCAGTCCTGGTTGATCAACCGGGAGATTCTGGTGGGACTGACGAATGGCCTCCTGTGGGCAGCGGTGGTGGCCGTGGCCGCGTCCCTGTGGTTTGACGATTGGAGTATTGGCCTGATCATCGCCGCCGCCATGGTCATCAACCTGATGACGGCCGCCCTCATGGGCGCGGTCCTGCCCATCGTCATGACCAAAATGCATATTGATCCGGCGCTGGCCGGCGGCGTGGTGCTCACCACCTTCACCGACGTGGTGGGGTTTATGTCATTCCTCGGGCTGGCGACCCTGTTTTATGCCTGAGGATAGGGAAGAGGATGGCCCGAGCCCGGATGATGCTCCCAGTAAAAGCGCGCGCAAACGCCACATGCTCGGCCTGCAATCGGTTGGCGAGTCACTGGTAGAATTAACTGACAAACAACTGGCCAAAATTCCGATTGCTGACGAACAACTCCTCGCAGCCATTCACGAGTGCAGGCAAATGCGCGCCAAGAGCGCCCGTAAGCGCCACCTGCAATTTATCGGCAAACTCATGCGCAACATCGATCCCGTACCCATCGAGCAGGCGCTGGCCAGCCTGGACACGGCAAGGCATCAAAGTAACGCGGTGTTCCATCAGCTGGAGCAGCTGCGCGAGGCGATTCTGGCGGCGGGAGCGAACGGAGTGGAACTGGCGATGACGCGCTTTCCTGCAGCCGACCGGCAGCACCTGCGGCAACTGGTATTACAACATCAGCGGGAGATGCAGCGCGAGAAGCCTCCTGCGGCCAGTCGCAAGCTGTTCCGCTATCTCAAGGACTTACAGGAAACCTACGGCGATCCCGGCTGAGCAGGCATGGATGGCGCAACCGCCTGATGCACGGTATTGTCAAAAATGCGGTGAAAATTCACCTGCGGATCATCCCAGGTACCACCGATAGTATAGACAGCACTGGACAGTAGATTCATTTGTGTGTCGAAAACCTTGCTCGCGACGTACACCCCGGCCGCTACCGGTAAGCCGGCTGCCAGTGCGGCGATCCACGGCAAGTTGCTGGCGACCGGGAGAGTTGCCACCAGCTCCCCATCCAGATTTTTGGTCGCCACATCCGAGACGCCGTTGAACTGAAAGCTGGAACCACCCTTCACCTCCATCCGCGCAACTTCCAGTATACCGTCATGTAAATCAATCTCACCTTCGACACTGTCGAACGGGATGCCGGATTTAAACATCTGGGTCAGGCTCAGGCGTCGTACGATGTCGGCAAGGTTCAGGATACTGACCACACGCAATGCACCGGTGGTTCCGGCGGTTGCTTCCAGGAAACTTCCCTCGCCGATCCTGACCTGCATGTCACCCTGCCCCATGCGCAACGAAAAATCCTGCGGAGTGCCTGGCCAGCGCAGTTGGACATCCAGATTGCCGCTCTTGGTCGCTACTATGCGTTGGTAGTCAAAATATTCCAGCGTATCGCCCAAATCCTCAAAGTCGAGAGTGGCTTGCAGTTCTGTGTAAGGCGCTTCGCCCCGTTGCCAAACCAGCCGGCCAGGGCGTTCGGCGCGCAGGTGCAGATTAGCCAGTTCTCCCGTAATCCCGTCAGCGGTGAATACACCACCTTCGCCGTGCAGTGCAAAGTGGAGGTCACCCAGGCGTTGCCTGGACTGGAACAGGTTGCTCAACGTGACATCCAGCAACGGCAACTCACGCCCGGAATCGCCACCATCGCCGGGCAGCTTGAAATCGGGGAGGCGATCCAGATCCAGGTGGTCGATTTGCACGCGTGATGGCCCACCCTCGCGAGACATTGACAGGGCGCCGCGCAGCCAATCCGACACCAGTGCCACGCTCCACTGGTCGCGATCAAGTGCCATCGTCAATTCCACGCCAGTGATTTCCTGCTGGAGAATCACCAGTGTATCCGCGCGCACCTTTTCAATAGCCAATCCAAGCGTTGTGGCTGGCAGGTTCAGCGGTTGGTCACCGGCAGGAGGCGAATCCCTGGACATCCTTTCGCCAGGAGGCGCTTGCGTCGCGCCAGGCGGCGCCGGTCCTGCCTGGCCCTGGAGGCTAAAATATTTATTTACAAAATCCAGCCACTCGTCGCCCTGTATCAGGGGTGTGTGGCCAGTGACGCGCAGGACGCCTTGCTGCACAGGTGGAGGCTCTTCATTGATCCCCAGCACCCCACCTCGCACTTTACCGTCGGCGATGTCCAGGTTGAATTTGAGTTGCTCGCCGAGATCCAGCGACAGGGGCATAAGCCCGTGCGCCAGCGGCATCCTCAGATGCAGTGGTCGCGACTCGTCCGCACTCTTGTGCCAGGGCTGGGGAAGATCCAGGCTTACACCCTGCAGTTCGCTGTCCACGGTCAGCACTGGAGGCTCACCGGGTGCGAGTCGTATGCCCAAATCCGCCGTAGTCTGACCACTGACGAATGCCAGCGGTTCCAGTTGCAGCCAGCGACGCACGTTCGCCATATCCACCCGGCTGGCAAGTTTGACGTCAAGCACGGAAGCTGCTGGATCATAGCCCTGCGCTCCTTCGCCGTCATGCTGTTCCAGGCGGGCCTTGACCGTGTTACCCCACAGTTTTCCCTTCAGCCCCGCACTCCTGAAACCCGTGGTGGTACTGTAATCGAACTCCCCGTTCACCGCCTGTACGGTCAGATTGCCCGGTAAGATGTGCAGGTCTACGTCGCGCCAGTGGGTCGCGACATCCACATTGGGCGCAACGGATTTATCGCTCAGGTTCATTCGCAACCCAATCCCGGTTTCGAGATTGCCGGTCGCAGTCCAATTGGCAAATGCCGGCCCCACGACGCCGGCCAGGGCCGATTCATTGAGAACCCTCAAGCCATCGGCAGCCGGCCCGAGCACCTTGCCTTCCAGGGCCAGTGTAATTTGGCGCTGCGCATTGAGCCGGGTTTCCACGGACAAAGGTGCCACAGTGGACGCGAACAGGCTGGCGCGATCAGCCCAGACACTGACCGCACTGTCGTCGATGAGCACGATACCCCGGTGTACCAACGCGGCTGGCCACTGGGGGTGATAGCGCAGGTGCGTGTCTTCCACATTGAATGCCAGTTGCACGGTTCGCAATCGCGCTGCGTCGTGTCTGAGGCTGCCGCGAAAGAGGAAAGCGCCCTGCTCGATACGTCCCTCGCCAATACTATCGGACAACCACTGCAGCAGTGCGGCATCGAGCACGTGGGGGATGTACTTGCCGCGGTGAGTAGCATTCGAATCCTTAAGTCCCACCAGCAGGTCCATCTCGATACCGATGTCGCTGGGTACCAGGGGAACATTCAGGGCAAACAGCACCTTCGCTGTACCCTCTTCACCCCGAGTCGTCAGCAGGCCGCTACCGATCCTGAAGGAATTGGCATCCCAATCCAGATGCAGCGTGCCGTACAAGTCATCGTAGTGCAGCGCCTCGTGATAGACACTGGGGAAAGCCAGCGTCAGCAATTGGGTGTCGAGTATGACAAGACCACTGCCCGGCATAACCCGCACATATCCGGAAGCGGACGTGACGCCCGGCGCACCCTCGAACGGATCGACCGCGAGTTCCGCAAAATTCGCCTCTACCTTCCAATCCGCCGTCGGTTGCTGCATGTCGCCGATACTCACCTGCAGGGCGGGCAGCCGCCCGCGCGGATGTAATGCGGCAATGACGTCGCGCAACGATTGCGGAACAGCATCCAGGGAGGAGATGAAGGTGTGGAGGGGTTCCAGCGGCACATCGGAGGCTCGAATCCGCAGCCCTTTATCCCTCTGGTCCAGCTGCAGCCGCGGCAGGATTAACGCAGTCCCGTCCTTCTCCACCTCCAGGTCCGACACGAAGAGAGACCAGGAGTTGTCGTGCTGCAGCAGGTGCGCCTTCAGCGCTACGCGACCCAGAGGAACCTGCCATGCAGCTTCTGACTTCTCGATCTTTAAATCGCGACCCTCGAGCTGGGCCAGCACTGCCGGCTTACCCTTCTCCCAGCTCAGCCACAGCTGCATATCCACACTCCCGTTGGCCCACACAGGAAGGGTCCCCGGAGTAAACAGTTCCTTGACCGCACCCACGTCTGAAGACTGTATATTCAAGTAAACCTGCCCCGAGAACTGCGCAGGTTGGAAAGGGTCGCCCACGCCCTGCGCAAGCACATCAATGTGCGCGCCCCTGCTCGAGGTCAATGTTCCTTGCACGCGGCGCAGACTTCCCTCCCGTGACAACTGCAAATCCAGGTCAAGGTGACGTACTTCGCCACTGGGCATGGTTAGAATCAGTCGGTTGTGTCGCAGTGTGATGGACTCGACCCGCAACAAAAATGCGCGCAGCTGTTCGGCTGTCTGATCTGCACCACTCCCGAAGCCGGTGAGATGCAGCCCGCCTGTGCTGGACAGCTCGCCGCGCAAGCTCAAGTCATTGAGTACCACGCGGGTGACTTGCGGTGAGCGCCGCAGCAGGCTGCTGAGCACGTCCACCCCAATGCGCCCCTCCGACAATTCCAGAGGCGGGTTCGAGCTACCGGGAATACTGATGCGCAGGTCCGTCAGGACAATCACTGGCGTGAAGGACTGCCACTCTCCGCCCACCTGTCGCGCCTCGACAGTAAAGGGCAGGCGTGCATTCAGTGACTGCAAAATCCCACTGCGAAAGCCCGACAGGTTCGCGGTAAGCATGCGCCCTACGCTGACATACGCTGCCAGCATCACCACGAGGACAACGATACCCACCCAAAGTGCGCTGCCCAGTCTGTTGAAATGAGGACGTTCCAAGAAGCTATCCCACGTGTATTGGTTGCCAGAAACACGCCACGGACGGGGTGCCCACGCCGCGTCGCAAACCCGCCTAAAGTAGCACGATGTCGAAGTGTTCCGGGCTGTAGCCGGGTTCCGCTCGCAAACTGATGGTCTTGCCGATGAAGTCCTCCAGGTCGGCGAGATGTGATGATTCCTCATCCAGCAGGCGATCCACCACGGCCTGTGCGGCGAGCACCATCAAGGTAGCATTGTCGTATGCCCTGGCGTCGCGCATTATTTCACGAAAAATCTCATAACATACCGTCTCCGCTGTTTTCACCACACCGCGACCCTGGCAGACAGGGCAGCCCTCACACAGGATACGCTCCAGGCTCTCTCGCGTACGTTTACGGGTCATTTCTACCAAACCCAGTTCCGACACCCCCGTGATCTGGTTGCGCGCAGGATCGCGCCGCATGAGTTTTTCCAGTGTCCGGTGCACCTGCCTGCGGTGCTCGACGTCGTCCATATCGATAAAATCCACGATAATTATCCCGCCGAGATTGCGCACCCGCAATTGTCGGGCCAGTGCGGTCGCAGCCTCCAGGTTGGTCTTGAGTATGGTCTCGGCCTGATTGCGCTTACCGACGAATGATCCGGTGTTGACGTCGACGGTCGTCATTGCTTCAGTCTGGTCTATCACCAGGTAACCACCTGACTTGAGTTCAACCCTGCGCTGCAGTGCTCGCTGGAGTTCATCCTCCACGCCATGCATATCGAACAGGGGACGCTCCCCATTGTAATACTCCAGCAATGCGCCTACTTCCGGCATGTAGTCGCGGCAAAACTCCTGCAGCAGGTCAAAGCACTCCCGGCTATCGACGAAAATACGATCCACCGATGGTCGTGCCAGGTCACGCACGATACGCAAGTGCAGTGGAAGGTCTGCATAGAGCAATTCAGCCGCCGTGGCAGCCTTGGCACGGCGCGTGACAGCAGCCCACAGGCGATTCAGATAGCGTAAGTCCGCCGCGAGTTCGTCGCGTTCAATACCCTCTGCGGCGGTGCGTAAAATAAAGCCGCCGGCGCTGTGCATCTCTTCGACTTCGAGGGCCTGTGCCAGCACTTGTTGCAGGCGGGCTCTTTCAACGGAGTCCTCGATCAATTGCGAAATACCGACGTGATCTGTCTGTGGCAGCAGTACGAGGTAGCGGGTTGACACGGATAACTGGGTGGTCAACCGCGCACCCTTGGAACCCAGTGGATCCTTCGTCACCTGCACAATGATTTTCATGCCCTCATGCAGGTGGTCGGTGATGTTTTCAGGGACACGGCTCCTGTCTTCCCGCCCGTGACTGTCGAGCGCAAGAATATCCGACACATGAATAAAGCTGGTGCGCTCCACCCCAATATCGACAAAGGCCGCCTGCATACCTGGCAATACTCGCACCACCCTGCCAGCATAGATGTTGCCAACGATGCCTCGGTTGAGCGAGCGCTCTATGTAAATATCCTGGGTGGCGCCGTTATCCAATAGGGCGACCCGTGTTTCCATTGGCGTGAAATTGACGAGGATTTGCTCACTCACAGGCTATGCTCGCAGTTCAGTCCGACGCTGTCGGCGTCAAGGTGGTAGCTACACCATTGGCGCACAATAACTGCCATGTTTCACACAACGGTAGCCCGACCACATTACTGTAGCTGCCCCTGATCGAGCGCACGAAAGCACCGCCCAGTCCCTGAATCGCGTACGCCCCTGCCTTATCCCAGGGTTCATTGGTGGACAAGTAAGCCTCGCACATCGTCCGGCTTAGCGTGATGAACGCCACTTCTGTTGTCACCAGATCACGGTGCATACCAGTGGCACTGTGCAGGCATACCGCCGTCAGTACAACATGGCTGCGCCCGCTGAGACGCGCCAGCATGCCCAACGCATCGGCCCGATCACGTGGCTTGCCCAGAACCGTATCCTCAATCACCACGGAGGTATCAGCCGCCAGTACCGCGTATGCGGGAGCAGGATAACGGGCGGCCACAGTGAGCGCCTTTTCCTGTGCGATACGCTGCACATAACCCGGTGCGTCTTCATCGACGTATTGCGCTTCATCGATGTGCGCAGGTTCGCAGGTAAATTCAACCCCGATTTGCGCCAGTAACGCCCTGCGACGCGGTGACGCCGAAGCCAGAATCAAGCGTGTGCCAGGCATATCAGCTCACCCGATAATGGCGACGCAAGCCGCGCAGGATGTGTAAAACCACCGGCCACAACAGGGCGCTGGAAAAAGCGGGCAGCAGGAACAGCCGGGGCAGCGCACTCAACCCCTCCAGATTCTGCACCCACTGGCAAATCAGCTGGTTGATGCCAACCAGCATGAAGACCACCCCCGCCTGCTGCCACAGGCTGTACACTCGCAGGCGCTGATACAGGATGAGGGAGAGAAACGCCACAATGACCAGGGCTAGGGCATTTTGCCCCAGTATCGCGCCCTCCAGCACATCCAGACCCACGCCCAGCACCAGCCCCGTGGTAATACCTACCCGCTGTGGCAGGGCGATACACCAGTAAATCAGTGTCAGGGTTACCCACTCGGGCCGGGCCCACTGCAACCAGGACGGCAGCGGTATGACAGCCAGTACATAGGCCACCAGAAAGGTCAGGACGATAACACCATAACCGTGACCCTCCCGGTCCACCACGGGTCAGTGTTCCCGGCTTTGGTCGGTAGTGAAGACCAGCAAGACGTGCCGGGTGCGATCCAGCGCAGCGCTGGGTACGGCCCGTACGCTGGCAAAGGCTTCGCCTGTATCACGCTCAACCTTCTGCACCACCGCCACCGGGTAACCCTCGGGAAACCGTCCCCCGAGACCCGATGTCACCAGCAGGTCTCCTGGCTGAATATCGGTGTTCGACGACACGTTGCGAATTTCGAGTGAGCCAAGGACACCGGTGCCTTCGGCGATTGCCCGCACGCCATTACGATTGACTTGCACTGGAACGGAATGCGTCACATCAGTGATCAGCAGCGCGCGCGAGGTACTGCCGCTGACTTCCACGATCTGCCCCATCAGGCCGTCGGCATCAATCAGCGGTTGTCCCACAAAGACGCCATCGCGTTCGCCCTTATTCAGCAATAGTTGCAGTCGCTCGGGGTCCGGCGATACGCCGATGAGTTCTGCCACCAACACATCGTCGCGCAACAATGCACTGGAATTCAGCAGGGCTCGCAGCCGCACATTTTCCGCTTGCAGTGAAGCCATCTGCTGGGAGCGCCCCTGCAGTATCAGGTTTTCACGTTGCAGGCGTTGGTTATTCTCCAGCAGTTGGGTTCTCGATTGCAGGTAGGCCTGGCCCCGTGCAAAGAAGCGGGTCGGCAGGTTCGCCGCCCAAAAAATCGGGGACGCGACAGTATCGAGCACCGCTCGGACGGTCTGCAGGTTGTTATACCGCACGTCCGCTGTGATCAGGCCGATTACGACGAGAAGTGCGAGTACTACCCGCAACAGCAGGGAGGATTCCTTGACAAATAATGGCTTGATGTCGGCTCCTCAGTTGCCCCGATGGGCACATTGCGCCGCGGCATGCATCCCGGTCAAGTCACTGTAGAACAGGCGCCGCGGAGCCTCGCACAGCACAACTTCCACCAAGGCGCGTTATCGTTATTCGGTAGACAACAAATCGATGGTGCGCCTGTCCATCCTTTCCATGGCGAGGCCGCCGCCGCGGGCAACACAGGTCAGCGGGTCATCCGCGACAATCACCGGCAGACCGGTCTCCTCGGAAATGAGACGATCCAGGTCGCGCAACAGCGCTCCTCCGCCAGTCAAGACGATACCGCTTTCGGCGATGTCAGCGGCCAGCTCCGGAGGTGACTGTTCAAGCGCGGATTTTACAGCCTGTACGATCGCCGCCAGTGGGTCCTGCAGCGATTCGAGTATCTCGTCACTGTTCAGTGTGAAACTGCGCGGTACGCCTTCGGCCAGATTGCGGCCGCGCACATCGATCTCGCGCAATTCACTGCCAGCAAAGGCACACCCAACTTCCAGTTTAATGCGTTCGGCAGTCGCATCACCAATCAGGCTACCGTAGCGGCGGCGCACGTGCGAGACGATGGCCTCGTCGAAACGGTCGCCGCCAACACGCACGGAATCACGGTAGACCACACCATTGAGGGAAATGATGGCTACCTCGGTCGTACCACCACCTACATCCACCACCATACATCCAGTGGCTTCGTCCACGCTGAGCCCCGCGCCTATCGCGGCCGCCATGGGTTCCTCTATCAGACGCACATCTCGCGCACCGGCGCTAAGCGCTGACTCGCGGATCGCGCGGCGCTCTACCTGTGTTGACATGCACGGTACACACACCAGCACTCGCGGACTGGGACGGATAAACTTGCTCTCATGCACCTTGGCGATGAAATGCTGCAGCATTTTCTCGGTCACCAGGAAGTCGGCAATCACGCCGTCCTTCAAGGGGCGAATGGCGGTAATGTTCCCGGGAGTGCGGCCCAGCATGCGCTTGGCCTCGGTGCCCACGGCCTCAATGGTTTTCTGGCCGTTGTGGATACGAATGGCAACGACAGAAGGCTCGTTCAGTACAATGCCTTTATCACGCACATAGATCAGAGTGTTGGCTGTGCCAAGGTCGATGGAGAGATCGCTGGAGAACACTCCGCGCAGCTTTTTAAACATGAATTCTTGCTACCCTGTGAAGACAACGGGGAATCCCGTGTTAGCGCTTTTTGTACGTCCCTAGTCACCGCTATTCGCGGCTAAAAAACAGCATTGGAGAGCCGTTTTCAACGGGAGTTGGCTTAATTGTGCAACTGTACCAACCACAGGGATTTTGGGCAAGGCGCAAATGTGATAAGTTTACGCCCCCTGCTGCCCTGAGGGTGGCTTCCTGCGATTTTATCACCATGGCTATCGACCAAGACGACATTGAGAAGATTGCGGAACTAGCCCGTATTCGCATCGCGGACGAAGAAATTGGCCAGGTCACCCGGCGCATCACAGAAATTTTGCTCATGGTGGACGCTCTGCAGGCTGTCGACACGCGCAATGTAGAGCCCATGGCCAACCCGTTGGACGCCGTCCAACACCTGCGCCCGGACGTGGTGACCGAAGGCAACCATCGCGACGCCTTCCAAGCCATTGCCCCCGCTGTCGAAAATGGCCTCTATCTGGTTCCCAGGGTTATCGAATAGGCGGCCGTTGCCGCATCAGGATTGCTGAGATGCACAATAAATCTGTTGCCCAGTTGAGCAAAGGGCTACACGAACGCCAATTCTCCAGTGTTGAGGTCACCCGGGCCTACCTGGATCGGATCGCCGCGCTGGATTATCAGTTCAACAGCTTTATTTCGGTGGATGAAACGGCAGCCCTGGCCTCCGCGGCCACCGCAGATCTACGCCTGGCTGCCGGTGCTGGCACTGCCCTGACGGGCATCCCCATCGCACATAAGGATATTTTTTGCACAGACGGCATGCGCACCAGCTGCGGATCGCGCATGCTGGACAATTTCGTGCCACCCTACGATGCCACCGTCATCCAGCGCTTCAGGACAGCGGGCGCGGTGCTGCTGGGCAAGACCAATATGGATGAATTTGCGATGGGATCCTCCACCGAAAGCAGCTTTTACGGTCCCACCCGCAACCCATGGAATACGGAACTGGTGCCGGGCGGCTCCTCCGGCGGCTCAGCCGCGGCCGTGGCTGGCCTGTTGGCGCCTGCCGCTACCGGCACTGACACCGGGGGCTCGATTCGCCAACCCGCTGCCTTTTGCGGCATCACCGGCCTGAAGCCTACCTATGGCCGCGTGTCCCGCCTGGGCATGGTGGCCTTCGCCTCCAGCCTGGACCAGGCGGGCCCCATGGCGCACAGCGCCGAGGATTGTGCCCTGCTGCTCAATGTCATGGCCGGGCACGACCCATTGGATTCCACATCATCGTCCGCGGCCACCGCAGATTACTGTGCCACGCTGGGCACCAGCCTGGTGGGCCTGCGTATCGGACTGCCCAGTGAATACTTCAGTGCGGGGCTGGATGCCGCCACCGGAACCTGCATTCATAGTGCGCTGCGGGAACTGGAAGCGCAGGGCGCCACACTGATGCCTGTGTCACTGCCCCACAGCGCGTTGACCATCCCCACCTACTACATTATTGCCCCGGCGGAGGCCTCCACCAACCTGTCGCGCTTCGATGGCGTGCGCTACGGCTACCGCTGTGCCGACCCCGTCGACCTGCACGACCTCTACACGCGCACCCGGCAGGAAGGTTTTGGTGACGAAGTTAAACGGCGCATCCTGGTAGGTACTTACGCCTTGTCCGCTGGCTATTACGACGCCTACTACAAGAAGGCCCAGCAGATCCGTCGCCTGATCAAGCAGGATTTCATGGACTGTTTTGAACAGGTGGACATTATTGCCGGCCCCACTACACCCGGCCCCGCGTTTGCACTCGGCGCCAAGTCCGATGACCCGATCGCAATGTACCTGGAAGACGTGTACACGCTCGCTGTCAACCTCGCCGGACTGCCGGGAATGTCCGTACCCGCTGGCTTTGTGGATAACAAACCTGTGGGATTGCAGTTGATTGGCCGCCACTTTGATGAGGCCCGACTGCTCAATGTGGCGCATTGCTTCCAGCAGGCCACGGATTGGCACCTGCGCAGGCCCGCCTCCGCCATTGGAGGACACTCGTGATGCGCTGGGAACCTGTGATCGGCCTGGAAGTGCACCTGCAACTGGCCACCGCATCCAAAATTTTTTCCGGTTCGCCCACTGCGTTTGGTGCGCAGCCCAACACCCAGGCCAGCGCGGTCGATCTGGCTATGCCGGGCATGTTGCCAGTACTCAATGAGCAGGCGGTGTGCTTCGCCGTCAAATTCGGCCTGGGCATTGGCGCGCAGATCGGCAAGCGCTCAGTGTTCGATCGCAAAAATTACTTCTACCCGGATCTGCCCAAGGGTTACCAGATCAGCCAGTTCGAGGCCCCCATCGTCGGTAAGGGCAGCTTCGAGATAGTGCTGGAAGATGGCAGTACCCGCAGCATCGGCATCACCCGGGCCCACCTGGAGGAGGATGCGGGCAAATCGCTGCACGAGGACTTCCACGGCCAGACCGGCATAGACCTCAACCGGGCCGGCACACCACTGCTGGAAATCGTGTCTGAACCGGAAATCCGCAACGCTGCGGAAGCCGTTGCCTATCTCAAGACCCTGCACAGCCTGGTGACTTACCTGGGTATATCGGACGGCAACATGGCGGAAGGGTCCATGCGCTGCGATGTCAACATTTCACTGCGACCCGCAGGCTCCACCGTTCTCGGCACCCGGGCTGAGATCAAGAATGTCAACTCCTTCCGCTTTGTGGACAAGGCCATTCGCCATGAGATCGGGCGGCAGACAGACATCCTGGAAAGCGGCGGCACGGTGATGCAGGAGACGCGCCTGTACGATGCCGAGAGGGATGAAACGCGGCCCATGCGCAGCAAGGAAGTCGCCAACGACTACCGCTATTTCCCCGAACCAGACCTGTTGCCAGTGGTGATCGATGATGCCTACATCGAGGCAATTCGCAGTGCACTGCCCGAATTGCCGACAGAAAAGCGTCGCCGCTTCCTGACGCAATACGGCCTGAGCACATACGACGCCGATGTCCTGTCCGACAGCCGTCCCCTGGCGGATTACTTCGAGGCGGTTGTGGCGGATTGCGGCGACGCCAAGATCGCCGCTAACTGGGTGCAGGTGGAGTTGCTGGGCCAGCTCAATCGCGATGCCAGGACGATCGAACAGTCTCCGGTTGCCGCCGCCGCACTGGGGGCACTAATCCGTCGCATCCTGGATAACAGCATTTCCGGAAAAATCGCCAAGCAGGTGTTTGAGGCAATGTGGCAGGGGCAAGGCAGCGCCGACGCGATTATCGAGGCGCGAGGCTTACGACAGGTCAGCGACAGTGGCGCGCTTCAGACCATAGTGGATGACGTTATCGGTGCCAACGCGAGACAGGTACAACAGTACCTGGAAGCGGACGAGGCCAAGCGAAAGAAACTGGTGGGTTTTTTCGTGGGCCAGGTGATGAAGCTGTCCAAAGGCCAGGCCAACCCACAAGTGGTCAATGAGTTACTGGCGAAAAAGCTGGTATAGAGGAAGCAGCACCATGCCCAAAGACAAGAAAACAGTTCTCGACGAGGTGTGGACCGAGGACCATGTAAAGAGTTTCCTCAACGTCAAATCGCACGACGGCACAGCGGAGGATTTCCACATGCTGTTGAAAGCTTACCAGAGTATGCGTGTCGAGGATTTCGAACTCTTTGTCTCGTTTTTCAGCGACGCAGGGCGGAACGTGAATGTCACCGGCAAGGATGGGCGTACGGTATTGGAGATTATCACTACGCATCGGCTTGGGGTGGAGTACGCTGATGTTCTGAGGGCTGCTGGAGCGAGCTAGTGTGGAGCGGTAGATCATCGATCGGTGTCCGAGTGAATTCGAGTTCGCTCCTGTTATCGGCTCTGGCCGGGGTAGCCTCTTCGCCCGCTTCCCCGGGTGCGGGCCCAGCCGATACTCGCGAACGAAGAGGCTACCCCGGCCAGATCCTTGATCCCGGCATTAGCACGGACAGCGTTCTGGTAGCTGGTCAGGAACGAGGGTTTGGGTGTCGGGTGTGCAATTCGTTGGCGAGTATCGGCTGGGCCCGCACCCGGGGAAGCCGGCGAATTGCACACCCGACGCCCGAACCCGCTAGTCCCGGTCTTCCGCATAAAATCAAACTGGCCAATTGTTCTGTTAACAACCCGATGGGGTTACTCAGCTAATCTGAATCGTAAGGTACCCGCCCTTTCGAGAACTTCTCGCGATTCTCGCGCTTTTTCTCCTCACTCTTGCGCAACAGCACGTACACCGCGCCAGTGCCGCCGTGGTGCGGCTGGGCGCTGTGAAACGCCTGTACGATCTCCAGTTCCCGCAGCCAGTGGTCAACACAGCCCTTGAGGATCGAGCTGCGTTCCTGTTCCGCGTTGCTTGCCCCTTTGCCGTGAATCACCAGTACACTGCGCAAACCCAGCTGCTGGGACTCTTCAATAAAGTCAAAAATCTCCCGACGAGCGACGTCAACCGTCATGCGGTGCAGGTCAAGCCTCGATTGGGTCTCATAGCGGCCCTGTTTGAGTTTGCGAAAAACGCCGTTTTGCACGCCGGGGCGTTTGAAAGCGAGCACGAACCAGGCATCCAGTGGCACGACAACATTATTCGAGAGCCGGTTCTGGTCAACTTCCGGCAACTGTGCGGCGACTCGTCGCCGGTGCTCCACGGAAATGTCGCTGTCGGACTGCGTGTTGCGGGTGAGATCGACCCTGGGTTCGCGTTTCAGGGGCACTACGTCGAACATTGCCTCCGAAAACGCCTGGTCTTTTTCACCGTTCATGATTACCCACCTCGCCCGCTGTCCGGTATTATAACGCCGGGCGCAGGTAAAAACGGCAGGCAAATGACAGACCCGAAACCAGCAGCAGCGGTATGCCCGCTGTGCGGTAGAAACAACCAATGTGCAATAGCGGCGAGACAACCCGCCGCCAGTTGCTGGTGCCAGACTGCCGCCATCAGTGTCGAGGCCAGGACCAAAGCAGTGGACTTCGCCGCAACACGCTGCGTCTGTCCTGCCTGCGGCCAACCAGCGAAAGATATCCCGCGTGAAGGGTAATATCGCGCGCGGGGCCAGCTATCTGACGCGCGGCGCGCGGCTGCTGATCCATCCCTCACTGCGCCCCTTCGTGCTTATACCCCTGCTGATCAATATAGTGATCTTCGGCACCCTGATCGGGATTGGCATCAGTTACATGAACGACCTAATGGACGCCATGCTGGCGCGTATTCCCGCCTGGCTGGATTTTATCGAGTGGATTTTGTGGCCGCTCATCGTTATCACCGCAGGCCTTATAACCGGTTACCTGTTCACCACGGTTGCGTTGATTATTGCTTCGCCCTTCAATGCCTTGCTCGCGGAAAAGGCCGAGGAACTGATTACCGGCCGACCGGTCGACGCACAGGAGGGATTGACTGCGGCACTGCTGGCCGTACCCAGGGGTGTGTTGCGAGAAATAATGAAGTTGCTGTATTACCTGCCCATGGCGCTGCTGGTGCTGCTGTTCTCCTTCATTCCGGGCGTGGGTGCCTTCGCCTGGCTCTTACTGGGCGCCTGGATGATGAGCATACAGTTCGTGGACTATCCGATGGACAACCACCAGATGAGTTTTGCCGAGGTCAAGGCCGCGGTGCGATCCCGGCGTTTGAGTAGCATGGGGTTCGGCGGCCTGGTGGCGCTTTGCACCAGTGTGCCGCTGGTCAATTTCTTTGTGGTGCCGGCGGCCGTGGTGGGCGCCACCCTGCTCTGGTGTGAAGAACTAGATCAGTAACTCTTCGGGCGGGTGCGTGCACTCAAGTTTCGCTCCCAACAGCGCTTCCAGGTCCGGTAGCAGAAACGCATCGTCCTCACTGGCGAAGCTTATGGAAGTGCCTGTTGCGCCGGCGCGACCGGTGCGGCCTATACGGTGCACATAGTCCTCCGGATCTTCGGGCAGGTTGTAGTTCACCACATGGCTCACACCTTCGACGTGGATACCGCGTCCGGCGACGTCCGTCGCCACCAGCACTTTGATTTCACCCTGTTTGAACTGTTCCAGGGTGCGCGTGCGTTTGGCCTGGGGGATTTCCCCTGACAATATGCCTGCGGAGATGCCAGACTTGCGCAGGCGCTCGTGCAGGCGACTCACCTGGTCGCGCCGGTTGGCAAAGACAATCGCTCTGGTGCACCCGTCACTGCGTAGCAGATTATTAAGCACCTTGTAGCGTTGCTGGCTGCTGACCAGATAGACTTTCTGGTCAACGGCGCTGGTGGCGACGCTCTCTGGCTCGATGTCCACCTTGATTGGCTGATACGTCCACTGCTGGGACAGATTGATAATGTCCTGGGTAAATGTGGCGGAGAATAACAGCGTCTGCCGATTCTCCTTCGCCGGCGTCGCACGCACAATTCGCTTGACCTGCGGGATAAAACCCATGTCCAGCATGCGGTCACCTTCATCCAGCACCAGGATCTCGACATGATCCAGGTACAAATCACGGCGCCCCATAAAATCCAGCAACCGGCCTGGCGTTGCTACTACCAGGTCCACCACGTTATTTGTAAGCCGATTGAGTTGCTTCTGGTAGTCCATGCCACCGATCAGGGTCGCCACCTGCAAGTCCGTGTATTTGCCGAGTTCCTCGGCGTCAGCAGCAATCTGCATCACCAGTTCCCGGGTAGGCGCAATGACCAGGGCACGCGGCTCGCCCACGAAACGCTCACCCGCCAGCGGATGGCACAGCTGATCGTTAAAAATAGTGATAAGGAAAGCGGCCGTTTTACCGGTACCCGTCTGGGCCTTACCAATCGCATCATGGCCCTGCAGGGTTTGTGGCAGTATTGCTGCCTGGATGGGCGAACAATACTGAAAGCCTAGATCAGCGATGCCGCGCATCAATTCGTCGCGCAAATCCAAATCGTGGAAACGGGTCGCCCCCTCCTTCGGCTCTACGGCAAAATCCGCCAACGACCAGGAAGTAGCGACGGCACTGGTCTTGCGGGGGCGGCGGCGCCTGGGTCTCCTGTCTGGAGATTCATCCATCTCATCCTCGCGTTTTTTGTCGGATGCAGCCGGTTTGTGGGAGGGCTCCAGGCGGGGCGGCTGGCCGTGGCCGGATGAGGCTGTATGGGGGTTTTGCGGGGGTTCATTCTTATTCGACATTCGATTGACTAAACTCTTGATCAACTGAGTTAACCCTATGGATGCTCAAAAAACGCGCCAGTCTACCACTTCCCGCGCTGAAAAGGTGGGCACTTGCGACCCTACAGTGGAGTGACGTGCATCACGATTTATCGGGCCACAGTCGTGACAGATAGTAATCCACGCTGGTGAAGCGCCCGCCGCCGGTAAACAACAGGGTGAATAACATTAACAAATAGGTTACAGCGAATTCAATGCCATTGTTGAGTATCACGAATTCGCCGCGTTCCGTGAACCATAAATAGTTGCCGTGTTCCTGCAGAATATCCCGCGCCGCTCCCAGGCGCACCGCGACTTCGGGTGCGTTGGAGTTGGCAATCACCGCCCAACCATTGGGCCAGTGCACGGCAAAAATAGCCACCAGCATCGTGATCATCAGCGGGATTGATATCCAGCGAGTGGCCAGGCCCAGCAGTAGCAGCAACGCCCCAATTGCCTCGGTATAAGCCGCCAGGTATGCCAACAGCGCAGGAAAAGGCAGGTTCAGGGTGTTTGCGAACCACTCGATAGTGTGATCCATTCCGGCAATTTTCTGCGTACCCGCCATCCAGAACACCGGAACCAGAAACAGGCGCAGGGCCAGCGGCGCCATTCCATCCAGATACCCCAGGCGCGAAAAAAGGGTGTTATGTAGGGCGTAATACCATTGCGCTAAAACGTTCATTGACAATCTCTCAGCCGATTCCTTGCACTGTGACAATCAGTAGTGCGAAAAGGTTTCGCCAGGGCAGGTGCGCGACGCTGTTCCCGCACATCCAGTGCACGCTAGAGCTTTTTCCAGCCAGCCGGTATGTCGAAGCGCTCCTGGGAAATCGGAGCCTCACTCCACTGGGTCACCTCATTGCTTATGCGAAATACCGTCACCTGGCCGCCGGGTGCACTAGCCTGGGGCTTCTGTACAGCGGGTTCGGGGGCGCCCTGATTGAACATGCCCGACAAGCCGCCAATGAGCTCTCCGGCTGCGCTCCCTACCGAACCGGCCAGGCTACCGCCAAGCGATGCCCCTGCGGCCTGGCCGAGCGCCGCCCCCGACCAATCGCCGTCCTGCGCGATGGGTTGTCCCGATGCAGTCGTGCATTGCTCCCCACCAATGCTCATTTGCATCACAGAGCGCAGCGGGTAGCCCTGCAGCTTTTTGAACTCATCCGCGACACTGTCCCAATTCGTCGCAAACATCGCCAGAAGAGCCTGCCCAGGGCCCTGTACCTGGCGCATCATATCTGCCAACCCCAGTGCATCAGCATAGGCCTGGCTAAACGTCGTCACTTCCTGTTCGCCCGGCACATTCCTGGCCAGCCAGGTGTCCATCTGCAAGGTGATATCACAGGTCTTAGTCGACTTGGGATCAGTGCAGGATTGCTGCATTCGAATGACGTGCTTCTCGGTTGCGAGTCCGGCGATTTGCTCCGTGCCAGCGGGATGCTCGACCTGTACGTCACCATCGGTCCACTGGCAGCCCTCAGCCGACACCGGCAGGGCAGAGCCACCCTGGCCCGCGGCCTGGGCGTCCTGCATGGCTTTACGCGCCTCTTCCATTTGCGCCCTGACCTGGGCAAATGTCACTTCTGAATACTGCTTCTCATCGGGCAACAAGCTCCACGTGAGCGATTTATCCAGACGCACAATACTGCCGGTCTTGCCACTGCCAGCGAACATACCTGCCAATTTGGATTTCATGCTGATGGTACTTTCGGTGTGGGATTTGTCCGCGGAGAGAACGGTGACAATATCTCCTTCGGACGCCATCAGTGACATCGCACCGGCGGCTTCCACCTTGATGTGCTGGCTAAAGCTGACATCGGAAAATGCCGGTTGCGCCGACACCATGGCTGCCAGGACTGCGAGGTAGAACCCATTTCTCATTGTCATTCTCCTGACTCAACGACCGGTGTGAGTTTGGATACACTCACTCGCAATGCAATGTAGTCTAGCAATTTTCAAACAAAAGACCTATGTGCACTGCCGGGACCTCAGGTGCGCAGATGGGAGCAGTCCGGGCAATCCAGTTGGGCGGGAAGCACCAACAGGCGAAACTCCATGCTGCGCAGATCCAGCACCAGCAGCTTGCCGCGCAGAGGCTCGCCGAAGCCTGTCAAAATTTTCAGGGCCTCCATAGCCTGCAGGGAGCCGATCACACCGACCAGTGGTGCCAGCACACCGCTTTCACTGCAACTGAGTGCGGTATGCGCGGTGCCTTCCACATACAGGCAGCGATAGCACGGCCCGCCGCGCAGCGGGTCAAAGACTGCCACCTGGCCCTCACTGCGCACCGCAGCCGCAGACACCAATGGCACACCAGCGGCGATACAGGCGCGATTCAACGCAAAACGTGTGGGATAGTTATCAGTGGCATCCACTACCAGGTCGACGCGCGCCAGCAGCGCAGGCATGGTGTCTTCGGCTAGCCGCTGCGCAACCGCTTCCAATGTGACCTCAGGATTAAGGGCTGTGATTGCGGCCGCCGCCGAGCGCGCCTTATTAGTGCCAATGTCAGCGTCTGTGTGCGCGATCTGGCGCTGCAGATTGCTCAGCTCGACCGCATCGCCGTCAACCAGCACCAGTGTTCCGACACCCGCCGCCGCCAGATACAGCGCGGCAGGACAGCCCAGGCCCCCCAGGCCGATGACGGCTACGCGTGAGCGTCGCAGCCGCTCCTGCCCCGCGATGTCAAAATCGTGCAATAGAATTTGTCGGTTGTAGCGCAGGAGCTGTGCATCAGTCAGCATGCCAGCAACCTCCCGTGGTTCGCTCCAGCCCCGCCAGGTCGCACCGTGTACTCACCTGGCGAAAACCGGCAGCGTGCAACATGCCGCGCACTGCGGCCGCTTGTTCGGATCCGTGTTCCAGCAATAACCAGCCGCCGTCGCTGATGTGCATCGGCGCCCCCGCCACCAGGTGGTCCAGGTCCGCTAAACCATGGTTGGCCGCCACCAGGGCGGCACGCGGCTCGAAACGCAAATCGCCGCATGCCAGATGCGGATCGTCACCATCGATATAGGGCGGGTTGGCCAGCAACAGGTTGAAGCGTTGCGTCCCCAACGTCTCGTACCAGTTCGATTGCAGGAAGGACACTCGCTGCAGCCCGGCTCTTCTGGCATTGTCGTGCGCCACCTCCAGGGCCTGCGCGCTGCTATCCAGGGCGGTCACCTGCCAGTGGTGTCGTTCGCTCGCCAGCGCAAGAGCGATCGCGCCGGAGCCCGTACCCAGATCCAATACTCGCACAGCGGCAGGCAGCGGCAACTCCAATGCCCAGGCCACCAGGATTTCGGTTTCAGGGCGGGGAATCAAGGTGGTGTTATTCACAGTCAACTGCAAGGACCAGAACTCCCGCTCGCCGGTGAGATAGGCTACCGGCCAGCCTGCCCTGCGCCTCTCCAGTAACTGCTCGAAATCGCGTGCACTGTCAGGGCACACTGCGTGTTCAGGCCAGGTATACAGCCAGGCGCGCGACTTACCCAGGCAGTGGCATAGCAGGATTTCGGTATCGCGCCGGGCGCTGTCAGTCGGCAGATCACCTCCCGAGCGCAGCAGTTCCCGCACCGTCGCCATCAGTTGTCGGACAGCGCCGCCAGTTGGTCTGCCTGGTATTCCTGCCGCAGGGGACCGATGATCGCATCCAGAGCACCTTCCATAACGTCGTCCAGTTTGTACAGGGTCAGGTTGATGCGGTGGTCGGTCATGCGTCCCTGGGGGAAATTGTAGGTGCGGATGCGATCAGAGCGATCCCCGGTACCCACGAGGTTACGGCGGGTCTCAGCCTGTTCACTGGCCTGTTTGTCCTGGGCACTGCGCAACAGTTTGGCGTGCAACAGCGACATCGCCCGGGCGCGGTTCTTATGCTGGGAGCGTTCATCCTGACACTCCACCACGACACCGGTCGGAATATGGGTAATGCGTATCGCAGAGTCCGTCCTGTTCACGTGCTGCCCTCCCGCACCGGAGGCCCGGTACGTGTCGACGCGCAGATCGGCCTTGTTGATGTCTATTTCATCGATATCCTCCACCTCCGGCATGACAGCCACAGTGCAGGCGGATGTATGGATACGGCCCTGGGACTCGGTGTCAGGCACCCGTTGCACGCGGTGGGCGCCCGATTCAAACTTGAGTTGGGCGTAGACGTCGCGCCCTTCAACCCGGGTGATGATTTCCTTATAGCCGCCATGCTCGCCGGAACGCTCCGATAAAACCTCTAATTTCCAGCCCTGGCTTTCCGCGTAACGGGAATACATACGAAACAGGTCACCGGAAAAAATCGCCGCCTCGTCACCGCCCGTGCCAGCGCGGATTTCCAGAAAGACGTTGTGTGAATCGAGTGGATCGCGCGGCAACAGCAGTGACTGCAGCTCGGTTTCCAGCGCAGCCAGGCGCGCGCCGCCGCTGTCCAGTTCTTCCCGCGCCATGTCCCGCACTTCCGGGTCGGCGTCCTCCAACAGTTGGCGCGCCTCGTCCAGATCAGATTTTATCTGGCGATACTGGGCATAACAGGTAACCACCGGCTCTAATTCAGCGTACTCGCGCGAAAAATCGCGGAATTTGGTCTGGTCGGCTATGGTGTGGCTGTCACTGAGCAGTGCCGATACCTCTTCGTGCCGGTCAGCCAGAGTTTCCAGCTTGGTGAGTAGTGAGGCTTTCATTGCAAGGTACGTCGGGTAGTTTCCTCGGCGGGAGCGGTCAGGTCCAGTTCAGTCTGCTCAACCTCATCACCGGCAGCGGGTGGTGGCGTGAGCCCCTCTAATCCCAGGAGTTTTCGTGCACTGTTGATCAGGTCCTGGCGACCGTCCACGCTGGCCTGCTTTAGACCGGCAGTTGGTGCGTGGATCAACTTGTTGGTGATGGCGCGGGATAACTGGGCCAGAATCTGTCGCGGGTCATCGCCCCGAGCCAGTGCGCGCTGGGCGCGCTGCAATTCGCGTTCGCGCAACTGCTCCGCCATAGTGCGGTACTCCTTGACCGTATCCACTGCGGCGAGACTGCGCACTTCCTCCAGGTACTGGCGTACGCCCTCATCAATGAGCAAATCGGCTTTGCGGGCTTCACTGCTGCGATTGCGCAGGTTTTCATCAACGATATCGCGCAAATCATCAATGCTATAAAGATAAACGTCCGGTAGCTCACCGACCTGGGATTCAATATCCCTGGGCACAGCAATATCTATCATGAGGTACGGCCGATGCTTGCGCGCCTTTAGGGCCTGCTCCACTGCGCCTTTACCCAGGATTGGCAGCTGGCTGGCGGTAGATGTAATGACAATATCGGCGTCTGCCAACTGCAGCGGGATCTCGGCGAGCAATACCGCATCGGCGCCGAACTTCTGCGCCAGTTCGCGAGCCCTGCCCAGCGTGCGATTGGCTATCACAATTCTGCTCACGCCCGCCCCGATAAGGTGACGGGCCACCAGTTCAATGGTTTCTCCCGCTCCCACCAGCAGGGCGCGGCACTGGCTCAGGTTGGAAAATATATGTCCCGCCAGGTTCACTGCCGCGTAGGCCACTGATACCGGGTTTTCGCCAATGGCGGTATCCGTTCGCACCCGTTTGGCAATCGAAAAAACGCGGGGAAACAGGCGACCCAATTCACTGCCTACGGTGCCTGCTTCTGTCGCCACTATATACGCGGATTTGAGCTGCCCGAATATTTGCGGCTCCCCCAGGACCATGGAGTCCAGGCCACTGGCGACCTGTACCAGGTGCCGCAAGGCCCGCCCTCCCTCGTGGTGGTAGGCGCAGTGGTGCAACTCCCGCGCTGACAAGTGATGGTAGTTGGCGATCCAGTCAATCAACTCGTGTGCCTTATCGGCCATGCTGATGCCTTCGGGCACCACAGCATAGAGTTCGGTGCGGTTACAGGTTGAAAGGATGACGACCTCTTCCACCCCGGCCGCGTCGCAGGCATCCACCAGCGCTTCGCCGACTTGCTCAGGCGCGAAGGCAACCCGCTCGCGCACATCCACGGCGGCTGAATGATGACTGATTCCCAAAGCGATCAAATTCATAACAACTGCAACTGGCTCCACAGCGTTCTTCAAGCAGGCAGGCCCAACTTGCCGTCAACCTCTCGAAATCGGGCGCACCCTAGCACATTCTGCAAAAAACTCTCCCGATTTTAACAAGTTAGGCGATAAATGACAGCGCCCCGAAAGCGCTGCAGCGGCGGTCGTACGGCAACCAATAGCGCCGCGCTGTGGGTTTCAAGCGCAGTCTGTGTCATCATAGTACCTGTCTTGTCGCTGGATTACCTCGCTTTACACCACCATGTCTCGACTCTTAGCCCTCGCTATCTCCTGTGCGCTGCTCACCGGCTGTGCGACGCAATCACCTGTCCCGGCCCAGGACACGGCAACCAATCCTGAAACTGTTGAAAAATCGCCGGAGAGGGCTTTCCCGAATGACAGCCTTTACGCCCTGCTCGTGGCCGAATTTGCCCTGCGCAGGCACGCCTATGACGTAACGCTGGAGCAGTACATGCAGCAGGCGGCCGTGTTACGCGACCCAGGCGTCAGCGCACACGCAACGCACCTCGCCCAATACCTGCAACGAGAGGACGATACGCTGCAATCCGCCCAACTGTGGGTGGAACTGGAGCCGAACAATGCTGAAGCCAACAACACACTGGCGGCACTGTTGGTCCACCAGGGGCAA
The DNA here is from genome assembly GCA_031431315.1 of Haliea sp. Classification (GTDB taxonomy): domain Bacteria; phylum Pseudomonadota; class Gammaproteobacteria; order Pseudomonadales; family Halieaceae; genus Marimicrobium. Next base: position 32,486 of record JANPDE010000477.1, read on the forward strand.
GCCATAGCAGCGCTGCCCCATTTGGTAGTAGTGGAACGTCAAACCAGATCGGCCAATTTCCCCATGCTGCTGAACGGCTTTGGGCAGTTGAGCGACGCGCAACGTTCGGAACTGGTGCGCAACATCGATAGCCTGGCCACCGAGTTCCCGCAAAATACCCGACTGCTGCTGACCCAAGCTTTGATAGACACCGAATATAGACAATACGACCAGGCACTGGATGACCTGGAAGAGGTTTTCGAGCTGGAACCGGCACAACCCCAGGCTGTCCTGCTGGAGGCCAGGATACTGCTGGAGCAGAAGGCGGATCATCCCTACGCCCGGCTGCAACGAGTGCTGCAGGATGATCCTGACGCCAAGTTGCTGCGGCTGCAATACGCTCGCCTGTTGACCGCGACCGACATGCCGGCGGCACGCGAACAATTTGAAATTCTCCTGGCACAGTCTCCGCAGGATGGCGATCTGCTATTTTCCCTCGCCCTGATAAACCGCGAGATTGGCGACGCCGCCGCGGCCGAGGCCAACCTGCGCCAGGCAATTGCACTGGGCGAACGCGTGAATGAAGCCTATTACTTTCTGGGGCGTATGGCCGAGGACGACAACAACCCCGAGGCGGCCATTGCCCATTACATGCAGGTAGGGGAAGGTCCGGAATATCTCGCGGCCAACAGCCGCATCGGCCAGATTTTGGTCGATAGCGGACAATTGGATCGCAACCACACCTGGTTCAATGAGCAGCGGGAAGCTTATCCGCAGATGCGCGACCAGCTCCTCGGCCTGGAAGCCGATATTCTGGCCCGCGCTGGTGCAACAACAAATGCGCTGCAATTACTCGACGAGGCGCTGGCAGCGACGCCCGGCAACTCAGCATTGCGTTACGCACGCGCAATGATCAGTGAACAACAAGATGACCTGGCTGCCATGGAACGCGATTTGCGCAGCATTATCGCTGCCGACCCCGACAACGCCACCGCCCTCAATGCCCTGGGTTATACACTGGCCGATCGCACCACTCGCTATAAGGAAGCGCAGGAACTGATCTCCCGTGCACTGGCACTGCAGCCCAACGAACCGGCTATCCAGGACAGCATGGGCTGGGTGCTGTTCCGCATGGGGCATTACGAAGAATCGGTGGGGTACCTGACGCGAGCCTATGCCGAATTTCCCGATCCTGAGGTAGCCGCCCATCTGGGAGAAGTATTGTGGGTCAAGGGGGATAACGATGCCGCGATGGCGGTTTGGCAGGGTGCATTGGTGCGCGACCCGGATCACCCCGCGCTTCTCGGAACCTTGCGGAGGTTGGGTATAGCGCCACCCGGCAATACACCGGCGGTCGACACCGCGCCGGTCGACACCGCGCCGGTCGATACCGCGCCGGTCGATACCGCACCCGCCGGTGACTCTCCAGCGATCAGCCAACCGTAGTATGGTCAACGCCCCGCGACTCGCACCGTATCTCCTGCTATTACTGCTGGTTGGATGCGCGAGCCTGGAGCAGCGCGAACCCACTTCTGCTGGCTGGAAAGCGCACCGCCAGCAACTGACACAGCTGCAGCAGTGGACGGCCAGCGGTAAACTGGCTGTGCGCAGCCCCGACGCTGCTGAATCCGCCAGTCTGGTTTGGCAGCAGCATGATAGTCATATCCACCTGCAATTGAGCGGTCCGCTAGGTGTCGGTGCCACCATCATTGACAGCGATGGCCGGCAACTGGATATCCGCCAGGGCGATGAGCACCGGACGCTGGATGTTTCCACACCGGACGCCATTGTGCTGAACACCGGCTGGGACCTGCCCCTCACCGCCCTGACCCATTGGCTCAAGGGTCTCCCCTCGCCCGACTCTAAAGTGCAAAAGCTCGAACTCGATCCGCAGACGGAATTACTGCAAAGCCTCCAGCAAGACGATTGGGAGGTACATTACGAGAAGTATGGGCAATTTGAGGAGTTCACCCTGCCCACGCGCTTGCAAATCCGGCGCGGTGCGACACGCGCCAAGGTCATCATTTCACACTGGCAGACGTCACCCAGCTGATGCCCTCCTCCCTTTCTGTCCTTGCGCCCGCGAAACTGAATCTGTTCCTGCACATCACCGGCCGCCGGCCCGACGGCTACCATGAATTGCAAACGCTATTCCAATTGCTGGACTGGGGCGATCAGTTGCTGTTTACCACTAACAACAGCGGCAGCATTACACTGGAGGGTGACGTATCTGGTATCCCGCTGCAGGACAATCTGATCGTGCGCGCCGCCAGACTACTGCAACAGGGCTCGCTGGGTGTGCATATCGTACTGCAAAAACGCATACCCACCGGCGCCGGAATGGGGGGTGGCAGCTCTAATGCCGCCACCACGCTGTTGGCCCTCAACCATCTGTGGGACCTCCACATCCCCCGCACCATGTTACAGGGCCTGGGTACCCGATTGGGGGCTGACGTACCCGTTTTCGTGGGAGCGCGAACCGCGTGGGCGGAGGGCGTTGGCGACATTCTCACACCGATTGAACTACCCGAACGCTGGTACCTGATCCTTGTGCCACAATGCCACGTATCGACCGCCGAAATATTTTCCCACCGGCAATTGACACGCAACAGCATCCCAATCAAAATGGCGACCTTTTTTGAGGTGGACTCCCGAAACGACTGTCAGGAACTCGTCAGAGGCCTCTATCCCGAGGTCGATAAGGCGTTGAAGGTTCTTGATAATTTCGCAGAAGCCAGATTGACCGGCACAGGTGCCTGTGCATTCATCAGCTTCGACAATGCAACCCAGGCCAGGGAAGCCCAGAGACAGTTACCAGGCGAGTGGGAAAGCATCCTCGCCCGGGGCGTAAACGTATCGCCTTTACCAATAGAATTAGACTAATCCGACAGATTGTTTGGGGTGTCGCCAAGCGGTAAGGCACCAGGTTTTGATCCTGGCATGCGGAGGTTCGAATCCTCCCACCCCAGCCATACAGATGGCATCCTGTGATCAGGGGACAGGGTGCAGTTTTGCTTTACCAAAGCGTTTCGACACAAACCCGAAGGTAGCACGCAGTGTCCTCAAAAATGATGGTCTTTACGGGTAATGCAAACCCGGAACTGGCCCAGAAAGTAGCAAGCAGATTGTATTTGTCGTTGGGCAAGGCCGATGTCGGCAAGTTCAGCGACGGTGAAGTGGCCGTCGAGCTCAATGAGAATGTGCGCGGCAAAGATGTTTTCGTCCTGCAATCCACTTGTGCACCCACCAATGACAACCTGATGGAACTGGTGGTCATGATAGACGCGCTGCGCAGGGCGTCAGCCACACGCATTACCGCGGTGGTCCCCTACTTCGGTTACGCTCGCCAGGACCGGCGCGTGCGCTCAGCACGGGTACCCATCACTGCCAAAGTCGTGGCGGATATGATGGTGACTGTCGGAGTTGATCGGGTGTTGACCGTCGATCTGCATGCGGAACAGATCCAGGGCTTTTTCAAATGCCCGGTGGACAACGTCTACGGTTCGCCAGTGTTGATCGACGACATCGAGGCCTGCCACTACGAGAATCTCATGGTTGTGTCGCCTGACATCGGCGGCGTGGTCAGGGCCCGGTCGATCGCCAAGCAGCTGAATGATGCTGATCTGGCCATCATTGACAAACGGCGTCCCAAATTAAATGAGGCCCAGGTGATGAACCTGATCGGCGAAGTGGACGGCCGAACCTGCCTGCTGGTAGACGATATGGTCGACACCGCCGGCACCTTGTGCAAGGCCGCCGACGCCTTGAAAGACAGGGGCGCGGCCAAGGTCGTCGCCTATTGCACGCACGCGGTACTGTCAGGCAACGCCCTGCAGAATATTGAAAACTCCCAGCTCGATGAGCTGGTGGTAACGGACACGATTCCACTAAGTGCCGAGGCGAGAACCCTTAAGGCGATTCGCCAACTCACAATTGCCGATCTGCTGGCTGAGTCCATGCGCAGGGTCGCCAATGAGGAATCCATCAGCGCGCTGTTTCAGTAGAAACAGCGTATACACCCACTCATTATCGCACCGGTCGCAGGTGCCGTAGTGACCAATCGAAGGAGTCACGACTATGTCTGACCAATTTGAATTACACGCAGAAGTGCGAACTGACCTGGGGAAAGGTGCGAGCCGCCGCCTGCGTCGTCTCGCTGGAATGGTTCCAGGCATCATCTACGGTGGCGACAAGGCGTCCCAACCACTTAGCCTGAATCGCAAGGACCTGGAAAAAGCCCTGGAAAACGAGGCGTTCTATTCCCACGTCCTGGTCGTCAACGTGGGCAAGGACAAGGAAAAAGCCATCCTTAAGGATCTGCAACGCCACCCCGCGAAAAATCGCGTCACGCATGTGGATTTCATGCGCATCGACGACAACGTGGCAATCAAAGTGCACGTGCCCATCCACTTCATCAACGAAGCGGCCTGCTATGGTGTGAAAACCCAGGGTGGCATGATCCAGCACCAGGCCACCGACATCGAGGTACAGTGTCTGCCGGCTAATATCCCGACATACATCGAAGTGGATATGCTCGAAGTACAAACCGGACAGATTATTCACCTGACTGACATTACCCTACCTGAAGGCGTGATCTCTGTCGCGCTCGCCCTGGGCGAGGATCACGACCTTGCGATCGCCTCTGTCATCGCAGCGAAAGGCGGTGAAGATGATGCCGCGCCCGCCACTGCGGCTGCGACCGCGAAAGAAAGTGGGGATGGAGCGGGCAACAGCGAGGAATAGGCCCCTCGCTGCGGCGCGCACCACAGCGATAGCACATTGACCGCTATAAAGCTTATTGCGGGACTGGGCAACCCCGGTGGTGAATACCGGGGCACTCGCCACAATGCCGGTGCCGATTTCGTTGCCGCGCTGGCTCAGCACAGTGGTTGTTCTCTACAGGCGGAACCCCGGTTTTACGGGCTGACCGGACGGCTTACTCTGTCCGGACATGACTTGCGCCTGTTGATTCCCACCACTTTCATGAATCGTAGTGGCATGGCAGTGGCTGCCATGGCCGGGTTTTTCAAGATAGCATCTGAGAATATCCTCATCGCCCACGATGAACTGGACATCCCACCGGGCTGTGCGCGCTTCAAGCAGGGCGGCGGACACGGCGGCCATAATGGCTTGCGGGATATCATTCCGGCGCTGGGCAACAACCAGGATTTTCATCGCTTGCGCATTGGCATCGGCCATCCAGGCCACGCGTCACGGGTGACCGGCTATGTGCTGAGTGCGCCATCGCAGGCCGATCGCGAGCGCATCGACGCGTGTATCGCCGAGGCAATCGCCGCCCTGCCCCTGCTGCTGGATGGCGACAGCATCAAGGCGATGACCCAATTACACAGTTTTAGCGCAGCCTGAGCTGCCGACAGAGACAGGAACCAGGTATGGGCTTCAATTGCGGAATCGTCGGTTTACCGAATGTGGGTAAGTCCACCCTGTTCAACGCCCTGACCAATGCGGGTATCGGCGCCGAGAACTTTCCCTTCTGCACCATCGAGCCCAACGCCGGCATCGTGCCGGTACCCGATCCACGGCAGCGCAAGATTGCCGACATCGTCAAGCCGCAAAAGGAAATCGCAACCACGATGGAGTTCGTCGATATCGCCGGCCTCGTGGCCGGGGCTTCCAAGGGTGAGGGCCTCGGCAACCAGTTCCTGGCCAACATCCGCGAGACCGACGCTATTGCTCATGTGGTGCGCTGCTTTGAAGATGAGAATGTCATCCACGTAGCCAATCACATCGATCCCAGGGCCGACATTGAAATCATCAACACGGAACTGGCGCTAGCGGACCTCGACAGCTGCGAAAAGCAACTGTTCAAAGTCACCCGCACCGCCAAGGGCGGCGACAAGGACGCCATTGCCATGAAGGCATTGCTGGAGAACAAACTGCTGCCCCACCTGAACGAGGCCCAACCCGTTCGCTCCCTCGCCCTCGATGACAGTGAACGGGCGCTCGCCAGGCAGTTGTTTCTGCTCACCGGCAAGCCCACCATGTACATTGCCAACGTCGATGAAAACGGTTTTGAGGGAAATCCCTATCTGGATGTGGTGAAGGATATCGCGGCGCAGGAGAATGCCATCGTCGTTGCCATTTGCAATAAGCTGGAAGCGGAAATCGCGGAACTCGCTGACGAAGAACGTCTGGAGTTTTTGCAGGAGCTGGGCATGGAAGAGCCGGGCCTGGATCGTGTGATTCGGGCAGGATACGAATTGCTGCAGCTACAAACCTACTTCACTGCCGGCGTGAAGGAAGTGCGCGCCTGGACCGTGAAAGTCGGTGCCACCGCCCCGGAAGCCGCCGGTGTTATCCACACTGACTTCCAGAAGGGCTTTATTCGCGCCGAGGTCATCGGCTATGACGACTTCGTGAAATACAATGGCGAGCAGGGCGCCAAGGATGCCGGCCGCTGGCGCCTGGAGGGCAAGGAGTACGTGGTACAGGATGGCGACGTCGTGCATTTTCGCTTTAACGTCTAACCGGGCAATGCGACCGTGCGAAATCTTGACTTGCCCGGACAAAATGCGGAAAATGCGCGCCTCTTCAGGACCGCTGGTCCCCACAACTGATTGTGGCTACGTAGCTCAGCTGGTTAGAGCACAGCATTCATAATGCTGGGGTCGGTGGTTCAAGTCCACCCGTAGCTACCAATTTTCCTTTTAAAAATCAGCTTCTTCCTGATATCTCAAACCGATGGCTCTAACCAATTAACGGGGGTTGGGCATCCATACTTTCGAGATTGATTATCCCATCCCACCCGCAGTGGGTCAGTACCCTCAATCGATAATTTTCAAAGTTCCTGAAGCCGAAGGCCCTCCTGGAGATCATCTCCATCTTGTTGTGGAAGCCTTCGGTGATCCCGTTGGTTTTCGTGAAGC
>JANPDE010000478.1:0-1755 GCA_031431315.1 Haliea sp.
CGTAATCAGGATCGTGGCGATAGTCAAAATCCGACGTGTAAACTGCCACCGCATGAAGCCCCCTAACGATTATTTGAACAGGTGCAATTGCGTGATAGGAAAAAACTCAACGCATCAATCACCTGGCCAAAGTGACACAAATTGCCACAAGTGGACTCAGTCTAGTACCTTGCCCATTTTTTGTACAATGCTAGCGCCCCAGTCTGCACCCTCGGTTCACCCCATGACCCCACCCATGCTCCGCCCGGAGAAAGAGGGTCAACCCGGCCGCTCACTGAAGCGGCGCAGGGAACGGCTTTGCAGCATCCGGCTCCAGGCAATAAAGGGCTCGCGTTGCGCCGCCCACACCGACTCCATTTTCTCCCCGGAGGCTAATCCGGTAGCCGGGTATTCATTTATATCCGGGTGGTAATAACTGCCAAACGCGATGTCAAACAGCGGCAGCCAGATGGCGAAGTTTTTATCCCGGTGCTGAGGCATTTTGGAATGGTGGATCCAGTGAAATTGCGGTACTGAGAAAAACGGCAACAAGCGGTGCAGGGCATTTATCCTGACGTTGGCATGGATGAAGTAATCCCATAGGGCTGGCAACAGTATGCCCGCCACTACGGCGAGAATCGTTTGCGGGGTCTCGGATGTATCGAAGATCAAGCCAATGGTCAGACCCTTCACCACCGCCTGTCCGGCTGGTTCCAAAAAGTGTGAGCGGTAGATCGTAGTGCTGTTCAGGTTTTCTTCACTGTGGTGCAGCTTATGTATCTCCCACAGAAACGCGATCTTGTGCTGCGCGCGATGCCACCAGTAGTAGGAAAAATCTCCAAGGAAAACCGACGTGAAAAAATCACCGTGCCCTGCAAAATGATATCCAGTAACGGTACGCCGACGGAGATCGGTGCAGTAGAGATGCTGAGGCTGGGCAATCCTGTGGCACGCGCCAGATACAAAGTCGACAGCACGGCCAAGGCTAGAAATGCGGGTGCAAGCAGTAGATTGCTGACAGTAATTTTCCAATTGAGGATGTAGTTGGAGCGCGGCGTGGGGCGATGGACCGGCAATTTCTTCTCCAGCCATAAAAATGCGGGCCAACTTACCAGCAGTGACAAATAGGCAAGCAACAGAACGACATAAGTCAGTGTGACTTGTTCGAGGAGCTCGGCCCCAAATTGCTGCATGGCGGTAATCCCAGCATAAGGTTAGGAGAAGTTAAGCAAATATAGCTTCAGCTGTACAGGCGAAACGGTGCTGTCAAGTTAAGTGGTGATATTCGACAATCAGGCAATGAATACTTACAAGCGCCATAGATTTCCGCCAGACATCATCAGTTACACCGTTTGGCTCCTCTTCAGATTCAATCTTAGCCACAGAGATATTGAAGATCTACTGGTTGAACTCGGTATGACAGTGAGTCACGAATCCATCCAACTCTGGAGCATCAAGTTTGGTGCTAATGGCGTCAGCCGATTGAAATGCAGACATCAGGGCTATGGCGAAACTTCTCGGCATGCCAACAACAGAGTCGAGCAATCCCATGAACCAACCAGGGTGCGGGAGCGAGGGATGCGGAAATTTAAATCAGTACGGCAGGCTCAGCGATTTCTGGGTGCCCATGCCACAGTCTACAATCTATTTAATCTCGGTCGTCATCTGGTATCTGCGAGTCATTATAGGAACCTCAGGACAGGTGCGTTCAATGAGTGGTCATTGGCGGTGGCCTGAGCCTGGATACCGGTTTGTCAGGGTCTGGAGAAGTTAAAT
>JANPDE010000479.1:0-4057 GCA_031431315.1 Haliea sp.
CGTAATCAGGATCGTGGCGATAGTCAAAATCCGACGTGTAAACTGCCACCGCATGAAGCCCCCTAACGATTATTTGAACAGGTGCAATTGCGTGATAGGAAAAAACTCAACGCATCAATCACCTGGCCAAAGTGACACAAACTGCCACAAGTGGACTCAGTCTAGTACCTTGCCCATTTTATGTACAATGCCAGCGCCCCGGAGTGCACCACTGTCTCATCCCCTGTCTCCACCCATGCCCCGCCCGAGACTTGCTGCGAGGTGGCCACTCTGGGGCAGAGGGGGAGTGCGCGGTGTCAGACTGGCGGATGGTGAGGTAGGCCTTTAAAAAATCTAAAAAAAATTCACGGGCAGGTATCGTGTAGTCTGTAACGCCAAAAGGGGAACTACCCCGGGGTATTCTTTATCCATGTATACCCGACGAACCTGACGTACTCGCCGCAAAGTCATACCCCGCAAGACTATGTAGGAAATCCTCTGGCAAGGGGTCCGTCGAGTGCGTCGAGTCGTTTAGGTGTTTTCTGCGGGGAGGCAGTAAGCTCCGGTCTAACGAGGTTCACATACGAACACGGGAATGTTCCGATCGGTCCGCTTCTGGTAGTCGTCGTACTCGTGATAGTGTTCCACGCAGATCGGCCAGACTGCAGCCTTCTCGGCATCGTCGACCTGCCGCGCTCGAAGGTTCATCTTCTTGTTCTTATACTGCACGACGATATCCGGGTTCGCGACGAGATTGTTGTACCAGACGGGAGATTTCGGAGCGCCACCCAGCGAAGCCACGACGATCACGCCCTCCTTGTGGGGCACGTACATCAAGGGAAATGTGCGAGCCTTACCGGTCTTTGCACCTTTCATTGTGACGAGCATGACGGGGCGTCCCGTCAGCGTTCCCATGACGCGACCGCCTGTCAGTTTGTAGACGAAGACGTTCAGGTGGGAAAAGGGTTTAATGATGCGTCGAAGGATTTTGAATTCTCTTTCGCTCATCGGGTTCACAGCCATGTCGGACTCCTTGTAGAGGTGAAGCGTCATCAGACCATTTGGGACCAGTTAGTCCGTTTGCTAAAAGATATTTTTCCGCCCGTTATCTCGATTCTAGCCTGCTAATCGCAGGTTGCATCGGGTCATATGTCTAAGCTTGTTTAGCGCTACCCGGTAATGCGAATTCCGCCCAAAACAATTGCGCCCGAAATAGTTAGTATGCAACCAATTCCGATCCGTCCGTGAAGAAGATTGTATTTGGCGTATCCAATAAGATCGGCTGCCTGCAAGCAACGATATCGTTTATGAACCAAATATGCCGCAATCGTATTCAGTACGACAGCCGCTATTCCGAGCACGACCTTCATAATTAAGAGGCCATCCTATTGTGCATTTTTCAATAGCAAGCTACCTTTAATTAGCGTTGCCAGTATTGCAGGAATCTCGATTGCGATATCGATTTTGGCATGCAGTGGAGCCAGATAACTCTGCTCAGGCGGAATTTTGTCCTGAGCCAACTCAAGTACAGTTTCTGTTGCTACGCAGCCAGCCCAAATCCCGATGGTTATAAGATGGATAAATAATAACGTACTCATCAGAATGTCCCTTATGACGCCAGGACTTGCCACTTTCCGGACAATCTTATCACCCTCGTGCTCGATCCCAGCAAATCAACAATCTGGCCGATCAAATGCATGTACCGTGGGCAAGCCCATCCACAGGTTGCGACCTTGGACTGAGCGCGATAGATTGCCTGCTATGACAAATGTAGTGATTCCCCCAAATCCTCCACCCAGTGTGGAGGTCGTAATCGAGATTTCCCGTGGCAGCTTTCTGAAGCGAGGCAGCAGCGGTCAAGTCGACTTTGTATCACCTGTTCCCTGCCCATACAATTATGGCTCAATTCACCAGTATATCGGTGGTGAAGGTGACTTCCTGGACGCTATCGTGTTGGGGCCATGTCTGGCTGTAGGCAGCAAGGTGCGTGTGAATGCCTATGGCGCGGTGGGTTTCTCCGAGCGGTCTAAATATGAAGATAAACTGATTTGCGCGGCGAAACCAATCAACTCACATGATCGGCGAAACATATTGTTGTTTTTCAAGCTCTATGTATTTCTAAAGGGCCTCCTCAACGTGGTTCGCGGACATGGAGGGCGCTCACACTGTGAAGGCTGGGGAGATGCATCAGCTGCGATTGCACGAGCGCGGCCCGTCAAATAGGTGTAGTAGTAGCTTAGGAGTTCAAAGGAGAGATTTCTCAGTGGTAAATATGGCTCAGCTGATTCCCCGTGGTTTTTTGGTGAGCACAGTGCTCTTCTTCTTGAGTGCCTGTAGCGATGGTAATGACTCGTCTAACGCATCGATTCCGGGGCCTTATGCGGACGAAGCACTGTGGCTGTGCAAGCCAGGTATTAAACTCGATCGTTGCCTAGAGCTGGATCAGACTATTACCTACGTATACGAAGATGGGAGCATGGCAGTCTTCGAACACGAGCCTGTCGTTGATGCGCCCTTTGATTGTTTCTATGTGTATCCAACGATAGATTTTCGGGTAGAGCCTGGGAATATGCTCGACCTCTCGGACGATACCCCGATGTTACGGCCACTCTACAACCAGGCGGCCCGATTTACCCAACTATGTAACGTCTATGCGCCGAAGTATCGACAAATGTCTATTGGAACTTATAACTTGGAAAATGCCTTTGACAGCGAGTATTTCCAGCTAGGTTATTCTGATGTAGAGGAGGCTTTTAATCAGTATCTGCTGGAAAACCCGGGGCGCAATTTCGTCCTGATGGGACACTCCCAGGGCTCTCACGTCCTGCTGCAGCTACTTAAAAGCCGTATCGAAAATGATGAAGTACTGAGGGATCGGATGATCTCTGCCCTGATCATTGGGCCTCTAGGCCGGCTGGAGGTCCCACCCGGTGAGCTGTCTGGCGGCACCTTCGAGAATATCCCGCTGTGCAGCCATGCAACTGATACAGCTTGTATTGTTGCCTACGACACTATCGCTGCGGGAGGGGAAGCGGAGCGGCCTGAGCTTTTACAACCCTTGCCGTGCGTGAATCCAACCCTATTGGGCGGAGAGCCAGGCATCGCCGCCAACACAATTTTTAACCGTGATGAAGGTATCCCTTTCCCCGAGGGAGTAGAAACCAATTGGATTGGCTATCCTGGTCTTTATTCTGCAGCGTGTGAAGCAGACGGATTCTTGGGCGCTGATACTGCGCCCGGTCGGTTTACCCTTTTAACACCCCAACTGGCACAGTTGATCTTCGGCGGTTCACTGCACCAGGTGGATTACAACTTAGGGATCGGTGACCTGCTGAGAATTGTTGAGACTCAGGCTGCCAATCTCTAAGGGTTGGTAGAGCGGGTCAGGTTGCTTGAGGGTTTTCCGGGTAAATTCCGACACTGTGATTGCAACCCGCTTTGCTTTGAATAGAGCTGTCTCGGACTTGAGTGAAGTAACAGGCCACCACGCGTCAAAGAAAGGGACAGACCTACCCCAAAGAAGTTGAAAGCGATCTCCCCAACATAAGCAGATCCAGAGCAGGCCATGACGCCACCCATGCCCCACTCGAGTTATGCTGCGGGCCGACGGCGATCCGGTAGGAGACGGGCGCTGCGGGAAGCCCAGCGGCGGCGGCGGAATGAAATGGCAACACCAGGTGTGGGCGCTTGATCTGCGTACTTTTTGACCTATCCGGGTCAACATCCGTATACTCCGGTGACCAAACAATAAGCGGTAAATCCCCATGCCCCTGACCCGACTCTCCCGCAGCTTTCTTGCAGCGCCGATCTTGAGCCTGCTCTTCGCCTGTTCCGATTCCTCTGACAATACGCCCCCGACAGCATCAGAGCCCGACACGTTTTCCGCCACTATCCGGCGCACCGAGTTTGGCATCCCACACATCAAGGCCAACGATTGGGCCAGCCTGGGATACGGTTACGGTTACGCCTATGCCCAGGACAATTACTGTATCCTCATGCGCGAGATCGTGACGGCCACCGGCCGCAGCGCGGAGCTGATGGGCGAGGAGGAAGGTGACATCGAGCGCGACCTGTTCTG
>JANPDE010000480.1:0-34877 GCA_031431315.1 Haliea sp.
TCGAGGAACATCTCCTTCCTCGTCCTCTTTCGGAACCGTTCAAAACCCGTTGCTTCAAGTGATTGCTGTCGCATGATCCAAGTCCCCGATGACACTGTCCTCATTTTGACATACTCTGCGAATTAATCAGAGGTTCCCTAATCTTCCGCCGCAATTTTTTTCCGCTCTGGCTCCATCGGCGAAAATTCCGCATCTATCGCGTCCTCGCCAAACCAGCTGCGCATTCGCTTCGCGACTTTGGCTCGCACATCGTCATTGATGTATCGGGAAACGGCAGCGATCGCTAACACCAGTACACCCAGGTCGTCGGCATAACCGACGGCCGGTGCCAGGTCGGTGATGGCGTCAAGCGGAACAATAAAATAGCCAAGTGCAGCGGCGATAGTACCCTTGGCCCAGACCGGTGCTTTTTCTTCCTGTGCCGCATAAAACAGCAGCAGTGCTTTCTCCACCACTTCCCTGCCAGCCGTCCTGGCATAGTGCTTCAGCTTGTTCCAGAAGCGATGATCGGAATATGCAGTCTCAAATTTATTGTCATCACTCATAATTGTCACCACTTACCCGAACAACCAGGGTGCTAATGCATTGCGATTTTCCACTACGATTTGCTGCGCGGTCGGATCCTCCGCCAGGGCGTTGGGCTCGATATGCAGGAGTTGTAGCACATAGGTCACCAGCCTGGCGCGCGTGGATATCTCCAGTATACCTTTTTCCATACCGTAGTCCGCTTCCACAACCTCGCGCTGTTCCTGTTTCAGCCTGGGGTCCGGCGCAATACGCACGGTGACGTGTGTGTTCCATTCGGTATCCTCTTTAACACCGTGTTCTGATGCATCCATGATCTCGGGGATACCCCGAAATCGACTCAGGACAAAGTTGCGGTACTCGCCATTTTTCTCACACCAGGCGCGTACGTGCCAGCGCAAACCACAGTAAACCAACGTATGGGGTACAATGATACGCCCCTCACGGTTCGGGTGGTTGAGGGATACATAGTCCACGTCCAGTCGCCTTTTTTGTCGTGCTGCCTGCATGATAGGGCGCAATACCTCGGGTTTGACGTCGCGTACCGGCAGCGAGAGTACTTCAACATTGGCCACATTCAACGACAGGGACTCAAACACATTCATCAGTTCATTGTTGCGCGCCATGAGGTGCAGGTACTCGTCGGCCAGACCCTGAGTCACCCGAGGCTCGAAAGTGGGTGTTGGTTTGTAGCCTTTGAGAAATTTATCGTACTGCAGGTTGCCGGGCCCGACTTCGCGCATGTAATTATTGATATCTTTGCTGGCCTGCTGCCTACCGATCCCGAAGGTGTCACACAGGTGGCGGGTGGTCAGGCGACCCTCCCAGAGGACCAGGGTTTCAATAAAGCGGTAGCGCAGGAGAAGATCCCAGCGGAACGGCCATTTGGGATCCTGGCGGCTTGACATGCAGACTCCTGAGGAATGGTTATTACGCCCAAGTATAGGTGCAGGCGGTACACAAGTGTACTAAGGCCAATGGTGAGAAACACGCCGAGGCGAGATCCCGCACTTCCCTTGTTTGGTAGGGATAAATACTGTTCACTGCGCTACACTGTTCTTTCGTGGGTATAAAAGCAATGTTACATGGCATGGAAGCAGACCTGATGAAGGTGTCTTTCAAGAAAATTGGTTTGGTCGGACGACCCCGACAGCGCGGGCTGACGGGAGTGCTGCGACAATTGTTGGAATTATTGGAAGCATGCGGCCTGGAAGTCGTGCTGCAGGACAATCTCGGTGATGTGTTGCCCGATCATCAGCAGCGACTCGCCACGCTGGATGAGATTGGCCGGGAAGTCGATCTGGTCATAGTGGTAGGGGGAGACGGCAGCCTGCTCAGCGCCGCCCGCACACTCGCGCAATACGACACCCCGGTGCTGGGAGTCAATCGCGGCCGTCTTGGCTTTCTCACCGATATCATGCCAGATGACATGGCCGTTCAGATTCCCGCCGTGCTGGAAGGCGAGTTCGAGCTCGAAAGTCGTTTTCTGCTCGGTGCAGAAGTGCGACGCGAGGGCCAGGTGGTGGGCCACGGGGACGCGCTTAACGATATTGTGCTCAATTCCGGTACCTCCGCGCAGATGATCGAATACGAGCTGTACATCAATGATACGTTCGTATACCGCCAGCGTGCGGATGGCCTGATCGTATCAACCCCGACGGGTTCCACCGCCTATTCACTGTCAGGGGGAGGGCCCATCATGCACCCTACACTGGATGCTATTGTTCTGGTTCCCATGTTTCCCCACGCGCTGAGCAGCCGACCTATCGTCGTGGATGGAAGCTCGGAGATTCGCCTCGACATATTGGCACGCAATCGTATCCATCCCCCGGTTACCTGTGACGGGCAGGTAAATATGAAGGCGCGCCCTGGAGACTCGGTGCATATCTGCAAGAATCCGCACCATCTTTCCCTTCTGCATCCACGGGGTCACAGTTTCTATGCCAGTTGCAGGGATAAGCTGCGCTGGAGCAATGCGCTGGTCAATTAATGCCAGAATTTCACCAAGCCCTCAGCGTCGCTGTTGACGAAGACCTCCTGCCATTAAGCGCGTTGCTACACCAGCGTGGTGTCGTGCATCGCATCTTTGAGGAGCATGGCCGCCAGGTCGTGATGGTGCAACAGGAATCGCAGGTGATCCAGGTACAATCGCTCTATAACGCGTGGCGCAGCGGCGAGCTGCGTATCGAATTGTCCAATAAAGAGCGGCCGGTCCTGATCAATGGGACAGCAACTATAAGTCAGTGGCGCAGGTCACCCGTGACACTCGCCCTGATCCTGTTGAGTATCTGCGGCTTTCTAATCATCTATCTGCCAGCGCCAGCGGCCTGGGTCAGTTACCTGACCTTCACAGCCTTTGGGCTGCAAGGTGATCAAATTACATTCCAGAAATTCAATGGTCAGTACTGGCGCCTGGTGACCCCGGTATTCCTGCATTTTCATTGGTTGCATATCGTATTCAACTCGCTCTGGTTATGGGACCTGGGTGGGCGGGTTGAGCGGGCACTTGGTCACTCTAATATGTTTATGCTGTTCCTGGTTATTGCCGTGATTTCCAACGTCAGCCAATTTGCCTTCGGTGGCGCCGGACTTTTTGGCGGCATGTCCGGGGTAGTGTATGGGCTGTTGGGATTTTCCTGGGTGGCTCCATTACTGCAACCCGGCTGGCACATTCGACCTTCATCTTCAATTATGTTGTTCATGGTGGGTTGGTTGGTACTGTGCATGACCGGCATGGTCGAGGTACTCGGATTTGGCGCCATTGCTAATGCGGCGCACGTGGGTGGCTTGCTCTGCGGCGCTGTGCTCGGCGCTGTACTCGGCGTAATGTCCAGAACGGGTGGGGACAAGAATGCATCGCCAAAGGTATAATAGGCCGCTGCTACAACATGAAACACTCGATGAATTACCTGCAGCTGATTGAAACCATGTCACCGGAAATCTACCAAAGTCTGCTGCGCTCTGTGGCACTGGGTAAGTGGCCTGATGGCAAAATCCTGACAGACGAGCAACGTGAAAATGCGATGCAGGCTGTTATCGCCTGGGGCGAGAGGCATTTGGCAGAGCAGGATCGAGTCGGTTATATCGAACCAAGGCAAATTGTCGAGGATTCTTGCGACATGCATCGGGAAACCCCGCTAACCTGGAAAGAGTAGGAGAGACGTTTGGTTGAACTGGTGGCTTCAGGCGCGGTGCGCAAGATGAAAACGCAGCTGGAGGATCCAGTGCACTACACAATGCTGCTGGGCGAGCATGAGATCCCACTGAATGGCTTTCTCGGCAAGCAACTGACACTGGACTTTAACGGCTCAATCCACTGCATCCACTGCGGGCGCAAGACCAACAAAAGTTTTAACCAGGGTTACTGTTACCCCTGCTTTACGCGTCTGGCGCAGTGTGACAGTTGTATCGTGAGTCCAGAGAAGTGTCACTACGCGAGGGGGACTTGCCGGGAACCGGAGTGGGGCGAGCAACACTGCATGATTGATCATGTGGTATACCTTGCTAACACCTCGGGCCTCAAAGTGGGTATCACTCGCGCCTCGCAGGTGCCGACTCGCTGGATGGACCAGGGCGCGACCCAGGCGAGACCGATTTTTCGTGTTGCGAGCCGGCTGCATTCCGGGCTGATTGAAACGCTGTTTAAGGACCATATTGCCGACAAGACCAATTGGCAGGCCATGCTGAAAGGCAATGCCGAAGCCTGTGACCTGGAACTGGACCGGCGTCGCCTGATGTCGGCCTGTGCTGGCGACCTTGAGGTCATGGTCAGTCAACACGGCGTACAGGCAATCACAGAGCTCCCGGACCAACCGGAGATTCGCATCAATTATCCCGTCATTGAGTTCCCGGCCAAGGTTTCATCCTTCAATCTCGACAAGACTCCATCCATCGGCGGCACGCTGTTGGGTATCAAGGGCCAGTACCTGATGTTCGATAGTGGGGTTATCAACATGCGCAAGTACTGTGGTTATCAACTGTCCTTGCATACTACCGGGTAGATTTATGCGCGATACCAAACCGGGTACGGTCTACCTCAAGGACTACAGGCCGCCGGCTTACCTGATCAACCGGACAGAACTGCACTTTGAGTTGCACGAGGATTGCGCACTTGTGAGTTCGCGTCTCCATCTCATGCGTGACGGTTCCGTTGCTGAGAATACCCCGCTGGAGTTACACGGACAGGAGCTGGAACTGTTGTCCGTGGCAGTCGATGGTTGTGAGCTCACTGCCGCGCAATACGTTGTCACCGCTGATTCGCTGCTCATACCGTCAGTGCCAGAACAGTGTGTTGTCGCTTGTCGAACACGCATTCTCCCCCAGGACAATACCTCATTGTCAGGATTATACAAATCGCGCAGTCTATTCTGCACGCAATGTGAGGCGGAGGGATTTCGTAAAATCACCTATTACCTGGATAGGCCGGACGTGATGTCGGTATTTACGGTGACGGTGGAAGCGCAGCGCGAACGCTACCCGGTATTGCTTAGCAACGGCAATCTGGACGAAGTGCGCGAGCTTGCCAGTGGACGGCACCAGGCCACCTGGCACGATCCCTTTCCCAAGCCAGCCTACCTGTTCGCACTCGTTGCCGGCGATCTGTCCCATATCCAGGATACCTTCTCAACGGCCAGCGGGCGACACGTCACCCTGCGAATCTACGTTGAGGAGAAGGACCTGGATAAGTGCCAGCACGCGATGCGCTCACTGCAGCAGGCCATGCGCTGGGATGAAGAGGTTTATGGCCGCGAGTACGACCTGGAGATTTTTAATATCGTCGCCGTGGATGACTTCAACATGGGCGCCATGGAAAACAAGAGCCTGAATATATTCAACACGTCCTGCGTGTTGTGTAGCCCGGACATCACCACGGATATGGGGTACCAACGTGTACAGGCCATCGTTGCCCACGAGTATTTCCACAATTGGAGCGGCAACCGGGTGACCTGTCGCGACTGGTTCCAACTCAGCCTCAAGGAAGGATTTACAGTCTTCAGGGATGCGCAATTTTCCGCCGATATGGGCTCTCCTACGGTCAAGCGGGTGGAGGATGTTACGGTGCTGCGCACTGCCCAGTTTGCAGAGGACGCCGGCCCCCTGGCACACCCCGTTCGACCTGAATCCTTTATGGAGATCAATAATTTTTACACGTTGACCGTGTATGAAAAAGGCGCCGAAGTGGTGCGTATGCTGCACACCTTGCTCGGGGCCGAAGCCTTTCGCCGGGGATCTGACTGGTACTTTAATCGGCACGACGGTCAGGCGGTGACCTGTGAGGATTTTGTCCGGGCCATGGAGGACGCCAACGCAGTGGATTTGCGGCAGTTTCGCAACTGGTATTCGCAGGCTGGCACACCCCACCTGACAGTTCGTGACGCCTATGACGAGCCTGGCCAGTGTTACACGCTGTACGTGCAACAATCCTGCCCAGCCACGCCTGGCCAGTCGGAGAAACAACCTTTCGTAATCCCCCTGGCCATGGGCTTGCTGGGTGAGGCCGGGAATCTGCCCCTGCGGCGACGAGGCATCACGCAGGATGCGGAGACGAGCGATAACACCCATACGGTGCTGACCATCGACCGGCCCGAGCAGACATTCGTTTTCGAGGGAGTGATAGAACGCCCGGTACCGTCACTGCTGCGCGGATTCTCTGCGCCGGTTCGACTGCACTATGACTATAGCAGGAGTGATCTTTGTGCCCTGATGCGACGGGACGCTGATGGCTTTGTGCGCTGGGATAGCGCCCAGATGCTTGCCCTGGGGGTCATCGAAGAAGTCGAGCGACAGCTGTTAACGGCTGCGACACCCAAGGTAGACCCGTTGTTTATAGCAGCTTGTGCCGACCTGTTGCGGGATGAATCTCTGGATCCTGCCATGGTGGCTGAAATGTTACGCCTGCCGAGTGAAGAGTATCTGGCGGAACAGGCAAGCCAAGCCGGAGGGGCCAATGTCGATACGATTCACCAGGCGCGCAACGTCGTGCGTGCCGCGCTGGGAATGGCGCTGGCGGATTCGTTCCTTCAGCGCTACCACAGCCTGGAAAGCCCGAAACCCTACGTACCCGACGCGATGCAGATTGCCGGGCGTAGTTTGCGCAACATGTGCCTGGGTTATCTTGTCAGTGCCGACAGGAGTAACCTTGATCTGGCTGCCAGGCAGTACCAACAGGCGGGTAACATGACGGATCGGCTGGCGGCGTTGAAAGAGATAGCGTTTTATGGCGAGGGCAGACTTCGTGATAAAACACTGAACAGCTTTTACGAGGACTGGCGCCACGAAGCATTGGCGGTCAACCAGTGGTTTCAGGTACAGGCAGCGATCCCTGACAGTGAGGGGCTTTCGCGGGTGCAGGCTTTAATGGCGCATGGGGATTTTGAATTGCGCAATCCCAATAAGGTGCGCGCACTGGTGGGCGGCTTCACCAACCAGAATCCCGTCAATTTTCATCGCATTGACGGTACGGGTTATCGCTTTTTGGGCGATATCGTGGTGGAACTGAACAAACTGAACCCGCAAATTGCCTCGCGCCTGCTGACACCCCTGACCAAATGGCGTAATTACTCTGGCAGGGCAGCATTGATGCGGGCCGAACTGGAACGCCTGGCGACAGAGCCAGCTCTCTCGCCCGACGTGTATGAAGTTGTGAGCAAATCACTGCATTGAATGTGTCAGGGATTGGCAGTGCCACCAGCAGCGACAGGTGCTAATATCACTACCGGGGGAAGACGCAGCGTTCTCCCAATTGACGATTCAATACATAGATGCTGCGAAATTCCCATTTCGTACCGGTGAATGCGAACGTGGGAACCTACAATAGTTCACCAATTATTTTGAGTATGTAATATGAGTAAAGGAAAAGTTAAGTGGTTCAATGCAGACAAAGGTTACGGTTTTATCACTCCAGACGAGGGTGGTAAGGATCTTTTCGTTCATCACTCAGAAATCAAGAGTGGCGGCGGTTATGCCACACTTAAAGATGGTCAGGCTGTCGAGTTTGAAATTGGCCAGGGTCAGAAAGGTCCTTGTGCCAATAATGTCAAGCCGCTTTAGGCCGGACAGCTAGGATCAAGGTACTGCGGTGGCCCTGCCACCGCGCTTCAACAACCTACCCCAATCGCAGGATTTGCAGCGACTGCGGCGGGTACCTCTTCGCCGGTACTGGCGACGGTGGGTCTATGACACTGTCGTTAATTTACCTGCGGGTACAGTTGCAAGGGTTCTTGGGTGTTTTTGACGGCGGTGTTGTCACCACCACGCAATCTGCGTGCGCAGTCGGCCAATCTGGCCCCATCCCAGACATCCTGCCCAGTGCCGTAAAGCCGTGAATCCAATAATTCAAGCTCGCGTGTAAATTCGCTGTCAGCAAATTGCGCGGCGACCTGCGCAAGCGAGACTGCCGGAGTATCCGGATTTATAACAGCTGCCCAGGCAATAACGGCCCCGCGCACGTGTGCTGCGTCACCTGTTTTACATCCTGCTACAAGTGTTTTAAACGCCTGCTTTTCCGAGGTATTGTCCCGGGGAAGCAACGGTTTGAAGGGGCGGGAAGGGCGCCGACGCCAAATATAAAGAAGGGTTATCAACCAGCCCAAAGTACTGACAGCACTCACAATTTTCCAGATTGGTGCCGGTGCTGGTGCCGCTGTCGCTGCCGCTGCCGGGGCAGCGCTGGTAGGTTCTACCGTTGGAGTCGCGTCGATAGCAGGCGAGGGCGACGGTGTAGCATTAGCAGGCACGTCGCTGGGCACCGCCGCTGAAACGATGATTTTTCGCTCGGGTAATTCCGCATACCGCACCTGCTTGGTTTTCGTATCCCACCAGGGAATGCGAAGCCCTGGAATCACGTACGTTCCAGCGCGTGTGGGCACCACGGCGGCGCTATCCTGCCGGATTCCGAGCAGGCCGCCCGGAGTCTCTTGTTCACTGATCTGGGGTTGGTCAGGGTAATATTTCAGGCCATCAATGGGCGCAAACAGGATCGGTGGTAACTGGGCGCCCTGCAAACCCTCGCCCTGGATCCGGATCGAACGGGTAGCGGATTCACCTGCGCGCAACTGTTCAGGGGGAGTGGACCAGGTTTCTTCCAGTGCCAGCCCACGCGCGGGTAGCCAGGTATCTGCGGTGAAACTGTCGGGCTTGGGTAACACATTGATCGATATTGCCTTTGAACTTCGGCGCAGTAGCTGGCCGCTGCCTCCAAAATCAAAGAAGCCGCGCTGGCGCTGATTGACCCGGCCGGAGAACACCTGGGCGGGAATCTCCAGTGTCCCGCTCTGTTCCGGGAAAATTGCGTAGCGCAATTCGTCAACCAGCCATTGTCGGCCACCACGGGTGCGTTGGAAGGAGTGTTGTTCCAGCGGCTTGACGAAGGCGTTGTCCAGTTTTAGTTCGGAGATACTGCGCCCCTCCAGATTGACAGACTGCTGTACTCGCAGGGTTAAAATCACCTGCCCTTGCACGTAGACATCGTGCTGGTCCACTTCGGCTTCGAACACGACGGTCTGCTCGTCGCTGGGTGTATCAGCTGCGGCCTCAACCACGACAGGAAGGCCTGGCGTGGTGCTTTGTCCGAGGCGCAGTGGGGGTATCTGTAAGCGGCCTTCCCGGGTCGGAGTGAGATCAATGATCACCTGCCGGGCGTGCAAGATGCGACCGTTGACAATGCTGGTATTGCTGCTGGTCGAGCGCTGCAGAATTTCGAAATCATTCAGCAGGGCGCGCAGGTCCGCATCATTGAGTTCTTCGTCCTCTGTCGCTGTAATCGTCAGCCGCAGTGTGTCACCCAGGGACACACGGTCGCGATCCAGGCTGGCTGTTACCGCCGCCTGCGTGATGGTGCCACCCAGAATCACCAGCAGTAAGGCCAGAACGGCCAGCAAGTTACCAATTGGCTTCATCGTCGCTCCTGACTCCCTGTTGCTGCCGTTGCATACTTTCATACCGAAATTTTTCACGCAGTAAACCCGAAGGGTCATCCGGTACGCGGCGCAACCATTGCTCCATTGCCTGGTCGCGCTCTTCATCGCCAGACTCGCCGCGAGCGGTTTGACCTTCCTGTTCTTCAGGGGGTTCCCCGTCGGCGGGTTTTCCGGTACTCGCTTCGAGCGCCTGTTGCTGCTTTTCGGCGTCAGCCTGCTGCTCCTGCGTCGCGCCCTTTTGCTCCTGTGACTCCTGCGAGCCTGATTGCGGTTCCTGTTGTTGGCCCTGTTGTTGGCCCTGTTGTTGGTCCTGTTGTTGGTTCTGGCCCTGCTGTTGGTCTTGTCCTTGTTGCTGATCCTGTCCCTGCTCTTGGTCTTTGCTTTGCTGTTTATCCTGGTCGTTCTGTTTGTTCTGGTCCTGCTGTTGCTCCTTGAGCTTCTTCAACAGTTCGAGGTTCTCTCTTGCATCAGTCTGGTCGGGTTGCAGTTTCAACGACTGTTCATACGCCGCGATGGCCTCGTCCAGTTGTCCTGCCTTTGCCAGCGCGTTGCCCCGGTTGTACAGACTGTCCCCATTGTTGGGGTCTTTAAAATACTGGGCAGCAGCTTCATAGTCGTTATCCTGATACGCCGCAGTACCGGCCCAGTCGGGATTCTCGAACAATTTCGCCGCAGCGGCATTGTCGCCCCGTTGCAGCGCCTGTTGTCCCTGTTGGTCGGGGGTGAGCCACAGATTGTCCCAGGTCTGGGCGCTGGCGGGTTCGGGTTGCCCCAGCAGGAGGAGCATGGGCAGAAAGGTCAACAGCCAGCCACGTCGAAATAATCCCAGCGCCAGGGGCAACAGTACCAGGACCAACAGGTAGCCCTGGTCCTCCCAGGTATCCGCTGTCCTCTCCAGCGCCAGCAACTCCTGGGTGTCGTCCAGTGGATTCTCGGCGAGCAGGGTTTCGAGGTCGGTGTCATCCAGTTGCATGCGCCTGTAATTGCCGCCGGTGGCGCCGGCCAGCGCGCGCAGCGCCTGTTCATCCAGGCCAGGCATCACTATGGTACCGGCGGCGTCTTTTAGAAACCCGCCGTTGGGCAGCGGGATTGGTGCACCGGTGGTAGTGCCTACGCCCATGATGGTCAATTGCACATCGCTGCCTGACAAGACTTTCTCGATCCCCTCACCGTCCTGCGCGGAGATCCCGTCTGTTACCAGCAGCAATTTGCCCCGGCGTATACCGGCGGAACGCAGCAATTCCAGCGCCTGGGTGACGGCGCTCACCGGTTCACTGCCGGGCAGTGGCATCATATCTGGCTGCAGGGCGGGAAGCAGGTTGGCGATGGTCAGTGTGTCATCGGTGAGCGGTGTCACGATATGGGCATCGCCAGCGTAGGCGATCAGTCCCGTTTGTCCTTCGCGGCGCTGCTGTAGCAGGTCCAGCAATTTCTGGCGAGCCCGATCCAGCCTCGAGGGCACCAGGTCCCCGGATTTCATGGAGTAGCTCAGGTCCAGCAACACCACCAGGGCATCCTGTTTTTGGTGCACGGGCTGGGGGATCTTTTGCCAGCTGGGACCACTGGCAGCCAGGGCGGCGAGCAACCATCCAAGAAACACCAGAGGCAGTAGGTTGGCACTTCTGGCCGCGGTGTCATTGACGAGATAACGCAACAGGTCTGGCGCAATGACGGACTGCCAACTGCCATTGCGCCCGCGCTGGCGCCATAATAACAAGAGCAGTACCGCGGCGGGAAGCAAGGTCCATAACCACACAGGACGTATCAGGTGCAGTTCCATCATCCTGCCTCCTGCTGCCTGGACACAGCATTAGCGTCCCTCCAGGAGAAAGTCTGCCAACTATGCCGTAGCGCTAGCAGAAAGCTGATCAAGAGTGCCGCGAGTAGTGGCAGGTAGCCCAGGGCTTGCCTGGGTCGGTAAACGGTGGTCTCCTGTTCAACGGGTTCCAGTTGATCCAGCATTTGATAGATTTTCACCAGCTGCTGCGGGTCGCGGGCGCGAAAATATTTGCCGCCGGTAATCCTCGCGATTTCCTGCAGCCCGGCCTCATCCAGCTCCGCCGAAGGGTTGACGCGACGACTGCCGAAACTGGAGCCAAACAATCCCGGCAGTGTCATTGCGTCCGCACCGATACCAATGGTGTAGATGCGGATGCCCAGGTTCGCCGCCAACTGAGCGGCGTCCAGTGGTTTAACCGAGCTGGCCGTGTCCTGCCCGTCGGTGAGCAGGATCAACACCCGGCTCTCAGCGGGCCGTTCCTTCAGGCGTTTGACTGCCAATCCTATGGCATCGCCAATGGCGGTTTCCGAGCCCGCAAACCCGATCTGCGCTTCGGCCAGGAATCGTTTTACGGTGGCCGTGTCGAAGCTGAGGGGGGATTGCACGTAGGCGTTGCTGCCGAAGAGGATCAGGCCCAGTCGATCGCCGGTGCGGTGGCTAATAAAGTCTGCTCCCACTTGCCTGACTGCCTCGACGCGCGACACCAGCGACTCGCCCACTTGCATATCCTCGGCCTGCATGGATCCGGATATATCGACGGCCATCATAAGGTCGCGCCCGCTGTTGGGCAGTTCGACGGGTTCGCCTATCCACAGGGGTCGCGCAGCCGCCGTCAGCAGCAACAGCCAGAGCAACCACAACGCGAGGGTGGCAAGGATACTTCCGCGCTGCATGCCACTGCCCTGTGTTTCACTCATCTGCTGCCATTCGTGGAAAAAAGGTGCGCGCACCGCGGGCTGCTGGCTGCGCGCGGCGGGAAGTACTCGGCGCAACAGCCAGGGCAGGGGCGCCAACAGCATCATCCAGGGCCAGAGCCATTCAATCATGGCGGTGTGGCCTTGTGATGTTTGATCCACTGTTGCGCTGCCCTGTGCACCTGCCCCATATCGATGTCGGGACAGGCCCTTTGGTAGGCGGCGTCATCAAATGCCGGAGGCAGCTGTGCATCGGGTGGCAGGCCGCGGTTGAGAAATTCCCGCCAGTGCCCACCGTGTTGTGCCGCGACCGAGGTTCGCGGATAGGCCAGCAGGGCCACGCTTTTTAACAGGGCATTGATCTGGCTGACGTAGACTCTGGTATCCGGTTCTGCCAGGTAAGCGGTGTGCAGCGACTGTAGCTGGAGCAGGGCGCGGCGCCGGTAGGCATTACGTTTGTAGCGCCGCCGTATCATGTAGGCCAGGGCGGCTACGCCGACCAGTACAAAGAGCAGCAACAGCCACCAACCTGCTGCTGGAGGCCACCAGCCGATCAGCGCCGGTGTCCGCAGTGGATGCAAGCTGGCGAGGGGATCCTGGGGGTTCACCGACGCGTGTCCCCATAGTAATTTTGTAACAGCGCGAAAGGTGGTCGGTCAGTAGATGCCGTCAGCAGGGGCACACCCAGGCGCAACAGGTCGCTGCGCAGCAGATCGCGCTGTTGTTGCAGCCGTTGGCGGTACTGCAGGCGCAACTGTAGGTTGCCAGTGTGCAACTCGCTACGCGTGCTCCCATCGGTCACGGCATAAGTACCTGCCCTCGGCAACTCGGACTCCAGAGGGTCGGCGCAAGCAATGGCGGTCAGCTCTGTGTGTTTGGCCAACTCGAAGAGGTGTTCCCTGGCCCCGTCCTCGGAAGCACCGCGAAAATCACTGATCAGGAACAGGCTGCTACCCGGGCGCGCAATACGCCGAAGGTTGGACAGCATGTGACTCAAACTACCTGGGTTGGACGGGATATCCAGGGGGAGGGCGCGGTTGTAGGTGGCGATCTGTGACAGCAACCCCAGTACAGTTTTGCGGCTGCGGCGGGGTCGGATTTCCTGGTGCTCCTGTTCATTGAATACCAGGCCACCCACCCGATCGCCACCGTGCAGGGCGCTCCAGGCCAACAGGCTGGCCAGCTGGCCAGCCAATACTGATTTGAAACAATGGCTGGAGCCAAAAAACATGCTGTTGCGCTGGTCTATGACCACCAGTACCGGGCGCTCCCGCTCCTCGCGAAACAATTTGGTATGTGCGCTACCCGTTCTGGCCGTGACCCGCCAGTCGATGGTGCGAATATCATCGCCGGGCTGGTAGCTGCGCACTTCTTCAAAATCAATACCGCGACCACGAAAATTGGACTTGATAGGGCCTGCCAGCGTTTGCAGCGCCCGTTTCCTGCGTCCGAGTTTTAATTGCGACGCGGGAAAGCGCAGCGCGATGAGGTCATCCAGCAGCGCATAGGCACCGCGGGCGGGCGCGTTGATATCAGCCAGGTGCATGCCAGTTCTCAGCCCACGGGCACAATCGACAGCAGTTCCTCAATCACCTTGTCCGGCGTCACACCATTGGCCTCGGCTTCGAAACTGAGTATCAGCCGGTGGCGCAGTACATCGGCAGTCACAGCCTGGATGTCGTCCGGGCTGACAAAGTCCCGGCCCTTAAGCCAGGCGTGGGCCCTGGCGCAGCGATCGATGGCAATGGTGGCACGGGGGCTTCCGCCGTATTCAATCCAGCCCGCCAACTTTTCACTGTAGCGGGTGGGAGAACGGGTCGCGATGACCAGCTGCACCATGTACCGTTCCACCGCCTCGGACATGTGCAGGGCCAATATGTCCTGGCGTGCGGCGAAGACGCTCTCCTGGGGTAATGGTGCAGGCGGCTTTTCGATGCCACGGCTGGCCTCGATACGGGTGAGGCGGAGGATTTCAGTTTCGGCGGCGGTATCGGGATAGTCGACGCTGACATGCATCAGGAAGCGGTCCAGCTGTGCCTCTGGCAACGGATAAGTGCCCTCCTGTTCAATGGGGTTCTGAGTGGCCATCACCAGAAACAGGTCGGGAAGTTGGTAGGTCTGGCTACCGACACTGACCTGTCGCTCTGCCATGGCTTCCAACAGCGCCGATTGCACCTTGGCAGGCGCGCGGTTAACCTCGTCAGCGAGTACCAGGTTGTGGAAGACAGGCCCTTTCTGAAAATGAAAACTCGACTCCTGCGGTCTGTAAATCTCTGTACCCGTGACGTCCCCGGGCAGCAGGTCCGGGGTAAATTGGATGCGGTGAAAACTGCCTTCCAGGCCCTCGGCCAGGGATTTGATGGCGCGCGTCTTGGCGAGCCCGGGAGCGCCCTCTACCAACAGGTGTCCATCTGCCAGCAAAGCGATAATCAGTCGTTGTACCAAATGACTCTGGCCGATGATTTGTCCGCTCAGCCACTGCTCAAGTACCTGGATGTCTGCGTTCGCCACAATCTCTCCTGTGGTGGATGGTTGAAGTCCGGTTCGCTATTTGTTTCACGTGAATGCGAATGCACCGCACGGGCCGAACGCATTGTAGCCAAAGATGCCTGTCCGTCCAGTGCGCTTTCGCCCGCTGCCGTCATGCGTCCGACGCCCGGTGCGACTGTGTGACTGGCGGGCAGCTAAAAAGTTCCTGTGCCGCTGGTGTCGTTATCCATCCTGAGGGAATGGTGTGCCGCCCCATTGTATCGGACAATGAGGGCCCAAAGTACGCGGCGAACAGCCGGCGCCAAACTCAGTGACTGGAACACTTATGCGGCCTATCGTTTTCGCCCTGATCCTGCTTGCCCTGGCGGCCTGTGGCCGCACACCGGAAGAACACCTGGCCAGGGCAAAGGACAATATCGCAAAGTCCGATTATCCAGCAGCCACCAGCGAATTGCAGAATGCGCTAGAGCTGGATTCCAAGTCAGCAGAGATACGTTGGCTATTGGGCAAGGTGTACCTCGAGACGGGACATGCCCAGGAGGCGCAATACGAGTTGCAGCAGGCACAGAACCTGGGCTGGACCAAGGACGACATCCGCCCGGCCCTGGCCCAGGCCCTGCTGTCCCAGGGAAAATTCAAGGACGTTCTCGCGCTGGACTTTCGCGACCTAAACTCCACATCCGCAGCGCAATTGTTGGCCAGCCAGGCTCTGGCTGCAGTGTCCAGCAATCAGATGGATAAGGCCCAGGAATTGGCAGCGTTGGCGTTTCGTAAAGAGCCGCAATTGCTGCTGACAAAACTGGCCGTGGCGACGGTCCTGGTCCACCGCGGTGACATGTCGAATGCCCTGGCCCTCCTGGACTCGATACTGGAATCCACCCCGGACAGTGGCGCAGCGTGGGGGCTTAAAGGGCGGATTCTGGGCCAGCAGGGCAAACTGGAGGAGGCGCGCGGCGCGTTCGATAAATCCAGTACGCATTCGCCTATGGCCTTTGCTGATCATGTCGCCCGGGGCTTGATCAACCTGCAATTGCGGGACTTCACTGCCGCCCAGATCGACGCGACGGCGTTGCTGGAACAGGCTCCCAATGATCCCGCGGCCAATTACATTCAGGGTGTACTCGATTTTGAGAATAAACAATACCGTAAGGCCATCACGACGCTGAGACTGGCCGAACCGGCGGCACAGCAGTTTCCCCTGGTTCTGTATTACCTCAGCAAGGGTTACCTGATCGAGAAGGACCTGGATCCGGCGGAAAAGTTCGGGAAAATGTTTGTCAAAAATACACCCGATGATAGCGCGGGCAGAAAACTGCTGGCCGCTATTCTGATATTACAAAATAAGTTGGACGATGCCCTGGACATACTGCAACCGGTACTGGATCACAATCCCGACGATGTCGCTGCGCTGAATATCAAGGCCAATGCCCTGTTGCTGGATAAGCAGGTGGATAAAGGACTTGCACTGTATTCGCGTATAGCCAAACTGCAAAGCGGCTGGCGTGTCGCCCCTTTGCGCCAGGAGGCGGGGCTGGTCACATCAGACCCGGGTGACGAGGCGATCCAGGTACCTGCGGCGGCGCCAGGTGAGACGGAAAACTTTCCGCAGACCGACATACTGCTGATATTGCAGCATCTTGGGAACAAGAATTTCCAGGCTGCTATAGAAGCGGCTAAATCCTATCAATTCAGGGACATTGACAGCGTCGCACCCTATGCGGTACTGGGCAGGGTCTACCTTGCGGCGGGCCAGCCGGTGAAGGCATTGGGTGTCTACAGGAAAGCCTGGAAGCGCGACCCCGAGGATAGCGCAGCCAACCTGGGCCTCGCTGCGGTGGCATTGTTGAGGAACAATCCAAACGCGGCACGGCGGTATTACAAGACGATATTGGACACCCATGAGCATGACCTGGATACCCTGCTGCAACTGGCTGACCTCGAAGCAAAACAGAAGAATACCTCGGCCATGGTCGCTGCACTGGAAGAGGCCGCCGTGGCCCACCGCGATGCACTGGAGCCGCGCTTGAAACTGGCTGGCTATTACCTGGATTCTGGGCGTCCCGACAAAGTGGCCCCGCTGTTCGCCAAGCTGACAACGTTGCAGCAAACGTCTCCGCGGGTATTGGAAACAACCACTCGGGCGGACCTCGCGCTGCAGCAGTACGACCGTGCCCTGGTAAGCCTGCAACAGTTGGTCGATGCAAAACCGGAAGTGGTCCAGAACCACTACCTGCTGGCGACCGTCGCAACCAAGACCGGTGACATGCAGATTGCAAAGGTGCAGTTGCTGGAGGTGGTGAAGCGCGATCCCAAGCACCAGCTTGCGCTGATTGATCTGGCCAGAATCATGCGCAGCGAGGGCGACCAGCAGCAGTTCAGGCAATCTTTGGCAGCGCTGGTTGCGCTGGCACCAGAGGCACCCGATGTGCTGCGCCTGCAGGCGCTGGCAGCTACGGATGATGGCAAAACCATCGAGGCTCTGGGATTGGCCAAACGTGCATTTAAGCTGGCTCCTACTACCCAGACGGTGCTGGAATTGAGCACCTGCCAAATGGCGGCGGGATTCAAGGTAGAAGCTCGCAATACTCTGCAGCGATGGTTGGCGAGTCATCCAACGGATGTGGATGCCCGTCTCGCCCTGGCCAAGGGTATCGAGCTTGAGAACAACCCGGCCGGTGCGAGAGTGCAATATGCCGCGATACTGGCGCAACAACCCAATAACACCCAGGCCCTCAATAAGTTGGCCTGGAACCTGCGTGCCGAGAATCCGGTATTGGCACTTGCCACAATTCGCCGGGCTCTGGTCGTTGCTCCCGACCAGCCCGACCTCCTCGATACGCTGGCTGTCATTGAACTTCAGACCGGAGACTACCAGAGTGCGCAACGTAGTCTCCAGCGCGCCCTGCAGGGTTCTCCCGGCAATTTGAGCATGCGATACCACCAGGCAATGATCAACGCGGCTCGCGGCAAAAAAGCCCGGGCCATCGCCACCCTGGAAGAACTGACTGCCCCGGAGAGCGCCACTTTCCCGGAGCAGGCGGACGCTAAAAAACTATTGCTGTCACTGAAAGGATAGTGCCGCCGAATTCATGCCCTGCACACTTTCCCGCTGACAGGGAGAGTCAGATCGCGCGCATTTTGTGCACACCAGAGACACCGGTAAGGCCATCCCACTGGTCGCTGCGGCCTTCACGCCAACCGGATATCCAATTGTGCCGTTGTTCCTCTTCCTCGTGTGGGCAAAAATCGATGCTACGCCCTGCGATGCCGGCCTGGTAGCCCCGGTTAAATGCCCTGGAACCCATGTCGCGCTTCTGTCTTCTCATAGAATATGCCCTCGATGGCAGACTATGCCCCAGACAGGCCGCGTAACTTATACGCTCATGCCTGTTGGCGGCATGTTTAAGTAACGATGTGTTGCGTGTATAAGCTTGTCAAATGGCTAAGCAATACAGCGAAGTGTGCCGCGAAGGCACAATCACTATGGAAGCAAAGTCACGGCCACAAGTCGACAATTGTTTTGTTCTGAGCACACAGGTTCATATAACTGGCATCTGGAATCCAACCCAGCGCCTGTCCTTTCAGGGTGAATCCAGTAACTCAATCCAGTGCACCACGGGGATGTTCGCGGCGGATTGCAAATGCAACTGGCAGCCGATATTTGCCGTAGCAATGAGGGCAGGTTGATCGCTGGTTAACGTAGACAGGGTCTTCTCGAGCAAACGGTGACTGATCGCGGATTGCAGGATAGAGTAGGTACCTGCCGAACCGCAACACAGGAGCGGTTGCGTGGTGCGTGCAATATCAAATCCGGCACGCGCAAGCACTGTGGTGACGAGTTGCGGTTGATGCAGGGCGTGTTGCAGGGTGCAGGGCGTGTGAATCGCCACTTTGCCCACCCGTGTATTTACCGAAAGCATGTTCAGGTTTTCCCGCAGCAGGATTTCCCCCACGTCACGACCGAGCTGTGAAACGCGCTGTGCTTTTTTCGCATAGAGGTGATCAGCGGCCAGTAGACGACCGTAATCGACCAGCATGGCGCCGCAACCGCTGGCACTGCTGACGATGGCCTCGGCACCGCGCTCTATGTACGGCCACCAGGCGTCGATATTGCGCCGTATATCGTCGAGGCCATCGGCGTGCGCCGCCAGGTGATAGTTTACCGCGCCGCAGCACCCGGCTTGCGGGGCGGCAATGAGGGAGATACCCAATTTGCCAAGAATCCTGCGTGCCGCGGCGTTGGTATTGGGAGTGGCTGCGCGTTGCACGCAGCCTTCCAGCAGCAACATGGTGCGCGCGTGCTGCGTTGTCGGTAACGGCATGGGATTTTGGCGCGGGGGGATTTTTCGGCGTAACCGCTGTGGCAGCAGCGGCCTGACGGCTTGGCCCAGGGCCAGAACCGCGCCCAGCAGGTGTGGTGTGGTCAATACCACGCGCAGCAGCCAGCGCAGGATTCGTGAGGCGACAGGGCGGGGGGCCTGTTGTTCCATCAGGCCACGGCCTATATCCAGTAACTCACCGTACTGCATACCGGAAGGGCAGGCGGTTTCGCAATTGCGACAGGTGAGGCAGCGATCGAGGTGTAACTGGGTCTGCGCGCTCGCGGCACCGCTTTCCAGCAGGTGCTTGATCAGGTAGATACGACCCCGGGGGCTGTCCCGTTCGTCGTGTTGATCGAGGTAGGTGGGACAGGTGGACAGGCAAAACCCGCAATGGACACAGGCGCTGGTCAGCGCTTTGGCGCTCTGACCCGCTATCGTGCCTTCAAAGCGCGGGTGTAAGTTTACATGCATGGGGTACCCGCTTTCCTAGAGCCAACTGTAGAGGCGGCCCGGATTAAGAATGCCGTCCGGATCGAACGCGTGTTTAAGCCGGCGTTGCAGGTTCTGCTCAACGGCATTCAGTGGCGCCCTGACTTCCGCACTGCGATCGCCACCGCGAAACAGGGTGACATGGCCCCCGGCCTCGGCGGCAGACTGTTGCAGCGACGCGTGGACATAGTCACCGCGTACCCAGCGCTGGGCACCGCACCAATCGATGAGGGTCGGTCCGAAGTCGGTATTGACCGGTGCCGAGGATTTGACAGACAGTCGCCATAGCGGCGCGTCGCCGGAAAAAAAGGGCAGCGTCATTTCGCACAACGCTTCCCAGATTCGGGTATCCGCCTCCAGCAGGTCACCGCCCCACTGTGCCGCGGTGCGGTCGACCGCGCTGGCAGCACCCGACAGGCGCAGGTGTAAATGGCCGTCCAACCAGAACGCTCCCGACAGGGGTTTTGGCTCGCCGGCCCGGCGGTTCATAAACTGCATGGCGTCAGCAGCCTCCATAGCGAAGCGCAGCGTCAGTGTCTTTTCCGGCCGGGGCAGGACCTTCAGGCTCACCTCGCACAGTACACCCAGTGTACCCAGCGCTCCCGCCTGCAAGCGGGACACATCATAGCCTGCAACGTTTTTCATTACCCTGCCGCCAAAATTGAGACGCTCACACTTGCCGTTGATCAACTGTACGCCCAGTACCGTGTCGCGAATGGAGCCTCGCCAGGGTCTGGAGGGTCCCGAAAGGTTGCACGCCAGGGTGCCGCCCAGGGTAGCCCTGCCGCCAAACAGGGGTGGCTCAAAGGGCAGGATTTGCTGATATTCCGCCAGGCTTGCAATGATATCGGTCACCGGTGTCCCGGCCCGTGCGGTTATAACCAGCTCTCGCGGCTGGTAGTCGACAATGCCCCGGTGCCCGGAGATATCCAACGTTGCATACTCACAATCGCGACCCGCAAGGTGGCGCTTGCTGTTGCCGGCGCGGATCGTCACGGGGCGGTGGTCTTCGCGTGCCCGCCACAATGCCTCAATGATGTGCTCGCTGCGATCAGCGGTGGTGCTGGGGTCACTGATCATGCTGGTGACGGGCGGGCAGGGCCCGGTACTCCTGGCAGTATTTAAGGATAGGCACGCCTTTACCCGGGTTGAGATTGAGACTGGGGTCAAAGGCGTGCTTGATGTCCTCCAACTGCAGCAGTTCCTCCGTGCTGAACTGGCGACCCATCATGCGCAGTTTTTCCACACCCACACCGTGCTCACCCGTGATGCAGCCGCCGACGCGCACCGACAGTTCCAAAATGTCAGCGCCGAAATTTTCCGCCCTGTGCACTTGCTGCGGGTCACTGGCGTCGAACAGGATCAATGGGTGTAAATTGCCATCTCCGGCGTGGAACACATTGGCCACGCGCAAGCCGTAGTGCCCGGACAGGCGGTAGATTTCACCGAGTACATAAGAAATCTGGCCGCGCGGAATAGTGCCGTCCATGCAGTAGTAATCGGGTGCCAGCCTGCCAATGGCGGGAAAGGCCGACTTGCGCCCTTTCCACAGCAGCGCGCGCTGGGCTTCATCCTGTGATATGACCAGCGAGGTAGCACCCATGCTGTCGAACAAGCGCGCTACCTGTGCCGCATGCTGGGCCACCTCTTCACGGGTGCCATCGACTTCGCACAACAGCATGGCCGCGGCATCGCGCGGGTAACCGGCGTGGGCAAAGTCTTCAGCCGCCTGTATCGCCAGACTATCCAGCATTTCCAGCCCGGCGGGGATAATGCCGGCTGCGATGACCGCTCCGACTGCATCCCCTGCTGCGCTCACGCTGGCAAAGCCGGCCATGACGACCTGGGCCAACTCCGGCGCGGGCAACAGGCGCACGGTGATTTCCGTGACTATGCCCAGCAGACCCTCTGAGCCGGTAAACAGCGCCAGCAAGTCGTAGCCGGGACTGTCCAGGCCCTGGCTGCCGACCGTCATTTCTTCCCCAGCCACAGTGAGTATGTTCAACGACAGGATATTGTGCACAGTTAACCCGTACTTAAGGCAATGCACGCCCCCCGAATTTTCCGCGACATTGCCGCCGATGGTGCAGGCGATCTGGGACGAAGGGTCCGGGCCGTAGTACAAGCCGTGACAGGCGGCCGCTTCTGAGATCGATAGATTGCTGACGCCGGGCTGTACACGGGCGGTGCGCGCCACCGGGTCGATCTCGAGTATGCGATCCAGTTTGCTCAAAACCAGTAACACACCGTCCGGGTGGGGCATGGCCCCGGCGCACAGGCCAGTGCCTGCGCCCCTGGCAACCACCGGTACATTGCACTCGTTGCAAATGCGTAACACCTGCTGCACCTGTGCCACAGTTGCGGGCAGGACCACTGCCAGTGGCAGGTCGCAGTAAAGGGTGAGGGCATCGCATTCGAAAGGGCGCTGGGATTCGGGTGCTTCGATAAGGCCCTGGCCGCCCAGACACTGTCGCAGGCGTTGCATCAGGTCGGTCCGGCCCGCTGTGGATGGTTGCTGGATCAAAAAACTCTCCCGGCGAACTGCTTGGTATGAAACTGCATGGCGTGAAACTGCGGCGGCAGCGTGGCGCGATTCATCGTACGTTATCCATGTCCTTACATAAAGCACCGGGCAGTCTGCCAATGCAGGCACGCGGGCTGGAGTCAGGCCTCGAAATATGGCATAACAACCCCCCTCTCTTTTGCAGGAATACACGGACAATGAAAGACTTCGCGGGAAAAGTGGCGGTAGTGACGGGTGGGGCCAGTGGCATTGGCCGTTCCTTGGTCAAGGAATTACTGGCAGCAGGCGCCAGGGTGGTTATCGGCGATGTGGAGCAAAAAGCACTGGACCGTGTGCTGGCCGAGTTTGCAGGCACCGGTGAAGTGCTCGGTGTGGTCACCGATGTGTCCAAAGCCCATTCGGTCAACGCACTGGCTGACACCGTATTCAAGACATTCGGCGCCTGTCACCTGTTATTCAACAACGCGGGGGTCGCGGCTCCCTCGGCCAATGTGTGGGAAACCACCGACAACGACTGGAAGTGGGTACACGGCGTCAATGTCCTCGGTGTGGTCCACGGCATCCAGGCGTTCGTGCCACGCATGATCGCTTCCGGCGAAGAGGGGCATGTGATCAATACATCGTCCGGCGATGGGGGTATTTCGCCACTGCCGTACCAGTCGGTGTACGCGTCCAGCAAAGCGGCGGTGTCCTGCATCAGCGAGTGCCTCGCCGCGCAATTGCAAAGCGAGGGTACGCAACTGGCGGCATCGGTGTTTTATCCCTCCGGCGGATTGCTGGATACCGGCATCTGGACCACCGACCGCAACCGGCCCAAGGACCTGGCCAGGGAGAAGCCCTATGCGCCCGTACCGACTGTGCAGGACTTCAAAGTGGCGGCGGAAAAAGCGGGCTGGACGCTGGATTTCCAGGACCTGGATGAGTTGGCCCGCTACTGTTTGCAGGGCGTGCGGGAGAAACGCTTTGTCATCATGATTCGGGTCGAGGAAGCCGAGGCTACCCTGCTCGAGCGTGCCGCACGCATTGGCCGCAGTGAATTGCCTATCGACCAGGCGGAAATACCCCAGTTATAGCGGGTGCAGGCGCACCGGCAGCGCGGTAAAACCGTGTACGAAGGTTGATACGGTGCGCTCCGGTTCGCCCATCACTTCGATACGCCTGAAGCGCTGCAGGATCTCTTCCCACAAGATGCGCAACTGCAATTCCGCCAGCCGGTTGCCCATACAGCGATGGATGCCAAAGCCAAAGGACAGGTGGCGGCGTACATCTGGCCGATCGATGATAAAGGCGTCCGGGTTTTGCATGAAGCGTTCGTCCCGGTTACCTGAAATGTACCACATGACCACCTTGTCGCCGGCCCTGATGTGCTGGCCGCCCAGTTTTGTATCTTCCTTACAGATGCGGCGCATATGTGCCAGCGGGGTTTGCCAGCGGATGGTTTCCGCGACCATGCTGTCAATCAGTGATGGGTCTGCCACCAGTTTCTGGAACTGATCCGGGTTCTGGTGCAGGGCAAGGGCGCTGGCCGTCATGGTGCTGCGTGTGGTGTCATTCCCGCCCACGATGAGCAGTACCAGATTACCCAGGTACTCCATGGGCGGCATGTTCCGGGTTGCCTCGCCGTGGGCCAGCATGGACACGAGGTCGTTTTTCACAGGCTGCTTGACCCGCTCATTCCACAACTCGGTGAAATAGGCCAGGCAGCCCATCAGTTCCACATGGCGCTGTTCATCGGAGTCGATAACGCCGAGGCCTGGAATGGCGGTGGCGACATCCGACCAACGCGTGAGCTTGCCGCGCTCTGCAAAGGGAAAATCGAACAGGGTCGCCAGCATCCGTGTGGTCAGCTCGATGGAAACGTGTTCGACCCAATCAAAGGTTTCACCCACGGGTAATTGGTCGAGTACGTCGGTAGTGCGCTGGCGGATAACGGGTTCGAAGTGGCGCAGGTTCTCCGCCCCCGTGACCGGGCTGACCACCCTGCGCTGTTCGTCGTGCTTGGGTCGGTCCATGGCAATAAACATGGGAAGCGGGAAGGTGTCCTGCGTATCGCCGATGGTAATTGCCGGTTCCGAGGAGAAGAGCTCGTTCGCAGTATCCACCTGGACAATTTCTGCATAGCGGGTGATCGACCAGTAGGGGCCGAAAAAGCTATTGGCGCAATAGTGAACCGGCGCTTCATCGCGCAAGCGCTTGAACCAGGGACCGTGGATGTCACGGGAAAACAGAAAGGGGTTGGCCACGTTAATCGTGTCCAACGGCAGCGAATAGGGATCCTGGTTGGCTTTCTCTGCAGCTTCTGTGAGCAGGTCGGTTAGCGCCATGCGGTGCGGTTCTCTCATCTGGTGTTGGGTTAGTCTATGCCCTGCACCAGAGTTTGACCAAATCCCATGACATAGCGACGCCTGGTTGGCAGGGGCCGCACTGTATTCTGGGGTATGATCGACGGCGCCACGGGAGGAATCAGCGGATAATAATCATAAGGGGCTTGGTGTATGGATATTCGCAGTAAGGTCATGTCTGCATTGCGTTGGAGTGCAGCGGCCCGATTTACCGGACAAGCGGTGTCCTGGGCGATTACCATCCTGGTTATTCGCCTGCTCTCGCCCGCCGACTATGGCCTGATGGCCATGGCGATGGTGGTGGTGTCGTTGCTGGTATTGCTCAACACACTGGGCCTGGATGCCGTTTTGGTGCAGGACAGGGAGCTTGATGAACATAAAAGGCGCCAGATTTTCGGTGTCATTATTGTGGTCAATCTGCTTTTTTTTGCGCTGTTGCTGTTTGGCGCCGGGACCATCGCCGGATTTTATGGCGAAGCGGCGCTCAAACCCATTCTGCAGGTGTTGTCGGTACAGTTCCTGCTGCTGATTTTTGAGACTCTCCCGCAGTCCAAGTTGGAACGCGACATTGATTTTGCCCGCCGCTCGATAGTCGACTTTGCCACGCTGGTGATCGGCAGCATCACCACACTGGCGCTGGCACTGCTGGGTTATGGCGTATGGGCGTTGATCTGGGGCACCCTGGCCACCAATGCGACGCGTATGCTGGGCCTGAACATGATCGCGAGAAACCTGGTCTGGCCGAGCTTTTCCCTGCGCGGCATGGGCAAGAATTTGTCGTTTGGTGGCTTCGTCACCACGGACCGGGGATTGTGGTTTCTGTTCAGCGAATCAGACAAGTTCATCGGCGGGAAATTACTGGGTGGCCAATTGCTGGGATATTACGCTGTGGCGAGTCAGTTGGCGTCGATGCCCATTCACAAGATCAGCGGCCTGCTGAATTCTGTTGCCTTCCCCGCATTTTCCCATGCCCATGCCCACAGCAGCGCCGAAATGGTACAGGGTTATCTGTTGAAGGCGACGCGCATACTCGGCATCGCAGCATTTCCGGTATTTTTCGGTATAAGCGCCACGGCAGAGCCCTTTATCGCCTCCTTGCTGGGAGAGAAGTGGCTGCCTGCGGCACCCCTGTTACAGCTGCTGGGTGTGGTTATGCCCTTTCGTTTATTGAGTAATATTTTTCCACCATTATTGTGGGGCGTGGGCCACCCGGACACCAGCGCTTCCAACTTCCTGATTGCGGCCAGCTTGATGCCGATGGCGTTTTTTACCGGCACGCACTGGGGTGTCATTGGTCTGGCATACGCCTGGCTCTGCATGTATCCGCTGGTGTTTCTCATCACTGCAATGCGCACCTGTAAGATAGTCAATGTCGAACTCATCGATTATCTGCAGCAGATGTGCCGTCCTGTCGCCGCCGGGATGATAATGTATGCCACCGTCTATTTTCTGACGTTTTTTGCTTATGGATATTCTGGCGGGTGGCTATATTTGCTGCAACTGGTGCTGGGCGGCGTCCTTGCGTATGGCGGCGCCATGCTGTTAATTGATCGCAACGGGCTGCGCGAAACCCTGCAGCTTATCCGCCGCTAGCCACAGATGACATCGCCTTCCCTGTACGTACACAGCTGAATTCGGAATTGGTTTACCCACATGAATATCCTGCAACTATCTGACCCGCGTGAGCGCCATCTGGGGCACGCTATTCAACTGCAAGCCGCACAGCAGGGCGAGCAGCCTTTTTTGTTGTTCGGGGAGACGGTGTATACCTTTGCCGAGGTCAATCAGCGTGTTAACGAACTGGCAGCGGGGCTGGCCCGGGCTGGACTGCGATCCGGAGAGCGGCTCGCCTTCTACATGAGCAGTGCACCCGAGGTGATTTTTCTGGTACTGGCGACCAACAAGCTCGGCGCCGTGTGGGTACCAATCAATACTGATTACAAGGGCGCCTGGCTGCTCGACACGATCAACAGTAGCAGACCTACGATACTCATCAGTGACGCGGCACACCTCGAGCGCTTGCAGGAGGTGCAGGATTCATTAGCGATCAAAACTCTGGTAATGCACGGTGGACATGAGTCTGTGGGCGGCGCGCTGAGCCTTGAGCAGTTGTACGTGGCAGGGGCCGGGGAGCCCGACATGTCTGCCCTGAGTTGCGGCGATACCTGCGCTGTGCTGTGGACCTCCGGCACCACAGGCAAAGCCAAGGGTGTCATGCAGAGTCATAATGTCTGGTTCAATGCTTCTTACGCCAACAACGAAGAATGCCAGTACGGCATTGCTGCAGGGGATGTCATTTTTACCGTCCTGCCCATGTACAACTCAGCGGTGTGGGTGACCGCAATATTTCGCGCGTTGTTTGCGGGGGTCCCCCTCGCTATTGATCCCACTTTTTCGGTGAAGACGTTTTGGGAGCGCGTGGATTACTACAAAGCGACTCAATGCTTCACGTTGGGAGCAATGCACATGTTCCTGTGGGATGCCCCGGCGCGAGATGATGATGCCAGCCACAGCCTGCGCAAATTAATGGCCGTGCCCATGCCCCCGGCGGTGGCCGAACCCTTCTGTAAACGGTTTGGTCTTGAACTCTTGCCGCAGGGCCTGGGACAGAGCGAGGCCATGCGTCTTCTAGCCCCCGTCAGCGGCCGTACTCAACCCCCCGGTAGTTGCGGCAGCGTGGTGCCGGGACTGGAGGCCAGACTGGTGGGAGACGATGGGCAGGACGTACCGTTGGGCGAAGCGGGAGAGCTCTGGGTAAAACCATTGTGGCCCCATTTCATTTTTAATGGGTATTTTGATAATCCCGACGCTACCGCAGCGGCTTACGAAGGCGAGTGGTACAAGACGGGCGATATGCTCAAATGCGATGCCGATGGGTATTATTTTTTCTCTGATCGCAAGAAGGACGCGGTGCGCTATAAGGGCCGCAACATTTCTACGTTCGAAGTCGAGATGGCTGCCCGCAAGCACCCGTCTGTGGCGGATTGCGCCGCGTTTGGCGTACCCAGTGCAGAACTGGAGTCTGAGCGGGAAATCATGCTGGACGTGATACTCAAGCCGGGACGGGTGCTACAGGCGGTTGAGCTGGCTAATTTTATCAACGACTCCGCCCCGTACTTCTTTGTGCCGCGCTACATCCAGTTTGTGGAATCCCTGCCATACACCCCGACCAATAAGGTACAGAAATTTCGTTTGCGGGAGAGGGGGGTAACGTCTGCCACCTGGGATGCCCGCGTCGCCGGGTTTAAAGTCCGGCGTTGAAATCAGTTGGGGTGAGGAAAATGTTCATTGGGACAGTCTGGACATACCCGCAATTGTCAATTGACAAGGTAACTAACGCCTAGTAGCCTCTAGGCGTCAAACCAACACGTCACGCTGGAGCGGATAACGATGAGTCAGTGCCCCTTTGCCAATTTCCCCAATCTGATTGACCCCGAAACCTACGTAAACGGCATGCCGTACGAGACGCTCGCACAAATACGTGCTTCCGGTCCTGTGCATTATATGGACGGGTCCTACCAGGGCGTCCCCTATTGGTTGATTACCGGCCGTGAGGAAATCGATTTTGTGTCCAAGCACCCGAAGCTGTTTTCCAGCGAGGCGCGCTCCGCGCTCGCGGAGGAGTTTTCTGAGGAGGATATGGTCCTGATCCAGCGCAATATGACGATCAACCAGGATCCGCCGCGGCAAATGAAGTCCCGCAAAATTGTACGTGCCACCTTTACGCCGGGGGCCGTGGACTCCTACGAGGCGCGTTTTCGCGAACACGCCCGCAATATAGTGGATAGGGTTGCCAGTCGTGGCGAGTGTGAGTTTGTGGAGGAAGTAGCCGCTGAATTGCCGTTGCTGGCCATTCTCGAACTCTGCGGTATCCCCGCCGAAGACCGCAAGGATTTTTTCGAGTGGACCAACAAGATGATGTTCAACCAGGACCCCGAGATGGCTGTAAACATGGACGAGGCCCAGGCAGCGTCTTTCAAGGTCATTGAATACGCCATGAAACTGATGGAGCAGCACAAGACCAACCCGAAAAAGGACATCATAGGTGCCCTGCTTGATGGTAACGGCAAGGATGAGGGCCTCAGCGACGAAGAGTTTGTCTGGTTCTTCCTGATGTTGATCGCTGCCGGCAATGAGTCCACCCGTACGGTGACCACTCAAGGTATGCGTATGCTGATGGAAAACCCCGACCAGTTGCAGTATCTGGTAGAGAATCCGGACAAGATCCCCGGCGCATGCGAGGAAATGTTGCGCTACAACACCGCTTTCACGTTGATGCGTCGCCAGTGCCTGGAGGATACCGAAGTTGGTGGGCACCTGATCAAGAAAGGCGACAAGGTCATCATGCACTACCATACGGTGAACCATGACGAGACTATCTTTGGAGCGGACGCGATGCAGTTTGATGTGCGACGTGCAGAGCGCATGCCCACCCTGTATAACGAACATCGCGCGTTCGGAGTCGGCCAGCACTTCTGCCTTGGTACGCACCTTGCCCGGCTGGAAATGCGCGTGATGTTTGAGGAGATTATCCCTCGCATTCGCAACCCCAAGCTGGTGGGCGATATCGCCTATACCCGTTCCAACCTGGTGAACGGTATCAAGCGCATGCACATCACGTTTGATCCGGAAGTGAAGTCTGCCAATAAGGCCGCCTGAAGTTTATATGCACGCCAGCCTCGGAAGGTTTGCCTCCCGGGGTCATCCAGCTACCCGAGGCTTCCTGTATCATTCAGAGGGAGCCGCTTTTTCCTTTTCGAATTCTGCGATCGCCTGTTCCACCGGACCGAGCATGGCCGCTGCGCGGGGATAGCCAGAATACTGAGCGATAAACAGCAGGAATTCACGGGCTTCTGCCGCATTTATCTCCCCGCGTTTGAGTGAGGCCTTGATCTGTATCTTGAACGTCATGGCCTCGCCCTTCTCGGCGATGATGCCCAGCAACAGGATACGTTTGTCACGCATGGACAGCGTGTCACGTGTCCACAGCTCGGCGAACAGTTGCTTGAGCATAATATCGGTGAATGCGTAGCCCTCCGGGGGCACGACTACATCCCCTGCGTAAACATCCTTTATTGTTGCTTCGCCCAGGGTGCGGCGTTGGGTGTCGTTCATGCTTTAACTCCTGTTGGCCTAGTCGAGGGTGCCAAAGATCTTGTCATAGAAAAGCGTAATGGTCGCATAGTTGCCCTTGTGCATATTTTCGTGATGCACATGATGTTTCGCAACAATCCAGTTCAGGGTTTTGTAGGGGTAGCGGGGCAGGTCAAAAAAGACATGATTGATCTGGTTTATCTGCGTGAATATCAGGAACGTCAGGACAATGGTGGCAATGTGGAAGGGCCCCAGCAATGCTGCCAGCACAACGATTGAACCCATGTAGAGGGCGAGTCCCACAAAAGTTTCAAACGGGTGCACATAGTGAGCATCCAGGTAGGTGGGATTACGGGCCTGGTGATGCACGGCGTGTATTTTGCGCATCGCTCCTTGCCCGTGGAACCAGAAACGGTGGGAGAGGTAATAGACGAAGTCGTACCCCATGAGGATGATGAATACATCCAGCAGCATTTCCCACCATGACTGCCAATTCAGGGTGATGCAAAACGGCAGCAGCACGAGGAAAAACGTCAGGTTGCAGTACAAACCAACTCTCTGTGTGGCGCGCACCACGGGTGGATATTTTTCCTGTTTCCATTTGGGCTTGTCTTTCTCCTTGTTGAGTGCGCGCATATTCCCCAGGGCTGGCACACTGAACACAATCTTCTTGCCCACGATAGTGAAAGCCGCGATGATTGCCAGCGCCAGCAGCGACGCCAGTATGTTGTAGTGTTGCCACACGTAGGTCAGCCACTCGTTGTGCATTGTCACTACCTCGCTTTTGGAGATGGGGTTAGCAGTAGCCTGGCCAGCGCCTGGCTACCTTGATCACCCAGTTGTTGCCGAAGTTGCCGCGCCAGCAAACTGATGTCCGCCGTGCCCTTGTTTTCGAAAATGTCATGTTCCAGGCGCAGGCCGCGATACAGCTCTTGCATGGTCGTATTCATGCGCTTGTGCGCGGCCTTGCCGATGATGGCGGCGAATTCATTTTCCAGTTCGTCAACGCTGGCCACGGAGTCCGTGATCAGGGTTTCGCCGAGCCGGGTGAAATGCAACACGATCTGGCGCGCATCCAGCGGATCTGCCTGGCGTTGCAGGTACCCCAGCCCTTCCAGTTCCGTGGCGATGACGCTGATGGCCTGCTTGCTGACATCCTGGATGGCGGCAATTTGCTGAATGCGCCCACCGGCAGGGCCAATCAGCGTCAGTACCTGACCGAAACTCAGTTTGAGCTTGGGGTGACCCCTGGCACGGGTGAGTTCCATGAGGCGCTGCAGAATAAAGTCAGCCAGCCGGGGCAGCAATCCCCCCATAACCACTTGCACGGGTTGTGTGTTGTCCTTGGGAGTGAGCCCCAGTTGAAGACTCTGGTGTATTTTCCACAGTGAACGGCTGGTGTCAGCAATCGCTGCTTCCCCGACAAGGTCAGCAAATTGCGTGTCCAGTTGCGCGACAATACGCAGGCCGTCGCGGCGCAGTTTAATCCCGCGCGCAGAAAGCGTCAGTTGCTTGGACCGACCATCGACTGGATCCGCTGCGCCCTCGATGTAGCCTGCGGCTTTGATATGCTTGACGGCCTGGTTGCAGGCCTGCCGCGAGATTCCCAGAATTTCCGCCAGGTCCGTCAGGCGCTTGTCGCCTTCGCCAAGCAGCGTGATATAGGGTGAAAAGCCCAGACGCAGGTTTTCATGACCGCACTGTTCCTGCAGGGTGTACATCATGCGGGTTTGCAGATAACGTGCCACCCCGAGCAGGTGCCGCGAAAAGTTGTGGCGATAGCGATCCCAGTCCATGTCGGCATCGATATGTTTTTGGTGTCTTGCGCTCACGGGGAATATAGTAAATCATGATTGACGAATAGTCAATTAATATTGACATATTGGAATTATTGTCGCTACACTTCGGCACTCGCTGGATACTGCGTCACCGCCCGCGCGGTGAAGGGAGATAAAGAATGAGCGCAAAGACCAACGTAGGCTATATCGGGCTGGG
Organism: Haliea sp.; assembly: GCA_031431315.1. Classification (GTDB taxonomy): domain Bacteria; phylum Pseudomonadota; class Gammaproteobacteria; order Pseudomonadales; family Halieaceae; genus Marimicrobium. Next base: position 31,394 of record JANPDE010000480.1, read on the forward strand.
TAACATCGGAAAGCCGTCGGCGAAACGCATGATTTGCGATGCGTTCAAGGTACACGTCTACGATGTCTATGCACCGGCCGTGGAAGAACTGGTCGCGGCAGGAGCGCTGGGATGCGTCTCGGTAGCCGAACTGGCCAGGGCCTGTTCGCACATTGGCATCTGTGTGCGCGATGACGCGCAAGTAGAGGGCCTGCTGTACGGCGATGACGGTATTTTCGCCCAGGCCGCGACAGGCACGCTGATTGCAATCCACAGCACGGTGACCCAGGCTAGCCTGCTGCGCTGGGCGTATGAAGCCACAACCCTGGGCCTGAAATTGATCGACGCGCCAATCACCGGAGGGGCCGACCGGGCCGCAGCAGGTACGCTCTGCTACATGGTCGGAGGCAGCGCGGAGGACCTGGCCATCGGTTCGCCGGTGTTTTCAACCTCGGCAGAAAAGATCGTGCACGCTGGCGGAATCGGCGCCGGTATTGCGCTGAAGCTGTGCAACAATTTCATGCAGTACGCGGAGTTCGTGGCGATGGCCGAGGCCCTGCGCCTCGCCGAGTCCTGCGGCCTCAAGGCGGAGGTCATGCGTGAGGTCGGATTGAGCAACGGGGTTGTGAACCCACAAATGTTCCAATTCGCTACCGGACGCAATGCAGTGCTCATACCGAGCAATGATCCGGGTATCATCGGGTATTTCACTGCCATGGGTGAACTGGCGCGCAAGGATCTCGATTGTGCCATTAGCACGGCCGCCGAAAAGGGTGTCGTCATGCCCACCTGCCAATTTATCCGCGATCGCATTCTCGATGTCTTTATGGGCCGCGACGAATCGGCACCACCCACCGCCAAGGAACAGTGAACATGAATCCCGAAACCCGACTATTTATCGACGGTGAACTTTGCCAGGCAGCCTCCGGAAAGACCTACGCCAATATCAATCCCGCCACGGAAGAGGTGATGGGGCAGGTGGCAGACGCCGGTCCCGAGGACATGGATCGGGCGATCGCGGCGGCGCGCCGGGCCTTTGACGAAACTGACTGGTCCACCAACCATGACTTCCGCCTCAAATGCCTTACCCAATTGCGTGACGGGCTGCGCGAGGTCGAGGAGGAATTCAAGAAGCAGATTGCCGCGGAGACCGGCGCACCGCTGGGCATTTGCGGCGACATGGGTCCACAGTGTTCGGTACCCATCAGCTTTATCGACTATTCACTGGAACAACTGCCGAAATTTCGCTGGAGTCGCGACGCGGGCATAGCGGCCCCCATGGGCATCAAGAGTCGGCGCCTGGTGGAGAAGGAGGCGGTTGGTGTGGTGGGCTGTATTACCCCCTGGAACGTGCCCCTGCAGATCAACCTGGCCAAGTGCGTGCCCGCGCTCGCAGCCGGCTGCACAGTGGTACTGAAAGCGGCGCCAGATACACCGTGGTCGGCCACGCTGCTCGGCCGGGTAGTAAAGGAACGCACGGATATTCCACCCGGCGTGTTCAACGTGATTACTTCCAGCGATCCAAAAACCGTGGGTGAACAACTGGTAACGGACCGCCGGGTGGATATGATTTCCTTCACCGGTTCCACCGCCGTCGGCAAGCACATCATGGCCCAGGCCGCGGCTACGGTGAAAAAGGTATTCCTGGAACTGGGTGGCAAATCCGCCAATATCCTGCTGGACGATGCCAACCTGAAGGGCAGCCTGCTGAGTTGCCTGGGTGTGTGCTTTCACGCCGGCCAGGGCTGCGCGATTCTGACGCGTCTGCTGGTGCCGCGTTCGCGGCAGAAAGAAGTCGAGGAACTGCTGCCTTCGTATTTCGGGTTTATCGAATACGGTGACCCGCAGTCCGACAGCCAGATCATGGGCGCGCTGGTCAATGCACGACAGCGCGACCGCGTGCTGGGTTATATCGAAAAAGGCAAGGCCGAGGGCGCCCGCCTGCTGATGGGCGGCGGTGTGCCGGCCCACCTGCAGAAAGGCTATTATGTTGAGCCCACCGTGTTCACCGACGTCAGCAATGACATGACAATTGCCCGCGAAGAAATTTTCGGACCGGTGCTGGTCATCATTCCCTACGATACCGAAGACGATGCTGTGCGCATCGCCAATGACTCTGACTACGGACTTTCCGGTGGAGTCTGGTCCAAGGACCCTGAGCGGGCACTGGCTGTGGCGCGACGCCTGCGTTCCGGCACTGTGCAGGTAAACGGCGGTATTTATTACGGCGCCGACGCACCCTTCGGCGGCTACAAACAGAGCGGCGTCGGCCGGGAAATGGGACCTGAGGGCTTCGAGGAATACCTGGAAACCAAGACCATCGCGATTGCCGTATGAGCACACAGTTGGACGGCAGGGTCTACATCATCACCGGGGGTTCCCGGGGGTTCGGCCTGGGCATTGGCAAGGCCCTTCTGGAGCAGGGCGCGCGGGTCGGACTAATCAGTCGCAGCCAGGCGGGTGTGAACCAGGCCGTGGCGGAACTCGGTGCGGATCGGGCGTTTGGTGTGGCGGCGGATGTGGCGTCGAAAAGCAGCATCTGTGCGGCATTTGACGCGATCAAATCGCGATTTGAACGCCTGGATGGGTTGGTCAACAACGCCGGTCTCGCCGCGCCCAACAAAGTGGAACACCTCGTGGAAAGCGAGGTACTGAGGCAGGTCCAGACCAATTTCCTGGGGACGGTATTCTGCTCGCAGGCGGCGATCCCGCTGCTGCGCGGCGGTGACAATCCGCGCATTATCAATATCTCTTCCGCCAGCGCCTGGCACTACGATGAAATGAGCCACCTCTCTATCTACGCCGCCACCAAGGCTGCGGTGGAACGCTTCACCCGCGATCTGCGTGTGGAACTGCAGGCTGATCGCATTGGCGTTACCTGCATTCGCCCCGGCAGCGCGTGGACGACGTTTGCTGACGGCTGGGATAAGCGCGCCATCGACGCTGGCGTGGCCGCGTGGAAAGAGTTGGGCGCCTACATGGATACGGGTATGGAAGTCACTCACGTGGCGGATGCGGTGCGCTACGCACTGTCACAGCCTCCGGGCGTGGCAGTCGATCTGCTGGAAATCCGGCCCAACATTCCGATGGCCAAGAAAGACCTCTTCGGCTGACAGACACATCAAAAGGTAAAATGCATGAGCGATATACTCGGTTACAAGGGCAAGAACGTGGTCATTACTGGCGCCGCCTCTGGCATGGGCCAGGCGGCAGCACAACTGTTGGTGGATGCCGGCGCGCAGGTGTATGCGCTGGACATCGCCGACATTTCGGTAGCGGTCGCGCAACGCATCAAGGTCGACATGAAGGACCAGGCCAGTCTCGATGCGGCGCTCAAGGCGCTTCCCGCAGAAGTGTATGCGCTGTTCAACTGCGCCGGCGTGCCAAATCCGCCGTTCTCCGCCGCCGACGCCGTGCTGATCAATTTCGCTGGGCTGCGCTACCTGACCGAAGGTTTGGTTGCGCGCATACCTGCGGGCGGCGCAATCGCCTCGATCGCCTCGAC